>CAKQGD010000052.1 GCA_934232845.1 uncultured Oscillospiraceae bacterium
CGGTAAATGATGCAGGTAGATGTTGAATACGATTTCAGGTTCTTCGCCGCCGTCGAGAAACACGGCAAGCCGCCCATCCTTCTGTCCTAACAGATACCGAGATTTTTGCGCGTCGGACACGGCGGTCTGCGCGGCAGCCGCAGCGGGCGTGTCAGAAAGAGAAGCTTCACCGGTCTGCTGCCGCCCCTCATACCATCCGGCCGCCATGCCGATTCCGGCCGCGGCCGTCATCGCCAGCAGCGCGGCATGAATGCGTTTCATCGAATTCACCTGCCTCTTTTTTATCAGCATTATTGTGGGAGGAATTTTACGCCCTTATGCGCACTTATGCGCAGTTTGCAAAAAACGATACACAAAACCGCTCTTCTATGCTATAATAGCCAAAGGCGTCCCCGCATGTGATTCGCAGGGATGAAAAAAATCGACACTATTGAGATAAAGCTTATCTTATAAAGAGGAGGGATTCCGGTGCCCAACAAAGAAACCAGCACCGCAAAGCCCAAACATTTTCGCCGCAAAAAATCGAACGGGCTCCTGCGCACGGTGGGCCGGGCTTTGGCGGTCTGCATCATGGTCGGCATCATCACCGGCTGCATCGTCGCGTCGGTTTTGACCGTTTACGTACTCAATACGCTGGATTCCAGCGATCGCATCGTACTTGACAGCGCCGCGATGAGCTACACCACTATCATTTATGCAGAAGATTCCGATACGGGTGAATTTGTCGAACTGCAGCGCGTACAGAACAATGAAAACCGTGTCTGGGTCGACTATGATCAAATTCCGCAGGCAATGAAAGACGCGGCGGTCGCTGTGGAGGACAAGCGGTTTTGGTCGCATTCCGGCATCGATATCAAGCGTACTATCGGCGCCGCGCTCAACTATCTGAATCCCTTTGCGACGGACTATTACGGCGCGTCCACCATCACACAGCAGGTCGTCAAAAACGTTACATCGGACAACGAGTTCCGAGTGGACCGCAAAGTCCGCGAAATTTTCCGTGCGATCAATCTCGAAAAGAATTATTCCAAAGAGCAGATTCTTGAAACATATCTCAACACGATCGCGCTCGGCAGCGGCACAAACGGAGTGCAGGCGGCCGCCAATCTTTATTTCGGCAAGGATGTCGGTGATTTGACCGTGGCGGAATGCGCCTCGATCATCGCCATCACTCAAAACCCCACCAAGTGGAATCCTTTTATGCATCCGGAAAACAACCGGGATCGCCAGCTGACCGTACTCTGGCTGATGAAGGAACAGAAACTTTTAACGGAAGAAGAATATGAGGATGCCATCGCGCAGGAGATGGTATTCCAGACCGAGTCTTATACGGAGTCCATCTCAACCGTACAGAACTGGTTTATCGACACAGTTTATGACGAAGTGCTGCAGGACCTCGTTGCAAAGGCGGGCTATACGGAAGCAGGCGCGAGCGAAGCGCTTCGGTCCGACGGCCTTCGGATCTACACGACGGTGGACCCGGATATGCAGGAATATCTGGAAACCGCTTACACGACGAGCGAGACCTTCCCCACCATCAACAATGCGGAATATCCCGAGTCGGCTTTCGTCATTCTGGATCTGCAGGGCGAGATCAAAGCGATCGTCGGCTCCAACCGCGAAAAAGAGGGCGCTCGCGTTTTCAACCGTGCCACCAGTGCCAAGCGCCAGCCGGGTTCTTCCATCAAGCCGCTTGCTTCCTATGCGCTGGCTCTTGAGTATAATCTCATCAACTATTCCACCATCATTGAGGACAGTCCGATTCTGCTTGACGAGAACGACCCCGAATCGCTCTGGCCCGCGAACGCCTACAACGATTATTACGGCAGAATGCCTGTCGTCGAGGCGATTCAGCGCTCGACCAACACCGTCGCTGTCAAGGTGGTACAGTCGTTGTCGGCCCGCACCTGCTTTGATTTTCTGACCAATTCTCTCGGCTTCACCAGCCTTATCGATCCGGACGACGCCGATCTGGCGCCAATGTCCATCGGCGCCATGACAGAAGGCGTCACGCCGCTGGAAATGGCGGCCGGCTATCAGATTTTCGGAAACGGCGGACTCTATTATGAGCCGCATTCCTACACTAAGGTTCTGGATTCCGAAGGCAATGTGATTCTCGAAAACAAGATCGTTCCCAAGCGCGTTATCAGTCTGGAAACCGCCACGATCATGAATCAGCTTCTGCAGCGCGTTACGGATTCGGCTCCCGGCACCGGTACCCGCTCCCGCTTTGGTTCCATGCCGGTCGCGGGCAAAACGGGGACCTCCCAGAACGACGAAAATCAGTGGTTTATCGGTGTTACACCGTACTATGTCGGCGCATGCTGGCTTGGTTACGACACGCCCGCCACAATCAGCTATAGCGGGCATTACTATCCCCCGCCCATCATTTGGCGCACCATCATGAGCACCGTGCATGAGAACCTGCCGGCCGCAAACTTTTCTTTCGGCTCAAACGCCAACGTCGTGCAACTCAACTACTGCAAGCTCTCCGGTCATCTGTTTAATGAGGAATTCTGCAGCATCATCGATCCCTCGACCGGTCTTGAAACGAACCGAGGCGTCGGCTATTACAAGACGAGCGCAATCCCCGAGATTTGCAGCAGCCATGACTTCGGCTCGGAAAATCCCGAGGAAGAGACCGAAGAAAGCGAAGACTATGACCCCTCCTCAACATGGGACTGGGATGAGGATGAGGATGAGGATGAGGGGCGGCGCCGTAAAACTCACACTTACGAGGATTGACCTCAATCGATCCCTGCAAAGCTGCGCAGAAACAATTGTTTCCGCGCAGCTTTTTTTAAAAGCAAAAAGGCTTTTTTCTCCATCTGCTGCAAATTCGTTTGTATCCGCTGACAAGAGAAGATTTATATTCTGAAAAAAGTGAAGCGGCGCCGTAAAACTCACACTTACAAAGAAATTATTTCATCTTTATACGAGGCGACATGGTTTAGGTAATGTTCTATCGTGTTTTCTCTGCCGTCAATGTGGTTTGCGGTCTTTTCGGACCGTAAAGAGAGATTTCTTTAAAGCCCAAGCGGCAAAGCAAAAAATCTTCGCCTGCCCACAGTGGAACGAACAGCCAGTTCACAGATTACGGCAGAAATATTTCTTTGCTTGCGGCCCAATATTCTTGCGGCCGCGTGACGGGGAGCATGGGCGGCGCAAAAACGTGTTCTGATAAAATATTTTACTCATCATTGCAACATTTCGTTTCTCCCGATTGTATATAGGGTGAAGCGGCAAAAACGCCGCTCAAAATCATACAGCCAATCAGGAGGATTACCATGAAGCTCAAAAAATTTTTTGCCCTCGCCATGGGCGCCGCTTTGGCCTTTTCGCTTACTGCCTGCGGAAACAGCAATACACCCGCAGACAATCCTAACAAACCCGGCGCAGTACAGCCGCCCAGCAACTATCTTGACTGCGGCACGCTGGAAGAAGCAATCAAGACCTCGGGGATTGAGATCACTGTTCCCACCGCGATCAACGGCTACGATGATTGTGTGTTTCGGGCAAACAAGACCGACGGCATGATCGAAGTCATCTTTCAAAACGACGATAACGAGATTCGTTTCCGCAAAGGAACCGGCGACGGGGATATCAGCGGCAATTATAATGAGTTTGCCGAAAAGAACGATGTAGATGTAGAAGATATCACCGTTCACATGAAAGGCTCTGACGGAAAAGTGAATCTCGCTGTTTGGAACGCAGGCGGCTATTCGTACTCTATCGACGCCACTGAAGCGATGGACAAGACCGCTATGACCGATCTCATTAAAACGGTCAGCAAGGATGGTAATTCGCCTATCGGCGGCGACCCGTCTGCTTGGGGACCCGGTAACCAGCCCGACGAAAACAACCTTCAGCCCCCCAGCCCCTTTCAGCTTTGCGGCACGCTGGCTGCTGCCGAAGAAATGGCGGGCTTTGATTTGACTCTGCCCAAAACCGCCGACATGCTGGAAGCGATTGAGAATGAAATGATTCAGGCTTTTTACGGCGAAGACGGTTCCGATATGCTGATACGCAAGGCACTTGGAACCGAGGATATCAGCGGCGATTATAACGAGTATGCACAGATTGAAACCGTGGATGGCGTAACCCTCAAAGGCGAAAACGATCTATTTTCTCTTGCTCTGTGGACAGATGGGACGTATACTTATTCCATCAGCGTCGAATCGACTCTTTCCCGGATTGAAATGATGGCTCTTGTAAATGGTGTAAAATAATTTTGGTACGGCTCAAGGGGCAGGTTTACCGGACCTGTCCTTTGAATCGTGAAGAGGATGGATGATGTGGAATATTGCCTTGCAGTGGAAATGCGCTTTCCGTCTTTCATAGATGTTCTGAAAAAAATGTTTCGCTTTCTTTCCGCGATGCTGTTTGGAAGCGCTGACGGCCAAGCCGGTTTTTTAAAAGCAAACGACCGTGAAGGAATCAACCGTCAAGCAGAACGGATGCTTCAGGAGTATGGCAATACGGTCCTGCGGCTGGCGTACTCCTACCTTCATAATACGGCGGATGCGGAAGAAGTGCTGCAGGACACGCTGGTTCAATTTCTTAAAGCAGCGCCTGCGCTGAACACAAAAGACCATGAAAAAGCATGGCTTCTTCACACGGCTGCTAATCTGAGTAAAAATCGCATAAAGTACAATGCCGTCCGTCAAACAGACGAGCTGACGGAGGAGTTGACCGCAGAAAACCGAAGCGACCTTTCATTCGTCTGGGAAGCGGTAAAAACTCTGCCGGAGAAATACCGTGAGGCAGTGCACCTCTTTTATTACGAAGGCTATCAAACTGCCCAAATTGCTCAAATCCTGAATATGAAAGAAGCTACCGTTCGATCTAACTTGGCCCGGGGCAGAGAAAAACTAAAAACCGTATTGAGGGAGGCGTACGACTTTGAATAGAAAGTATGATGAAGCAATCGAGCATATCAAAGTTACGCCTGAGATGCGTGACCGAATTTTAAAAAAGATCGAAACCATGGATTTCGAAGAGAAGAGGCAGACGAAGGTTCTCCGTTTTCCGAATGTAAAGTATTTTGCAGCGGCAGCGGCTTGCCTCGCCTTCCTGTTTGTCGGCGCATTGACGATTCCCGATTTTCTGAATTCCTTTACCGAACCGCCTGTTCTTGAAAACAGCGGCATTACGGAGGTTTCTTCTGTGACAGAGCTGTCTGAGACCGTTGGATTTAAAGTGGAGGAACCCGGCACTTTGCCTTTTGATCCCCAAAATGTCGTCTATACAGCCTATTGGACAGAAATGGCAGAGATCACCTATACAGACGCCGGTCAAACTGCCGTTTTCAGAAAAGGCGTTGGGACGAAAGACGTAAGCGGAGATTACAATTCTTATGAATTCATAAATGAAATATCGGCAGGCAGCATAGGCGCTGCCCTAAAAGGCAGCAGTGAAGCCTATACCCTTGCTATTTGGACAGACGGAGAGTTTGCATACTCGTTGTCACTGAGCGACGGCATAGGAGAATCGGAGTGGATCGCGCTGCTGCAAACGATAAAATAAAGAGGATGGTTCGGCGGTGTGGGCTCCCGATCGTTCTCAATTTGCTGAGAAACAGCAGAACCGGTCTGTATTTTCAGCAGGAAAATGAGCGAACCGCATCACTATGACAATGCCGCATTTTTTCTATTTTATGGATGCTCAAGAGCGCAAAAACAGACAGTGCTTTCGCTCTCGAAATATCACGAATCGATTTGCGCATTGAGCGGCCAAAAATCTTATATCGTGTATAGAGGGTTTATATCTTCCTTCCCGAAAGCCGTGTTCTATTGCGTGACATTTTGATTTACTCCCACAAACGAAAAAAAACGGGCAAAAAGCGGTTGGCTTCTTGCCCGTTTTTACATCTGCCCTGTTTGTCGGCCAAAAAATTCGCTTTTTTCGATACTTCTTTATCGGCGTTTGGCCAAGCAGCAGTCTCTTTCTTATTCTGTCCGAATCAGTCCTCGTCGTCCTCTTCCGGCATATCCCAGTTATGGTAGACTTCCTGCACGTCGTCATTTTCCTCAAGCATATCGATGAGCTTCTGCATCTTCTGTGCCTGCTCAGGATCCTCAATTGCCGTGTATGTCGTGGGGACATACTCCACTTCTGCCGAAACAAAGCTGTAGCCCAATTCTTCCAGTGCAATGCGCACATCGCGGCAGGCGGTTGTATCCGTCGAAATCTCGATCACTCCGTCATCATATTTTATATCATTGACACCGTCGAGCATTGCGTCCTCATAAATCTGATCTTCAGAGATTCTGCCGTCCTCATTATCGATTACAATAACGCCTTTCTGTTCAAAAAGGAAAGACACGCTGCCGCTCTGACCAAGGTTCCCGCCGCATTTGTCGAAATAATGGCGCAAATCTCCCGCAGTACGGTTGCGGTTATCCGTCAGCGCCTCCACAATCACAGCGACTCCGCAAGGGCCATAGCCCTCGTAGGTCATCTCTTCATAACTGCTCTTATCCCCGTCGCCCAAGCATTTTTTGATCAGACGATCAATATTGTCGTTGGGAACATTGTTGGCCTTTGCCTTTGCGATCAGATCGCGCAGCTTACTGTTGGAGGACGGATCTCCGCCGCCCTCGCGAACCGCTACCGCAATTTCACGGCCAATCTTTGTAAAGACATTGGCGCGTTTGGAGTCCGTAGCCTCCTTTTTGCGCTTAATCGTACTCCATTTAGAATGACCCGACATATCAACACACCCTCAAATTAAAATATCACTGAAATTGTCTCCAGCCAAAGGCGCCCTCTTCCGCAGTATGCGGCAAGCCCGAACCTCATCCTCCGGATGCTTTTCCGCCGCTGTATCAAAGCTTTTTGCTGTTTTACGAAAGAACGGTCCTCTTTTGAGCGACAACTGCTGACGATTATTATATCATAAAAAAGGGCTTTTGGAAAAGCTTTTTTATAAAATTTCATGCATCAAAGGCAAAAGGCCCATCTTTCTAAAAGAAAGAAGAAAACGGAGCGTCTTTCAAAAGAAAGACGCTCCGTGTCAGAAGCACAATAAGAAAGAATTACTCCTTGGACTTCGCAAAGCACTCGCTGCAGTAAACAGGACGGTCCTCACGGGGCTTGAAAGGAACCTTGCACTCCTTGCCGCAGGCGGCACAAACAGCAGAGAACATTTCTCTCTCGGGACGGTTCGCGTTTTTGCGGGCGTCACGGCAAGCCTTGCATCTCTGGGGCTCGTTTACAAAGCCGCGCTCAGCGTAGAACTCCTGCTCACCGGCGGTGAAAACGAACTCATTGCCGCACTCTTTGCACTTCAGGGTTTTGTCTGCATACATGATTTTTTACCTCGCTTATGGAATTTGTTTTACCCGCAGAATCGGAGACCGGTCTGGAATCATCTGATTACTAAGGGTGGTTTATAATATAGAAAGCCTTGCGGCTTACTATCGGATTTTTCGCCCTGCGCGCAGCTTTCTGCGCGCGCGCTGCAGAGCGTTGTCGACCTTTTTTTCGCTGGTATGAAGAATCTTGGCAGCCTCACAATAAGAATAGCCGGTCAGATAGAGCCAAAGCGCCTTGCGCTCAAAGGCAGAAAGCATTTGCACCGCCTCATCGGTCCAACGCCGAACAGTCTCGCGGGCAATCAAAATTTCCTGCGGGTCATTTGGCCGGCCGCCGCTTAGCAGAGAATCCGCAATCTGCGGATCAGAAAGGCTCACCCCGGGCGGTTTTTTCTCCGCCGAAGAAACAACGGTTAAAATTCGGTTTGTGATACAGCGATAAGCAAACGTAGAAAAAGTAACTCCCCGGTTCGCATCATATGCGCGCACCGCATACAGCAGACCGATCAAGCCTTCCTGAAGAAGATCATCCGTCTCCGCCGCGCTTCCGCGAAAGCGGTTGGCAATATGACGCACCAGCGGAAAATACTCCTCAATCAGCCGATTCACCGAAGCGCTGTCGCGCTTCCGTAGACTATCGGAATAAAAATCGCCGTTCTTTCCTGTGAAGCCGGTTGACATAGATCCTCCCGTCGCTTGAGGTTCAGTTAATAATATACTCTCTTAAATGAAAGAAGTCAAGTCGAATTGTGCAAAATGCTAAAACAACTCAATTTTCGGCAGAAGTCACACGATAAATCCAATAAAAACAGCGAAAATACCTAAATCTTTTCTTTTTCTTAATGCCAAACGGCTTTTTTTATTTTGGGATGAGGAAATTCCTCTGTTTTTGCCAAAGATCATGTTTTGCTTTTTTCTATTTATTCGCAAAGACAGAACGTGTGAAGCTCCATTCAATTTTGGAACATTGTCATCCGGGGTTTTCTTTTCAGCTTTTCGACGCTTTCCGGCATGCGGTGCAGACGTTTCCAAACGCTTCTTCAGAAATTCAGCATATTTCCGGTTCGGCGCGTTTCACCGCAGAATGCTGCCTTTCGTTTTGTTGGCGGGCAGCGCCTTTTTATCATATCGGCGCCCTGTTTTTCCAAAGCATCTCTGCAAAGACTTGCGACGATAAAGTTCTGCCGCATCAAAACGCCAGCACAATGCCCACCACGGCAGAGACGGCTATATACACAATCGGATGCTTTTTAAACTTTTTGATGGCGAAAAATACTACAGCAAAATATACAAGTTTTTTAAAATCAAAGATATCCATCAAATTGCCGGTCTGCCGATACAGCTCCATGTGAAACATAGAGGTCTGTATCACACCGATCCCGGCGGCGGCGATCAATCCGGTAACGGCCGGACGCAGACCGTAAAATGCAGCGTCTACTATTTTGCTGCCGCGAAATCTCTCTAAAGATTTTGAGACAAGAACAATAATTACAATCGCAGGCAGAACCTCACCCATGGTAGCCGCAATGCCGCCCCAGATTCCGGCCACATTATAGCCCACATAAGTGGCCATATTGATGCCGATCGGGCCGGGTGTAGATTCGGAAATAGCGATCATATCTGTGATGAGCGACTGAGGATACCAGCCGCTGGATTCAGACAGACTCTGCAAAAAAGGCAGTGTAGCCATACCTCCGCCCACGGCGAAAAGGCCGATTTTAAAGAACTCCCAAAAAAGCTGCAGGTAAATCATTGAGCGTCACCGTCCTTTTTCCATTGCAGACGCTTCGCTCCAACACCCAGCAGAGCGCAGGTTATAATTAAAAGAATGGGAGATATCTTAGTGAATACGCTCAGCACCAGCATCGTCAGACACAGCACGATTCCAAATGTATCCTTGACTCCCTTTTTCCACATGCTGAGAACCGCGTCCAGAATTAACGCAGCTACACAGACAGAGATTCCGGCCAAAGCGTGCTGCACATAAAGGTTATCCTGTACATTGGACAAAAATGCGGCTATGGTCGTAATGATAATCACACAGGGAGACACCATGCCCAATGCGGCCGCTATTCCCCCAAGGACGCGGCGCCGTTTATAGCCGATGAATACAGCCACATTTACGGAAATAATGCCGGGCAGCCCCTGGCTCAGGGCATAATAGTCCATAATGGTTTCTTCATCTACCCATTTTCGATTTTGAACAATCTCTCTCCGTAAAATCGGCAGCATAGCATAGCCGCCGCCAAAGGTTACTGCTCCCATGCGGAAACAAATCATGTACAGCGTCAGTAAATCGCGAAACATTGAAACGCCTTCTTTTCTCACTGGTTACATTCTATATGATATTTCAGACGGAAGAAAACGCACGCACCGCGTCAGGCCCCTTTCAGCACACTGCGGCCGCCGTGCCTCTCCAAGGCTCCGTGCGCCTTCCGGTACAAGGGTCCCAAGCGGATACAGCGATGCAAAGAACATGGGCAGATTCCGCAGATTTTTGTATTGCCGCGGTACACGTCATCTGACAAGCTTACTATAAATAGGATTTTTCATTTGGCATTGTCATTATTAAGATAACACTTGCGTGTTGTCTTTAATAGGAGTAAAATGATGTCTTGAATTGAAAAATATGTCTTTAATAGAGGAATAGGGGCTGCTTTATGAAAATTGGTGTGATTGGTCCGGATAGTACCGTAAATATAATCAGAGCGGCAGCCGAACGCGATATTCCGGACGTCCGCTTTTTATATGCCTGTACAGATTTTTTTGAAAAATCCGGGCAATTGGCCGATGAACTTCAAAGAGATCCCACAATCGATGCTATTTTGTTCTCCGGCCCCACAAACTGGAACTATGCCCTGCGTCGTGTGACCCCCACGGTGCCATGGGGATATATCCCCCACAGTCGAACCGCCGCGCTTCAGGCCCTTTTAACCGCTCAGTCCTTGTACGGCAGCAATCTGAAATCCATCAGCGTGGACCGCTACGATCCCCAGATGCTCAAGCTCGCGCTGAGCTCCTGCGGCATCCATGATTCAGCCATCTATCAAGCACCCTACGATGCGGAACACCCTGATTTTGAAAAAAAGCTTTTAGAATTCCACCGGGACTGCTATCGGCGCAAATTGGTTTCTATCTGCATCACCAGCATGGAGCATATTCAAGCCCCCTTATTGGAAGAGGGGATCCCCTGTATTCGCACGGTTCCCGCCGACGAAGTGATTCGGGAACAAATTTATCATCTGCAGCTTCGTCATTTTTCCGCCCGAGAAAATTCCGGCAAGCTTGCAGTGATTGCCGTCCGGTTTGATTTTTCTTCCAATGAAAAAAAGAGTCTATCGGTCCGGGAATGGGATAAAATGCGGTGCCAGGGGGTTTTCCAAGAAAAGATATATGCCATAGCGCAGCAAATGGAAGCTGCCGTATTCAACATGGGCATGGGGTATTTTTTTGTAGTTTCTTCGCGGGATATGCTGATGAATATTTTTTTTAAAAACGGAGAGCACTGCAGGCTGATCCAAACGGAGTATCGAAAGCCCGAATATCAAGTATGGATTGGCATTGGAATAGGCAGTACAATGGCAGAGGCAAAATCCAGAGCCGTTATAGCGCTGAATTACTCCGTCGCCGACAAATCCGGAGGTACGTACTTAGTAGAAGACGAGAGACACGGCATGGAAAAGCTGAATGCCGCCGATATGCCCCCCGCCAAGCTCAGCTCCTCCGATTTCTCCCAACACGCCGATGTAAGCGCAGAAACCGCAGCGCGTCTTCGCCGCGCCTTAAAACAAGGCGGCGATTCCATTACTTCCGCAGAATTGGCTGTGCGCATGGGAATTACAACCCGAAGTGTGAACCGAATTCTTTCTTCCCTTGAAGAAGCAGGCTATGTTGCCACCGTAGGCAAGCGCTCCTCCGGAAAGGGGCGGCCGGCCCGTGTCATGAAAATTTCTCTGCCGGAGTGACTTTTCAAAAGCAGCGGACAATCTCCCTGCTGAAACAACAATATTTTCAACAAATCTACTGCCCGAAAGTTATAATCGCTGTCTAAGCCGCGGAAATTCTTTTTCCTCGCATCATTTGCTCTGCAGCCCGAAACGGGTGAATATTAAAAAGTCCAAATTTGCTTCTCTGCTGCTGACAGCTTGCTTTGCTTGGTGCTTGAATTTAAAGCTTTTTATGAGATACCTTCTATACTTCCGGACTCAACGAAAAAGGACATCCTTTCGGATGTCCTTTTTTGGAGGCGCCACCCGGAATCGAACCGGGGATGAAGGTTTTGCAGACCTCTGCCTTACCGCTTGGCTATAGCGCCTTATTTACAGGTTACGAGGCTCGAACTCGCATCCTCACCCACAAAAGCTTCGCTTTTGCGGGGCCCTACCTCCGATTTAAAATCGCCTTTCGGCGATAACGGTGGAGGCAGCGAGTCCGCGCCCGGTTTCCCTGTGATAATTGGAGCGGGTTACGAGGCTCGAACTCGCTACCTCCACCTTGGCAAGGTGGCGCTCTACCAAGTGAGCTAAACCC
>CAKQGD010000053.1 GCA_934232845.1 uncultured Oscillospiraceae bacterium
ACGCTGGTCAAGTGCTCCTCCTGCAAAGAGACGGCACGCTGCCCCAACTGTTCGATTCCTCTGACGTATCACAGCGCCAACGGCCGCCTCGTCTGCCACTACTGCGGCTGGTCGCAGAGGGCCGGCGAGCCGTGCGCACACTGCGGCTCCAAGCTGCTGCGCTTTACCGGCGCTGGCACCCAGCGCGCCGAAGAGGAACTGCAAGCCCTTCTGCCGGACGCGCGCGTGCTGCGGCTTGATGCCGACACGACGATGTCGCGTTTTTCCCACCGGGATAAATTCGCGGCCTTTTCGCGGGGAGAATACGATGTGATGGTCGGCACGCAGATGATCGCCAAGGGGCTGGATTTTCCCGATGTGACGCTTGTCGGTGTGCTGTGCGCCGATCAGTCGCTGTATTCAGAGGATTTCCGCGCGTTTGAGCGTACGTTTTCTCTGGTGACGCAGGTAGTCGGCCGCTGCGGCCGCGCCGAAAAGCCGGGCCGCGCCGTGATCCAGACCTACACGCCGGAGCACCGCGTTCTTTCGCTTGCCGCCGCGCAGGATTACGACACGTTTTACAAAGAAGAATTGGGCTATCGCCGTGTGGGGCTGTATCCACCGTTCTGCGATCTTGTGTGCTTTGTGTTTTCAAGCGAGGATGAGCGTGCCGCCGTGCAGAGTGTAAGGCTTTTTGCAAAGCTTTTTGCCGGCGCGGCGCGGCTTCATCCGGAGCTGCCGCTGCGCCTGCTCGGTCCGGCGGAGTGTTCGCCCTACCGCGCCGCCGGGCGCTTTCGCTGCCGTTTGCTCGTAAAATGCCGCGTGGGACGGCCGTTCCGCGCGCTGGTGCGAGAGGTTCTGCAGCAATATTCGGCCGAAAAGAGCACTATTTATCCGGCGATAGATTTTACATATGATTCCAACCTGTGAGAAAGGATGAGACTGACATGGCGCTTCGCAATATCGTAAAAGAGGGGGACGACCGCCTGCGTAAGGTGTGCCGCCCCGTGGAAAAATTCGATGCGCGTCTGCACGAGCTGCTCGACGACATGGCGGAAACCATGCACGCCGCCGACGGTGTGGGCCTTGCCGCACCGCAGGTCGGCATTCTGCGACGCGTTGTTGTGATCGACATCGGCGACGGTGTGATCGATCTGATAAATCCCAAGATCGTGTACGAGAGCCGCGCGGTGCAGACGGGGGCCGAAGGCTGCCTTTCCTCGCCCGGCGAGTACGGCGAGGTCACACGGCCGATGAAGGTCGTCTGTGAATATTACGACCGTTTCGGTGCGAAGAAGGAAATTGAGGGCGAGCAGCTTTTGGCGCGCGCTCTCTGCCACGAGTGCGATCACCTCGACGGAAAGCTGTTTAAGGACATCGCGTCGAGAATGCTTTCCGCGGAAGAACTCGAATCGGAGGACTGACGAATGCGCATCCTATTTATGGGCACGCCAGACTTTGCCGTGCCGTCTCTGCAGAGACTGATCGATGACGGCCACACCGTCGTCGGCGTCTGCTGCCAGCCCGACAAGCCGCAGGGGCGGCACTTTACCCTGACGCCGCCTCCGGTCAAGGTGCTGGCGCAGGAGCACGATATCCCCGTATTTCAGCCGAAAACACTGAGGGATGAAGCGGTGCTGGCAGAGCTTGCCGCGCTTTCTCCCGAGCTGATTGTGGTAGCCGCCTACGGAAAAATTCTGCCGAAGGCCGTGCTTGACCTGCCGCCGCGCGGCTGTCTCAACGTGCACGGCTCGCTGCTGCCCAAATACCGCGGCGCGGCCCCGATTCAATGGGCGGTAATCTCGGATGAGGTGACCGCCGGCGTCACGATCATGCAGATGGAGGAGGGGCTTGACACCGGCCCCATGCTGCTGCAGAGATCTCTCACCGTCGGGGAGGAGGAGACCTCCGGCGAGCTGTTTGACCGCATTGCCCTGCTTGGAGCCGAGGCGCTGCACGAGACGCTCGAACATCTCGATGTGCTTACGCCCGTGCCGCAGGACGACGAAAAGGCGACTTGGGCGCCGATGCTCAAAAAATCCGACGGCGAGATCGACTGGTCGCAGGATGCAAAGGCCGTCTGCGCGCGCATCCGCGGCGTGACGCCGTGGCCGGGCGCCTACACGACGGTGGGAGGAAAGCGCCTGAAAATTCACCGGGCGCGGGTGGTCAACCGCTGCGGAGAGACGGGAAAGACCGTCTCCTCCGACGGGCTGATCGTCGCCTGCGGACATGGCGCCGTCGAGCTTCTTGAGGTGCAGCCCGAGGGCAAGCGCCGCATGACCGCGGCAGACTTTGCGCGCGGCGCTCGTCTGAAAGAGGGAGAAACGTTCGGCGTTTAATCCGGAAAAAAGCACAGGATTCTTTCATTAGGCGTTTTCATTCAACAGATTTTTGAGAGGGGGAAATGATATGTTTCTCGACCGCTATTATTTTCTGCTTGTACTGCCGGCCGTGCTGCTGTCCCTGTGGGCGCAGGCACGTGTCAGCGGCACCTACCAGAAGTACCGCGCGGTGCAGTGCCGCAGCGGCTACACCGGCGCGCAGATCGCGCGGCGCATCCTTGACGATCATGGCCTGACGGACGTGTATATTGAACCGATTCAGGGGGAACTGACCGACCACTACGACCCGCGCGACCGAGTTGTGCGCCTTTCGCGGGATGTTTTTTACGGCAATCATGTCGCCGCGCTCGGTATCGCCGCGCACGAAACGGGCCACGCCGTGCAGCACGCGGAGGGGTATTTCCCCCTGCAGATTCGCACCGCGATCATTCCGGTGACGAATTTCGGCGCGAAGCTCTCGATGCCGATGCTGTTTTTGGGGCTGATTCTCGGCGCGCCGTCTTTGGTGACGTTCGGCATTGTGCTGTATTCGCTGGTGACGCTGTTTCAGTTTGTGACGCTGCCGGTGGAATTCAACGCTTCCGCCCGGGCGGTCGACACGCTGGCAAACGGCGTGCTGGATGAGCAGGAGCTTTTCGGTACGAAAAAGGTGCTTACCGCGGCTGCGCTGACCTATGTGGCGGCGCTGCTCGTGTCCGCTATGCAGCTGCTCCGGCTGGTGCTGCTGTTCGGCAACCGCGACCGCCGCTGACAAAAGGGGCGGATACGGCACAGGAAAGGAGAAAGCCGCATGAAAACTTCCCGACAGCTCGCCGCCGAGGCGCTTCTGCGTGTGGAACGCGGCGGCTACTCCCAGCTTGTGTTTGATTCCCTCGCGAAGCGGGCCGCTCTGCCCGAACGGGACACGCAGTTCGCCGCGGCGCTGTTTTACGGCACGCTTGAGCGCCGTGTGACGCTGGATCACTGTATCGCGCACTATGCGCGCCGGCCGCTGACGGATACGGTGGCGGTCATTCTGCGCATGGCCCTCTATCAGCTTTTGTATCTGGATAAAGTACCAGCTCACGCCGCGGTGGATGAGGCTGTGCGCCTGACGCGTACGCTCGGACAAGGGCGCGCGTCGGGGCTTGTCAATGGCATACTGCGCAGCTTTCAGCGCGGCGGGTGCGTGCTGCCGCCCGTTACGGGAGACGCGGCCGCGCGCCTTGCGGTGAACGGTTCCTGCAATGAGGAACTTGCGCGCCGCCTGATTCTCTGGTACGGAGAAGAAACGGCAGAAGAAATTCTCTCGGCTTCTTTTGGGCGGCCTCCGGTTTATCTGCGGATCAATCCTCTTCACACGACAAAAGCAGAGCTGTGCGGCTTGCTTGCGCAGCAGGGATGTGAAGCCGTGCCGCTTGACACAATGCCGGGCTGCCTGCTTGTGTCGGGCGACGCCGCGCATACCGCCGCGCATGCAGAGGGGCTGTTTCACATTCAGGATCTCTGTTCGCAGCAGGCGGCGCTGGCACTCGGCGCCGTGCCCGGCGAACGCGTGCTCGACGTCTGTGCCGCCCCGGGGTCGAAGAGCTTCACGATCGCACAGGAGATGAAAAACGAGGGCTCTCTGCTCTCGTGCGATCTCGCCGAAAAGCGTCTGCAAAAGGTTTCGCAGGGCGCCGCGCGGCTGGGGCTTACGGTCATCGAGACAAGGCAAAACGACGGTACGGTGTACGACCCCGCGTTCGGCCTGTTCGACAGGATACTCTGTGATGTGCCCTGCTCCGGGCTTGGGGTGCTGAGACGAAAGCCGGAGATTAAGCTGCGCACCCCGGATACATTCGACGCGCTGCCTGCATTGCAGTATAAAATTCTCTCCGTTTCCGCAAACTACCTGAAAAAGGGCGGCACGCTTGTGTATTCCACCTGCACGATCAACCCGGAGGAGAACGAACGGATCATCGGCCGGTTTCTCCATGAGCAGAAAGACTTTTCTCCCGATCCCTTCGACGGAGAAAACTGGGCTGTGACGCATCTGCCCGCCGCGGACGGCGGCGACGGCTTTTTCATCTCCCGCATCAGGAGGAATTTATGACAGAATCCATCCAAAAACCGGATCTTCTCTCCATGACCCGCGGGGAGCTGGAGGAATTTCTTGTCTCTCTCGGAGAACCGCGTTTTCGTGCAAAGCAGATTTTTTCGTGGCTGCATGAAAAGCGCGTCCATTCTTTTGAGGAAATGACCAATCTGCCGCTTTCCCTTCGCACAATGCTCTCACAGCGCTGTGAGCTGGTTATATTGACGGAGCGCCGCCGCCAGACCGCTTCGGACGGCACGGTGAAGTTTCTCTTTGGGCTGCCCGACGGCAATACGATCGAGTCGGTGCTGATGCGCCACGACTACGGCAATTCGCTGTGCGTTTCGTCGCAGGTCGGCTGCCGGATGGGCTGCCGTTTCTGTGCGTCGACGATCGGGGGCAAGGTGCGCGACCTGCGCGCATCGGAGATCCTCGGCCAGATCTACGCGGTGCGCGCGCTGACGGGACTGCCCGTCGACAGTGTCGTGATGATGGGAATCGGCGAACCGCTGGATAACTTTGACAACGTGCTTTGCTTTCTCGAATTGGTGCGCGACCCCGGCGGGCTTGGACTGTCGCACCGGCATATTTCTCTTTCCACCTGCGGAATCGTGCCCCGCATCGATGAACTGGCAGAACGCCGGTATCAGTTGACGCTTTCGGTGTCGCTGCACGCCTGCGACGATGAAACGCGCGACGAGATCATGCCGGTCAACCGCTCGTATCCGATCAAAGAGCTGCTCGCCGCGTGCAAACGGTACTTTGCCGCGACGGGGCGGCGCATCTCGTATGAATATTCCCTGATTGCGGGCGTCAACGACAGTCCGAGTCAGGCGCAGAAGCTTGCCGCACTGCTGCACGATCAGTCATGTCATGTCAATTTGATTCCGGTCAATCCGGTGACGGAGACGGGATTTCGCCGCGGCAGCCGGGAAAGCGCCGAGCGCTTTTGCAGAATTCTCTGCGAGAGCGGGATTTCCGCCACAATCCGGCGGGAATTCGGCACCGAGATCGACGCGGCCTGCGGCCAGCTGCGGCGCCGCGAACAGAGAGAACAACAGGGAGGGAACCCGGTATGTGGATGACAGCCGAAACGCACGTCGGACAGCGGCGCGCGACCAATCAGGATACCTGCCGCACCGGCGCTCTGCCGGACGGCGGCTATCTGCTTGTCTGTGACGGCATGGGCGGCGAACGCGGCGGCAATGTTGCCTCCGCGCTGGCGGCCGATGCCGCCGAGCGTTTGATTCTGCGCGATGTAACGGCAGGGATGGGAGAGGTTTCCGTGCGGCGCGTGCTGGAATGCGCGGGCGCTGCGGCCAATGCGGCGGTCTACGAGCGCGCAAAGGGTGACGAGAGCCTTGCCGGAATGGGCACGACGCTTACCTGTGCCGTGGTCACGGGCCGGACGGCCCATGTGCTGCATGCGGGAGACTCGCGCGTGTACCTGCTTCGAGACGAGCTTTTAAATCAGCTGACCACCGACCACACCGTTGTGCAGATGCTTGTCGACCGCGGCGATATCACGGAACAGGCCGCCAAGACGCATCCGCAGAGAAATTACATCACGCGTGCCGTGGGAGTCGAACGGCAGCTGCAGTTCGACATCTTTACCATCGACCTGCAGGAGGGAGACGCGCTTCTCGTATGCAGCGACGGACTTTACAATTATGTGGGCCGTGAGGATTTGTGTGCGCTGACTGCGATCTGCGTCCGTCGAAAAAGCGTTCAGCCTCTGATCGACCGTGCCAACGAGAACGGCGGCGGAGACAACATTACCGCGGCGCTTGCCGTCGTCGGAGAGGAGGCGCGACATGGATAACTATATCGGAAAGAAGCTCGAGGGCCGCTATCTTATCACCGAGCTGATCGGAATCGGCGGCATGGCGAACGTCTACAAGGCGACCGACGTTACCGACGGCAAGACCGTCGCCGTTAAAATACTCCGCGAGGAATTCTATGGCAACGAGGAATTCATGCGGCGCTTTAAAAACGAGTCCAAGGCAATCGCGGTGCTTTCCCATCCCAATATTATCAAAGTGTACGACGTCTGCTTTTCCAACCGGATGCAGTCCATCGTGATGGAGTATGTCGACGGCATTACGCTCAAGGAATACATGGAGCAGCAGAAGGTCCTTTCGTGGAAGGAAACGGTCCACTTTGTCGTGCAGATTCTGTGGGCGCTGTCTCACGCGCATGACCGCGGCATCGTTCACCGCGACATCAAGCCGCAGAATGTCATGCTGCTGGCTGACGGTACGATCAAAATCACCGATTTCGGCATTGCGCGCTTTGCACGCAGTGAGACGAAAACCCTGACCGACCGCGCGATCGGCTCCGTGCATTATATCAGCCCGGAACAGGCGCGCGGCGAGCATACCGACCAGCGCTCGGATATCTATTCTGTCGGCGTGATGATGTACGAGATGCTTACGGGCAAGTTGCCTTTTGACGCGGAGAATCCGGTCTCCGTCGCGCTCAAGCAGATTCAGCTCGAGGCGCCGTCTCCGCGCAGTCTCAACCCCGACATTCCAGAGGCTCTCGAGGAAATTACCCTCCGCGCCATGCAGAAGGACCCGGATCTTCGCTATCAGTCCGCCGCGGAGATGCTCAATGATATTTCGGCGTTTCGCCGCGATCCGTCGGTGCGCTTTGAGTATCAATATCTGACAGACTCCTCCGTGGAGGAACAGCGCTACCGCCGCGCGGTGCAGTCTGCGCGCCGCACAGGAGAGAGTGAAAAGAAAAAAATGTCTTCCCGTACGGAGGGCAGAACGCCTCGCAAGCCTGCCGCCGGAACCTCGCCGCGCCGCGGCCTTGCTTCGGGCGGGAGACGGCATGCCGCTCCCTCTTCGCAGGAGGAAGCCCGCCGCCCGCGGGAGAAATCCTCCGGATCTCCGGTCATCGCGGCTCTGTTCGGCATCACGGCGGCATTTGTAGTGATCACAATGGTATTTGTCGGCGCGATGCTGTATTTCAACAACCCTTTGGAAAAGGTGCCGGATGTCGTCGTTCCCAAGCTTGACGGTCTGCGCTACGACGAGGTGCGCGCGTCGGCACAGTACGGGGACTTTACCTTTGAGATCGAGGAAACCAAATACGACGAAACCGAACGCGGGCTGATTATCAGCCAGAAGCCGAAGGCCGGGACAAAGGCAAAAACCGGGTCGACGATCAAGGTGGTCGTTTCCAACGGGCAGAAGGAAGTTTCCATGCCCTATCTCATCGGCTATGAGGAGACAAGCGCCTATGCGGAGCTGGTCGCCCTCGATCTCGACTATGAAAAGGTTGAGGTCTATTCCAACCAGACGGTCGGCACGGTCGTTGCGACGGATCCCGCCTACGGAACGGAGGTTCCCGCCGGCACGGTTGTCAGCGTACAGATCAGCATCGGACCGGAAAACCGGATGATTGCGGTGCCCGACCTGACGGGCCATGTGTTTGGAGAAGCGTATCAGCAGCTTCTTGACATGGGCTTTACCGTCGGATCGGTGTCGTATGTCGCGAGCGGCGAGACCGCCGGAACGGTTCTGCACCTGTCTCCGGAGCCGGGTACCGAGCTGATGAGCGGCAGCGCGGTGGACATGACGATTTCCTCCGGCTCGACGGAATCGACCAATCAGGTGACGCTGAATATTCCGCTGCCCGCCGATGTAAATGAATATGTGACCTTTAAGGCCGTGTACAGTGGAGAGGTCATCAGCACGACGCAGCTGAATCCTTCCGCCGCGGGCTACTGGCGGCCCAGCTTCCAGGGAACCGGCAAGGTGGAAATCTTCATTCTGTACAACGATTTCCTCTATCAGACCTATGAAATCGACTTCTCCGAGGGAAGCTACACCCTGACGGAGGACAACTCCGCCCAGCACGGCTGACGGAGGCGCGGATGGAAGAAGGAAGAATCGTAAAAGCAACCGGCGGCTTCTATTATGTGGCCGCCGGCACTGAGGTGATCGAGTGCCGCGCACGGGGACGGTTTCGGCTCGACGGCGTTTCCCCCTTGGTGGGGGATTTTGTACAGGTGCTTCGTACACCGGATCATAAAGGCTATATTTCCGCGGTTCTGCCGCGAAAAAATGCGCTTGCCCGGCCGCCCGCGGCCAACATCGACCGGCTGATTCTGATTGCGGCGGCGGCCGATCCGGCTCCGAACCGGTATGTAATCGACAAGATGCTTGTTATTGCTGCCTATCAGGAGATTGACGCCGCTCTGGTTGTGACAAAAGCGGCTCTTGCGGACGGCTTTGCCTTGGCGGAGGATTACCGCCGGGCGGGTTATCCCGTCGCCGTGGTCGACAGCCTGTCGGGCGACGTATCCGCGGTGCGGCCTTTGATTGAGGGAAAGCTCTGTGTGCTGGCCGGCAACACCGGCGTGGGAAAATCGACGCTTTTAAACGCGCTGGAGCCCTCCCTTGCTTTGGAAACGGGGGAAACGAGCGCTAAGCTCGGGCGCGGGCGGCATACGACCCGCACCACGCAGCTTTTTTCCGTGTGCGGCGGACTTGTGGCGGACACGCCCGGATTTTCCGCGCTGGACATTGAGTCGGCCGAGCCGATTTCGAAGGAAAAGCTGGAGCTGTGCTTTCCCGAGTTCGCGCCCTACTTACTCAAATGCCGTTTTACCGGCTGTTCGCATACGAGGGAAAAGGGCTGCGCCGTGCTTGCCGCGGCCGAAGCGGGAGAAATCTCTTTTGCCCGACACAAAAGCTACTGCGCCCTCTACGAAGAGGCGCGGCTTTACAAGCCTTGGGAGGAAAAAACAAAGTGACCGGACGCTGTTTGATCTTTTGCTCGCTGCCGCCGGGCCAAACGCCTGACGTCGGCCCCGGCGATTTTGTGATTGCCTGCGACAGAGGCGCTGTGTTTGCAAAAGCATGCGGTGTTTCGCCCGATCTTCTGGTGGGTGATTTTGACTCGTGGCAGGGAGAACTGCCCGGCGTGCCGGTGCTGCGGTTTCCCGTTGAGAAGGATGATACCGACAGCATGCTGGCCGTACGCGAGGGACTGCACCGGGGGTACCGGGATTTTGTGCTGTACGGCGCGCTGGGGGGCAGGCTCGATCATACGCTTGCCAATGTGCAGACGCTTTTGTTTCTGGGGCGCCGCGGCGGCTCGGGGCTCCTTGACGGAGAAAAAGAAACGGTTACGCTCGTGCGAAATGAAACGCGCGCTTTCTTGCGCAGAGAAGGCGTCTCTTTTTCCGTGCTGGCCTTTGAGGGGGCTGCGCGGGGCGTGACGCTGCGCGGCGTGCAGTACCCGCTGACGGATGCGGTTCTTACCGAGAGCTTTCCTCTCGGGCACGGAAACCGCATTACGGAAGAAAAGGCCCTTGTTTCGGTGAGAGACGGAGCGCTGCTTGTGATTGAATCGAAAATTCCATAACGCACTTCAAAAATAATAAAAAAACAGAAAAAATCCCCTTTCTTATGAAAGGGGATTTTTTCTGTTTCGGTCTTCAAGAAAATTTCTGCGCGGCGTGTCAGGCGGATTTTCGGTCTATGCCGAACACGAGACGCAGCAGTCCGCCCAAAAAACGCGGACTTTTGACGACGACGATTTTCATACCGATCCCGTCCTTTCCGAAAAGGCTGCATTCACCAGCGGCGCAGGACGGCCCGGCACAGCGCCAGAAGCAGGAAAACCGCCACAAACAGCGCCAGCCGAAACGCACACAGCCACGTCAGCAGAATACCGAGCGCGAACGCGCCGCCGACCAGCGCCCAAAAGCATCGGCCGCTCCACCACAATGCGGACCCTCCTTTTTTGCAGTACTGCTGCAGTATATGCGGCGGCACAAAGATACGTGCGGCGGCGTTGTCCGCATACTTTGACATCCGCGCGCATACCATTGACCAGAAATGAGTGCGAGGAGAGGCGAGGATATGGAATTGAAATTAAAAAAACAGCCGGCGGCTGTCTGTGAGCCGCTGCTTGACGCGGCCGCCGAGCATCCGATTGAGTGCGATATTCTTCTTCCGGACTATTGCCCGGATATTGTACGGGTGCTGACCTGCCGCGCGCAGGCGGATGTGACGGATTGCGCCGTGCGCGGCGCAGCATTGACCGTCGAGGGAATGACTACGGTCACGCTCTGTTATCTCGGAGACGTGGGAGGAGTGCACACGACTCAGGTGCGCCAGCCTTTTTCCAAAAGCTTTGAGCTTTCCGAAGAGGCGATTTCCCCGATTGTATTCGCATCGGCTGAACGAGGCTATCTGACCTGCCGCGCCTCCTCCCGGCGCCGTGTTGACGTGCGCGGCGTGCTGTCGGTTTCCGCGATGGTGTGCGACGCGCGCACCGAAGAGGTTGTGATCGGCGCACAGAGCGGCGTGTGTCTGAAAACAGAGGAGTACCGCGCGGCCTGTCTTCGGGCGCGTACGCTGCAGAGGTTTTCTCAGCGGGAGGAGGTCTCCCCGCCGCCGGGAACGCACGTCCCGCACGAGGTGCTGCGTGCGGATTGCTGTGCCGTTGTGCAGGAGTGGCGGCCTGTCTCAAACGGAATTCTTCTCAAAGGTGACCTGATTGTTTCGATGCTTTGGTCAGCGGGGGAGGAAAACGAACTGGAGACCGCGCAGTATACGCTGCCTATGAGCCGGGTGCTTGAAATTTCCGAACCGGCATCGGTATGTGACGTTTCTGTGCGCTGCACAGCGGTGGACTGTGCCCCGGCCGAGGACGCACAGGAGGACCGTCTGTCTCTTGAGCTGCAGCTGGAGGCGGCGGTGCTCTCCTGCTCGGAGACGCAGCTGGAGGCTGCGAAGGACGCCTTTTCCACGCAGTATATCTCGCGCTGCGACGCTGTAAATCTGCGCACGGCATGCGTGCGTGCGTCGGTGCGCGAGCGCACGTCGGTGCGTGCGCAGATTCCTCTGCCCCCGGATGCATCCGAGGTGACGGACGTATTCGCGGCGCTCTCCCAGACTGCCTGCTCGGTCAGCGAGGGACAGTTGGTTCTGTCGGGC
>CAKQGD010000054.1 GCA_934232845.1 uncultured Oscillospiraceae bacterium
GGGTTTTCCCGCTTGTGGTGCCCGAAAAAACCTTCGCGCTGTTCGCTTGCTCGGTTTTTTCGACCACTGCGCTCTCAGTTACGCCGCTTTATCCGCCGCAGGCGGCGCGGCGTAACTTCGTCCACGATAAAAAAGAAGGGAAGTGTCCCCATGCCGCGTCCCATAAAATTCACGACCCTGCCCGAGCAGCAGCGCGCTGCCAACCGCTCTCTCGATAGGGAAAAAAAGATTCTTGCGGGCTGCCTGATCGGCGCTGCTTTTGTCTTTTTCAGATGGAGCAGCTACCCCGGCTTCTGGCAGCTGATGATCGCGTCGCTGGCTTTTGCCGCGGTGATTGCCGTACACATCCGCCAGTTTGGAGTAACGGGTTTTCTCAAGCTGCTGCTTACGGTCGTATTGCTGATTGTCGGAGGATATTTTCTCGTCAACGGCGTTCTGACGCTCTATATCATGGCGCTGTAACGCCGTTTTGAGGGAGAAAGGAGGCGTTTTGTCAAATGGACCGCACAATTGTCGCCCTGAGCACGCCCGCCGCGCGCGGGGCCATCGCCGTGGTGCGCCTCTCCGGCCCGGATTCCGTCGCCGTGGCAGAGCGGGTGTTTCGCTCCCGCTCGGGAAAAACGCTCTCCGCTCTGGCGGGATATACGGCGCTTTACGGAGATTTTCTGTACGGAAACGAGCTTTTGGACGACGGCGTGGCACTGGTGTTCCGCGCACCGAAAAGCTTCACCGGAGAGGATATGGCGGAGCTTTCCTGTCATGGAAATCCCGCCATCGCCGAGAGGCTCGTCGCGGCCTGTGTCGCCGCAGGCGCCCAGCCCGCCGCCCATGGAGAATTTACCCGCCGCGCGTTTGAAAACGGAAAAATAGACCTCGCCGAGGCTGAGGCCGTCGCGGAGCTGATCGCCGCCGAAAGCGAGGGCGCGCGCCGCGCCGCGCTCGGACGAAAAAACGGAGCCGTATCGCGCGAGGTGTTCCGCGTGCGGGAGGAGCTTTCCCTGCTGATGGCGTCTCTCGCCGTGTGGAGCGATTATCCCGAGGAGACCGACGCGCCCGATCTGACGCGCGGCGGAATGCTTGCCGCCGTCGGGTCGGCCAAAGAGTCTCTCCGCCGTCTGGCGGACGGGCACCGCGCGGGCAAGTACCTGCAGAACGGCGTGACCGTCGCCATCGTCGGCCGCCCCAACGCGGGCAAATCAACGCTGTTAAACCGCCTTTTGGGAGAGGAACGCTCCATCGTCACGTCCAAGGCCGGCACGACCCGCGACGTGATCGAAGCAAGGACATCTCTGGGATCGGTGCCGCTTCGCCTGCTGGATACGGCGGGCATCCGGGAGACCGACGACGAGATCGAGCGCATCGGCGTCGAGCGCGCCAGAGAGGCTCTTCAGAGCTGTGACGCCGCCGTCGCGGTGTTTGACCGCTCGCGTCCCTTTTCCGAGGAGGACGCCGCACTGCTCAGGGAAGCAGAGGGACGTCCCTTTGTCGCGGCGCTCAACAAGATTGACCTGCCGGACGCGGGCTTTCCGCAGCTTTCCTGTGAATGTGTGGAGATCTGTGCGAAAGACGGCGCGGGTCTCGACCGGCTCGGAGACGCGATTCTGCACGCGCTCGGCGCGTCTTTGACGCAGGGCGGCGCGCTGATCGCCTCCGAACGGCAGTACGGCTGTATTCTGCGCGCGATCGCCGCTCTGGAGGAAACAGAAGAAGCGCTGGCCTCGGGCATCACGCTCGACGCCGCCGGCGTGCTCGTGGACGAGGCGCTCGGCGCGCTCGGTGAGCTGACGGGGCAGAGCGCGTCCGAACTGACGCTCGAACAGGTTTTCTCCCGGTTCTGCGTCGGAAAGTAAAAATGAAAAGTTTTCAACAGCGGTTTCAACAAATGTTGAGAAATTTCCAAAACGCTTTGGGAAAATGCCGATTTTCCCCCGTGGAAAAAGAGAACAGTTCCGTTTTGCGGCCCGCCGGAGGGAGTTCACGCCTCTGCCCGGGGAGAAAGAGGCGGTTTTCACAGATCCGCGGCGCATTTTCGGCAAAAATACGCCTTGGGCCGCCGTTTTATGTTACAGTAAACTTTTGCATTCGGAAGGATGATGCATCATGCAGACATTTACCGCCGGCGAATACGACGTCACCGTGGTCGGCGCGGGACACGCGGGCTGCGAGGCCGCTCTGGCCGCAGCTCGCCTCGGCTGCCGCACGGCGCTTTTTACACTGTCGCTCGACGCCGTTGCCAATATGCCGTGCAACCCCTCGATCGGCGGCACCGCAAAGGGCCATATCGTGCGCGAGATTGACGCACTCGGCGGCGAGATGGGCCGCGCGGCGGATGCGACGATGCTTCAGTCGCGGATGCTCAACCGCGGCAAGGGGCCGGCCGTCCACTCTCTGCGCGTGCAGTCCGACCGCGTGCGCTACCACTGCTTTATGAAGCGCGTCGTCGAGACCACGCCGAACCTCGATCTCATTCAGGCTGAGGTGACGGACGTTTTGGTAAAGGAAGGCCGCGTCACGGCCGTCGTCACGGCGCTCGGAGCGGTGTATCCGGTGCGGGCGGCGGTTCTCTCGACCGGCACCTACTTAAAGGGCAAGGTCTTTATCGGGGAATTTCAAAAGGAATCCGGCCCCGACAACAGCCATCCCGCCAACGAGCTGGCCGCCCGCCTGCGGGAACTGGGACTGCCGATGCGCCGGTTTAAAACCGGCACGCCCGCCCGTGTCTGCCGTTCGTCCATCGACTTTTCCAAGATGGAGGAACAGCCCGGCGACGAGCGGATCATTCCGTTTTCCGCCGACACAGACGAAGCCGCGCTGCGAAATAAAATGATCTGCCATATCGCCTATACAAACGAGCGAACCCATGCCGTCATCCGGCAGAACATCGGCCGCTCTCCGCTCTACGCGGGTGTGATCGAGGGCATCGGCCCCCGTTACTGTCCGTCTATTGAGGATAAAGTCGTGCGTTTTGCCGACCGGGCGCGCCATCAGCTCTTTGTGGAGCCGATGGGGGAGGACACCGACGAAATGTATCTGCAGGGCATGAGCTCCTCTCTGCCGTTTGAGGTGCAGACGGCGTTTTATCACACGATAGAGGGGCTGGAGCATGTACAGATCATGCGCCCCGCCTACGCCATCGAGTACGACTGCATCGACCCGCTGGCGCTGCGTCCCTCGCTCGAAACAAAGCAGATCGCCGGCCTTTACGGCGCGGGTCAGTTCAACGGCACCTCCGGCTATGAGGAGGCCGCCGCCCAGGGCCTGATCGCGGGTATCAACGCTGCGCGCGCCCTGCACGGTCTTGCGCCCGTCGTGCTGCACCGCGACGAAAGCTATATCGGCACGCTGATCGACGATCTGACGAGCAAAGGCACAAACGAGCCCTACCGCATGATGACAAGCCGGTCGGAGTACCGCCTGCTGCTGCGGCAGGATAACGCCGAGACGCGCCTTACGCCGCTGGGCCGCGAGATCGGACTGATCCCCGACGCGCGGTGGAAGGATTTTCTCACCCGCGAGGAGGCGCGCAGAGCGGAACTTTCCCGCCTCGCGCGCACGTCCGTACAGCCCACACCCGAATTAAACGCGCTGCTTCAGGCGCGCGGCACGGCACCGCTTCAGAACGCGGTGCGCCTGTCGGAGCTGCTGCGCCGCCCGCAGATCGGCTATGAGGAACTTGCGCCGTTTGATCCCGGCCGCCCCGCACTGCCGCGCCGCACGGCGGATCAGGTCGAGATCGAGATCAAATACGCGGGCTATATCGAGAAACAGCGCGAACAGGCCAAAAAAATGGAAAGGACACGCTTTCTTTCGCTTCGCGGCGTGGATTTTCAAACGGTGGCGGGCCTTCGCACCGAGGCGAGGGAAAAACTCTGCCGCGTCTGCCCCGAGACGATGGGACAGGCGATGCAGATTTCCGGCGTGTCGCCCGCCGATATTTCCGTGCTGCTGCTGGAACTTTCCCGCGCGCGGCGCAAAAGGGAGGAAACGACATGACCGACCGCGAGCGCCTTTTGGCGGGAGCCGCCCGGTTCGGGCTGACGCTCGATGACAAGCAGGCCGCACTTTTTGATACTTATAGTAATTTTCTGATAGAATATAACGAAAAAGTCAATCTCACCCGCATCACGGACCCCGCCGAGATCACCGAAAAACACTTCGTAGATTCGATTGCGCCGCTGTCGATGGCGCGGCTGCCCGGGGGTGCCTCGGTCATCGACGTGGGAACGGGCGCGGGTTTTCCCGGGGTGCCGATGAAGATTGCGCGCCCCGACCTCAGGCTGACGCTGCTCGACAGCCTGCAGAAGCGGCTCGAGTTTCTGCGGCAGCTCTCTGAGCGGCTGGGACTGGAAAACGCGATTGTCCATGCCCGTGCGGAGCAGGGCGGCGTGGATCCCGCTCTGCGCGAGCACTTTGACGCGGCGGTGAGCCGTGCGGTCGCCCGCCTGCCCGCGCTGTGTGAGTACTGCCTGCCGTATGTCAGGGTGGGCGGCGTGTTTTTCGCGCTGAAGGGCCCCGGCGCGGCCGAAGAACTGGACGACGCCAAAAACGCGATTGCCTTGCTCGGCGGCGGAGAGCCCGCCGTGACCGAGTACGCCCTGCCCGGCGGCGACGCCCGCACGCTGATTGTGATTCCCAAAGAACGCCCCACCCCCAAAAAATATCCGCGCCAGCGCGTCAAACTGACCGAAAAGCCGCTTTGACCCGTTTTTGACCCGGCAAGCCCTTATTTTTGGGATAAAAAGGGGAACGCATCTGTAAAAGACGAGAGCGAAAATGTGCGGTTTGCGCTTGCCTGTTTCGCCGCGTGCGCTTCGCGGTGCGTTTATAAGACGGGGGAAGGAGCAGCGGCCTTTTCTTTCCGGTCCGCTGCCGTGTCAACGCCGCTTTCTTTCGTGCAAAACGGTTTCTTTTGACGGGCCGCGCAGGTTTTTTGGCGTGACGGCGCCCCAAAGAGAATACAAAAGAAGCAAGGAGGACGCATCCATGACAATGATAAATTCCGACGCCCCGAAGAAGGACTGCCCCGAAACCGACGGCGCCTCGGCTCTCAAAACCCTGCTGCCGGTCAAATGGGTTTGGCTTCTTTTTGCGGTACAGCTCTTGACGATGCTGATGCTGCCGCTGTCGAACGAAGCCGCCGTGCAGAGATTTCCGCAGGCGCAGCTGCCCGCCGAGTTTTTTCTGGCGCTGCTTACGGGCGTATACAGCCTGCTTTTGCTGAAAATTTTCACCTGCTGTTTGGAGATGCGCTACAACAGCGCTGCGGCTTTCGGGCTTTTTTCGGCGGTGCTGCTCACGGCGGCCGCGGGTTTTTCCATGACCGGCTCTGCGGTGTGGAAAACGGTTTTTTCCCTTCTGGCACTCGCGGTCTCCATGGTGGCGGGCTACAGCGAATTTTCAGCACACGCGGTGCTTCTGCGCGGCGCGAAGCCGTCTCTCTCCGCCGGATGGCGGCGGCTCTGGCTTTGGTACGCCGTGTCGGTGGCGGCGATTGCCGCGGCGGCGTTTTTCCTGCCATATGCAGCGGCGGCCTGCCTTGTGCCCATGCTCTGCAAGCTTGCGCTGCTGTGGAAAACCGCCCGCGTTCTGCGTGCGTGAGGCTGACCGCGCAGAAAAGAGCGCGCCCGTGAAAAGATACGCCCCGCCGGCCGCGGCTCGGCTGGAACGAAAAAGAGCCCCCGTATGGGCGGTGTTCGTAAAACAGTTAGTCGGCACAGCGATTGAGTTCGCTGTGCCGACTGGTGTATATAAAGGGCGCTTATGATAAGATGTATGGAAAGCGATAAATTTAAAATTTGTAGAACGGAGGAAAAAAGATGGGTGCAAAAATTATGTTATTGGGCATTGCAATAATACTCGCGGCAATTGCTCTGTCAATGAATAATATCATTGCGTTTTGCGGAGGAATATTAGGTTTTTTAGTGGCGATTGTAGGTTTGTTCATACATGATAATAAACATATCAAATGAGCATAATTCGCAATTTACCAAATCTCAGTTTATCGAACAGATTTAAGGGGGCGCACTTCTATACACCTTTCGGTGTATCGTGCGGGGTGCGATTTTTTCGTGAACCAAAGCCTCCCTTGTGTAAAGGGAGGAGGTACGGCGAAGCCGTGACGGAGGATTGTCTTGCAGTCAAAGCATAATAAGCAGTTAGTTCCATTGGCAATACACTTGCGCAAAGAGATGATAAAAGAAGAAAGACACCTGTGGTATGATTTTTTGCGTCCCTGTCCGGTGCGGCTCTCACGGCAAAAAGTATTAGGGAAATATATTGCGGATTTTTATAGGGCGGAAGCAAAACTTGTGATAGAACTGGATGGCTCACAGCTCTATGAGGATGAGAATATGGCCAAAGATGCAGAACGCACCACCTTTTTGGAAGGCTATGGATTGCGGGTTCTGCGGATTCCCAATAATGAAGTCAGCAGGAATTTTCGTGGGGTTTGCGAGTGTATGGATGCTGCATGCAGACAATCCCTCCGTCAGCCTAACGGCTGACAGCTCCCTTTACGCAAGGGAGCCTTAGGTGCTCACGCACCAGAGCAGCATTCGAAACCCTCCCTATGATCGAAACCATAGGGAGGGTTAACTGTTTTACGGGCACCCGGCCAAAGCAATTTCGCTTTTTTATGGGGCTTTTTCTTTTGCGGCGTGGGTTTTAGTTGTAACGCGGGCGGGATTGTGATATACTATTACGATGATTTTCCGTTAAACAGAGGCTTTTTACACATAAGGGGGTTTTGCTATGAAAAAAAAGACAGTTTTGATCCTGTTCGGCGGCGTGTCGAATGAATATGATGTATCCAGACGCAGCGCCGCGTCGATTATTGAAAATTTGGATCGAAGCCGCTTTGCCCCCGTGCTCGCCGGGATCACCCGCTGCGGGCGCTGGTATCTGTACGAGGGAGAGATTTCCCGCATTCTTGACGATACGTGGATGATGGATGCCGTTCCCGCCGTGCTGTCGCCCGACCGTTCGGTCGGAGGGCTGGTGGTGTTCGGCAAAGAGGGAGTCAAAACCGTTCCCGTCGATGTGATTTTCCCCGCGGTGCACGGCCAGCATTGTGAGGACGGCGCCCTGCAGGGCCTGATGGAGCTGTCCGGCATCCCCTATGTGGGGCCGGGCGTGACGGCTGCCGCGGTCACGTTCGACAAGGCCGTGACGCATATCGTCGCGGAGCGCGCGGGCATTCCGATGGCGCGCTGGCTTTTGGTGGAAAAGGGCAGAGAGCCGCTTGAAGAGACCGAACGCCGCGTGCGCGAGACGTTGGGCTATCCCTGCTTTGTCAAGCCGGCGAATTCCGGTTCCTCGGTGGGCTGCCGCGCCGCGAAAAACAAGACGGAGCTTGCCTCTGCGCTTGAAACGGCCTATCACGAGGACCGCCGCGTCGTCGTGGAGGAGTTTGTCCGTGCCCATGAGGTCGAGTGCGCCGTTCTCGGAAACGACGAGCTGTTTGCGCCGCGCACGGGAGAGATCGTCTCCAACGACGGATTTTACGATTACGATTCCAAATATTTAAACGATACCGCCAAGCTCTACATTCCGGCGCGCATTCCGTCCGAGACGGCCGACGCCGTCTGCGCCCTTGCGAAAAAGGTGTACCGCGTGCTCGACTGCCGCGGCCTTTCGCGGGTGGACTGCTTTGTGAAGCAGGACGGAGAGATTCTTCTCAACGAGGTCAACACCCTGCCGGGCTTTACGTCGATCAGTATGTTCCCGAAAATGATGATCGACGCGGGAATGACGTATCCCGGTCTGATCACGCGCCTGCTGGAGCTGGCCATGGAGGAAAAAGTGTGAAAAAGGACGTCATGCTGACCATTCGCGGTACGCAGCGCGTCGACGGTCAGGAGGAGACCATCGAGCTTCTGACCTGCGGCGAGCTGATCCGCAAAGGGGAGTCGTACTGGATCCGCTATGAGGAGAGCGAGACGACCGGCTTTGCGGGACACCGCACGATTCTGCATATCGAGCGCGGCCGTGTCACAATGCGCCGCACGGGCGTCAGCTCGTCGCAGCTTGTGATCGAACGCGGCGCGCGCCATCAATGCAGCTACGACACCGGATTCGGCGCGCTCAACATCGGCATTATGGGCGCTTTTGTGCATTCCAGCCTTGACGACAACGGCGGAAAGGTGGACTTTGCCTATTCGATGGATGTGGACGCAGCCCTGCAGTCGGAGCAGCACGTCACCATTGAGGTGCGCCCGGATGCTGCGCCGGTGCAGTAACCGCCGAGAGGATTCCCCTGATTTTAGAAAAGACGGCGTTTTCGGCTCGCGGCCGGATCGCCGCAGCAGAAAGATCCCGTTTTGTCCGCGGGGCGGACGCATCATTTTTTCTGGAGAGTGAACAACTTATGCTCGGACCCATCACAAAAGCCAGCGAGGAGCTGCGCGCCCTCGTCGCAAAGGCCATGCGGGACGCCGTCGCCGCGGGAGATCTTCCCGAAACGGACAAGCTGCCCGATTTTCTGATCGAACAGCCCGCCGACCCCAAGAACGGTGACTTCGCCACCAACGCCGCCATGGCGGGGGCAAGAACGTTTCGCCGCGCGCCCGCGCAGATCGCCAAGGCCGTCGTCGGCCATCTCGCGCTGGAGGGCACGCATTTTGAGCGCGCCGAAATCGCGGGCCCCGGCTTTATCAACTTCTTCATGTCAAAACAGTGGTTTGCCGATGTGGTGCGCCGCGTCCTTGACGAGGGCGAGCGCTACGGCCGCACCGACTACGGAAGGGGCGAGACCGTGATGGTCGAGTTTGTTTCCGCCAACCCGACCGGCCCGATGCACATGGGCAACGCCCGCGGCGGCGCAATCGGCGACGGCCTCGCGGCCGCGATGGATTGGGCAGGCTATCGGGTTTCGCGCGAATTTTACATCAACGACGCGGGCAACCAGATCGCAAAGTTCGGCCTCTCGCTCGAGGCGAGATACCTGCAGCACTATCAGGGTGAGGAGGCGGTGCCGTTCCCCGAGGACGGCTACCACGGCGCGGATATCACCGAGCGCGCCGAGGAGTATATTGCCCTGCACGGCGACGCGCTGCTGGACAAGTCTCCCGAAGAGCGCCGCGAAGCGCTCGTGGACTACGCTCTGCCCAAGAATATTCAAAAAATGAAGGACGATCTCGGCCGCTACCGCATCGATTTTGACGTGTGGTTTCCCGAGAGCACGCTGCATGAGAGCGGCGCGGTCAAGGCCGTCGTGGACGAGCTGACGCAGCGCGGCCTTACCTATGAAAAGGACGGCGCCGTCTGGTATAAAAACGCCGAGGTTGTGGCTAAGCGCCTTCGCGCCGAGGGCAAGAGCGAAAAGCAGATCGAAGCACTTGAGCTGAAGGATGACGTGCTCATCCGCGCCAACGGCTTTCCGACCTATTTTGCCGCCGACATCGCGTATCACAGAAATAAGCTGGTGGACCGCGGATTTTCCAAGGCGGTCAACGTCTGGGGCGCCGATCATCACGGCCATGTCGCCCGTCTCAAGGGCGCGATGGACGCGCTCGGCGTCGGCGGCGACCGGCTCGATATCGTGCTGATGCAGCTGGTGCGTCTCACACGCGGCGGCGAGCCCGTCCGCATGTCCAAACGTACGGGCAACGCAATCACGCTGACCGACCTGCTGGAGGAAATTCCGATCGACGCGGCGCGCTTTTTCTTCAACATGCGCGAGCCGGGCTCTGCATTTGATTTCGACCTCGATCTCGCCGTCAGTCAGACCAGCGAAAACCCCGTCTACTACGTGCAGTACGCGCACGCGCGCATCTGCTCGATTTTGAAAAATCTTGCGGCCGAGGGCATCTGTGTCGGCTGCGCCGCGGCAGAGCAGCTGCTGCTTTTGACCGACCCCGCCGAGCGCGAGCTTGTGCGCGCGCTCGCGCAGTTCCCAGAGGAGATCGTCGCGGCTGCCAAGAATTACGATCCCGCCCGCGTGACGCATTACGCTGTCGAGCTGGCCAACCGGTTCCACCGGTTCTACAACGCCTGCCGCTGCAAGTGCGGCGATGACGACCTGATGGCCGCGCGTGTGACGCTCTGCCTCGCGGTCAAGCAGACGCTGGAAAACGTTCTCTCGATGCTGCAGATCACCGCGCCCGAGACGATGTAACAAAGTGACCGCCGTTTTTTCGCCGTGCAAGACCCGCCCGCGGGCGGCTTTCGCCGCCTCACGGCGCCTTCGGCGCCGTGCCGCCGCCCCTTTCGGGGCGGCGCGCGGGCGGGCCTTTTTGCGAAAAAACAGCGCGCCCTCTGCGGCGCAGACCGTTTTTTTTGATTTTGTTTTGGCCGCAAAACGGCCTGCAAAAAATTTAATCACATGTTTTGGAGGCACCCATGAAAAAAATCTCCGTTCGTTCCCTGACCCGAGGCGGCGTGATCGCCGCACTGTACGCCGCCTGTTCGATCGCACTCGCGCCGATCTCTTTCGGATTGGTGCAGCTGCGCGTTTCCGAGGCGCTCACCCTGCTGCCGGTACTGACGCCGACGGCCGTCGCCGGTGTGACGGTCGGCTGCCTGATTACAAACGCGTGGGGAGTCGCCGCGGGGGCAAACATTCTCGGCGCGGCGGATGTGCTGCTGGGCACTGCCGCTACCCTCGCCGCGGCGCTGATGACGCGCCGGCTGAGAAAACATCCGCTGCTCGCGGCCGTTCCGCCCGTTGTCTGCAACGCCGTCGTGATCGGCGCGGAGCTGACCTTTGCGGAGACGGGGCGCTTTCCCGCGGCGCTGTTGTTTGCCAACATGGGCCAGATCGCCATGGAAGAGGGCGCGGCCTGCTTTTTGCTGGGACTGCCGCTTTTGACGCTGGCAAAGCGTATCCACTGGGAATGACGTCGAAACACACAGCAAAAGCCCGTTCGGTTTTATCGGACGGGCTTTTTTCAAAGGGAGCCCTTTGTACCGGTGCAGGAAAATGGGTTCCTCAAGCGATCTTGCGGGCCTTTGTGCCGGGACAGAAAGGACCGTTCGCTTTCTTTGAACGTGGAGTGGGGAAGAGGGTTTTCCCGCTTGCGGTACCCAAAAACGGCGGGCGCTCCTGCTCGTCGCTGCCGTTTTTTGACCGCGGCGCTCTCAGCCGTTCGGCTTCATCGCCCGAACGACTTTAGCGGTACTTTTTGATAAAAAAGTGCTGCGTTCTCCTCCGGACGTGGAGCAGGGCGAAAGGGTTTTCCCGCTTGCGGTACCCAAAAACGGCGGGCGCTCCTGCTCGTCGCTGCCGTTTTTGACCGCGGCGCTCTCAGCCGTTCGGCTTCATCGCCCGAACGACTTTAGCGGTACTTTTTGATAAAAAAGTGC
>CAKQGD010000055.1 GCA_934232845.1 uncultured Oscillospiraceae bacterium
GGCTGGGGACGGCCGCGGCGGCGGCAGCTCTCGCCGGAAAGGAGGACGCCTCATGACAAAAACAATCGCGCTGGTCACAACCGCACACCGCACCGACGATGTGCGCATTTATCGAAAAGAGGCTCTCTCTCTTGCAAGAAACGGCTGGAAGGTCACGATCATCGGCCCCGGGCGCGACTGTGCGGACGGCGAGGGTGTCCGTTTTTTGTCCGTGCAGACGGGAAAAGGCCGCGCCGACAGGCTGCTGTTTTCCCGGGGAAGAATTCTGTCTGCGATTGAACGCAGCGGAGAACCGCTTTTGATTCTGCACGATCCGGAGCTTCTGCCCCTGATGCCGCTGCTGCATAACATGGGGCGCCGCGTCATTTACGATTCACATGAGGATCTGCCGGATTCCGTGGCGTCGCGCGAATGGATTCCTGCTGCGCTGAGGCCCGCGGCAGGCGCCTTTGCAGGACGCCTATTGAGCCGGTATCTTCCGTCTGCAGACGGCGTTCTCGCCGCGACCGAGCCGATTGCGCGCCGCCTGCGGGAGATGGGGTTTTCTCCCGAACTGGTGCGCAATCGCCTGACGCGGGAAGAAACGGAGCTTTTTGAACGTGAACTTCTCCGCCAGACGCCTCTGCCCGGAACGGTGTGTTACTGCGGCGCAATCTCCGAGCGCCGCGGCGCCTCGCGGATGATCCGCGCCTGTTTTCAGGCCGGGGCAATCCTTCTGCTCGCGGGACGCTTTGAAACAGACACGCTGCGCGAGCGATTGGAGCAGATGCCGGAGTATCGGTGCGTGCGCTACGAGGGCGTGCTGGACCGTGCCGGCGTGGCACGGCTGTACGCGCGGTCTCAGGCGGGACTTTTGCTTTTGGATGACACACCCGCCTATCGGGAAAGCGAGCCGATCAAGCTGTTTGAATATCTTGCCGCGGGGCTTCCTGTGGTTGCAAGCGATTTTCCGGTGTGGAAGACTTTTGGGGCGGGGCCGCGCATTCGGTTCTGCGATCCGGCGGATGCAGAAGCGGCGGCGCGCGCCATTCGAGAGACGCTCGCGGACAGCGGTGCGTGCGCACAGATCCGGTTTGGCCGCCGCGCGATGCAGAAGCAGTTTTCCTTTGAACCGGAGGAAAAGCGCCTGCTTGATCTCTGCGGCTCGATCTGGGAGGGAAAATCATGAACATTCTGATGATCGATCAATATGCCGGTTCTCCGCGCATGGGAATGGAACTGCGCCCTTTTGAGCTGTGCTATGAGTGGAACCGCCTCGGCTGCAGGACGAGAATCGTTGCCGGAAGCTGGTCACATCTGCGGCGCATGAATCCGAGACAGACGGCGAAGCCGTTTTGCTGCCAAGAAAGCGGGGTGGAATTTTTACTTCTTCCAACGCCGCCTTATCGGGGAAACGGGATTGGCCGCGCAGAGAATGTCTTTGCATTTGCACGCGGACTTTGGCGTGTGCGCCGTATCCTTGCAAAAGAATTTTCTCCGGATGCGGTGATCGTTTCTTCGACACATCCGTTTGATTACCGGGCGGCAAGCGCGGCCGCCCGCCTCGCGGGGGCAAAAACCGTATTTGAGCTGCATGATATCTGGCCGCTTTCCCTGTGTGAGCTGCATGGCTATCAGCCCGGTCACCCTCTGATGCGCCTGATCGATGGAGAATGCCGCCGCGCTTTTTCACATTGCGATCTGGTTGCGTCAATTCTTCCCCGGGGAGAGCAATACTTGCAGAACCGAAAGATTCCTTTTCAAAATTATGCGTTGTTTCCCAACGGAGTTTCCTGCTCGGGGACAAGCCTTCCGCCCGCAAAAATCGTTTCAGCGCTGACGTCTCACCGCGCGCGGTATGGCTCTCTGGTGCTGTATGCCGGCGGCTCGGCGCGTGCAAACTGCATGGACGATTTAGTGTGCCTTGCGCGGGAATGCCCGGAAATCGGGTTTGCCGCCATCGGAGGAAAAGGCACGCCTTTGCCGGGGGCTCCAGAGAATTTAATTGCTGTTTCTTCGGTCGAGCACGGACAGCTCGGCGTTTTGCTTGCAATGGGAGACGTACTCTGGCTGGGGACGAAGCCGTATGAGGTCTACCGCTACGGGGTGGCGATGAACAAACTGTTTGACTATCTCGCAAGCGCGCGTCCGGTGATTTTTTCGTGTGCCTGCCGGGAAAATCCTGTTTCTCTTTCAGGCGGCGGTATAACAGTCCCGGCAGGGGATATGATACAGACGGCAGGGGCGCTGCGGGATCTGCTGCGTCTTTCCGACGACGAGCGAAACGCGATGGGCCGCCGTGGGCACGACTATGTATGGAAATGCCATCGCTATTCCGTAATTGCAAAGGATTATCTCAAACGACTGGAGGAGCTCTGTCATGCATCGGCGCGATTCGTTTGAATTCGATACTGTCCGCACCCGGCGGGGCGGAGTGGTTGTACGTGCTTTTCGGGCGGCAGCCAATTTTCTGCTTGGGCGTGTCGGAATGTCCGTCTGTCTGAAGGGCAGGCGCGAGACGCTTTATCCCCGCATGAGCAGAAGGGAGATTCGCTATGTCGCCGACACAATCTGCAGAATTGCGGAAGATTCCGCCGAGTAAGGCCTGCCGGGAGGTGCGCGCTCTTTTGTGTAAAAAGCGTGCATCCCTGCAAATTAAACGCGCCTTTGACACAACGGCCTCTCTTTTTTTACTGACGGCGCTGTCCCCTGTGATGGCGTTTGTTGCAGCGGCCGTGTCCGCAGACAGTCCGGGCGGGGCGTTTTTCTTTCAGACGCGCCTGACGAAGGGTGCGCGTCCTTTTAAAATGATAAAATTCCGCACGATGACGGAGAACTGCGGCGGAGGAGAATTAACTCTCGCTGGTGATGCGCGTGTCACACGGATAGGCCGCGTTCTTCGAAAATATCGTCTTGATGAGCTGCCGCAGCTTTACAATGTACTGGCGGGAGATATGAGCTTTGTGGGCCCGAGACCGGAAGTTGTGCGTTATCTGAACGATTTCTCCGCAGAGGACCGGGCTCTTTTTCTCGTGCGCGCGGGCGTGACCTCGCGCACCGCGCTGTGTTTTCGCGAGGAGGCCCGGCTCCTTTTTGCAGACGACGCGGAGCGCGTTTACCGAGAGAGGATTCTGCCGGTGAAAAATGCCATGGCATTGGAAGAATTGAAATCTTTTTCTCTGCGTCAGGACTTGAATACGCTGTGCCGCACGGTTTTATTTCCTGTTTTGGCGAGTCTTGACGAAAAGAGGGCGAACAGGTAAAATAAAAACTGAATGTATGCAAAAATGCGTTTGGCAAAAGAAAAGAGAAAACAAATTTCTTCTGCCGGGTGATGTGAAAATTGCGAAAACAGATTTTCCATGCAACAAAACGCTTCTTTTTTTACACAAAAATTAGGAAGGGATTCCGGAAAACGGGTGGTGATCCTTTTATGATTGATACGGCACTGGTGCGCGCCGCAAAGCACGGAGACAAAGAAAGCTTTGCAAAGCTGTACGATTATTTCACGCCGGAGCTGTACCGCACGGCGCTTTTCACGCTCGGCAACGAGGCCGACGCCGAAGACGCCGTAAGCGAGACGTTTCTCGAGGCGTACAAGGGGCTGCATAACCTGCGTGACGAGAGCAGTATCCGCCGATGGATGCTCACGATTCTGTCTGCGCGGTGCAAGCGGCGTATTGCTGGATACATACAGGAACGAAAGAATACCGATATCGACGAGATGGTTGATCTTCCCGCGCCGAGCGGCGACGGGCCGGATGCAGACCGTCTTTCCGCGCGCGAGGCGCTGTTTCTGCTTCAGCCGGACGAAAGGCAGATTGTCGTGCTGTCGGCCGTGATGGGGTATAAAACGAGAGAAATCGCCCAGATGCTTGAGCTCCCGCACGGAACGGTCAGCAGCAAGCTGTACCGTTCACTGAAGAAGCTCAAATCAATACTGGAATAATCAAAAAGAAAGGAGGACGGATCATATGGCACAGAATATGTTCACCTATGGAGAAAAGCAGGAAGAATTTACAGAAGAAGACGCAAAAAAAGAATTCAGTAAAATCAAGGAAAAGCTCCGCGAAGAAGCCGAGAGCATACCTGTACCGGACGTACTTGATGCGCACCGGATGCTTGAATTGCTTGAAAACGAGATCCCCGGAGAAACAAAACCCCCTCGGGTGGTCAATTATAAAAAAGAATATCTGCGGTTTGCCGCATATGCCGCATGTTTTGTTCTGGTAATTTCCGGTTTTGCGCGCATGGTTGCAAACCGTGCCGCACAGGAGAGCGGCGGTGCAAGTCTTCTGCAGGCTTCCGAAAGCTCTTTTGCGGCTGCCGCGGAAGAAAAAGACGACGCGGCGGAGAATAAAGCGGCCGCTCCGAAGGAGTCCGCTGTGTCTGCGTTCTCAAACGGCGCCCAGACCTACGATGATGTGTACCGGGCGCTTCTGGAGATTCGTGCGTCGGATGAAGCACGCCTGAACTCCTCCGTAAAATATGCGGCGACGGCGGACGGCGCTTCTTCTCCAACGGCGCAGCCGGAGGAAAATCCGGTGACCGCCGGAGGCGGATCCTATTATACCGGCACCAATACCCAGATCGCGGGTGTTGACGAGGCCGATATTATTAAAACGGATGGAGAATACCTCTACCACTACAGATACGACAATGCGGGCGGCGGAGAAATCCGTATTCTACGTGCGAAAGATCTCAGCGTTTGTTCCGCTGTTACGCTGCCGTCGTATCTGAACGGCGAGTTATATCTCTCGGGAGATACGCTGATTCTTGCAGCGGATACCGAGCGGACAGAGACACCGGTTTCCGGCAAAATGCTGTCTTACCTGAGCGCGTCTGCCGATGAAGCGCAGCAGGATGAAGACTGGATTGTTCCCGATTATTACAGCGAGTACACCTCTGCGCAGACAACGACTCTCTTTGTTTATGATGTCAGCGACCGCACCGCGCCCAAGCGCGAAACGGTCTTTGAGCAGGCGGGCAGCTATGTTTCCTCCCGCATGGCAGACGGGGTGCTGTACCTTGTTTCCAATCAATATGTGGATTCCTACGGCGTCAGTCCGCAGAGCGATGCGGCTGCGGTGCTGCCGACCGTGATGCGTGACGGCGAGGGCAGTCTGCTGGCCGCGTCCGATATCATGCTTCCCGTGCTGCCGCAGTACAACGCGGGTTACTGCATTGTAACGGCTTTTGACATTGAAAGCCGCGAGACGGCGACCAAGGCCGTACTCGGCGGAACCGAAACGATCATGATGAGCGGAGATACCTTGATTTTGTCCGATACGCTTTACGACGGCGGTTGGAGAGACCGCTTTACGGGTGTGACCCGCTTTTCGGTCGGCGGCAAGGATGGGCTTCGGTACGTTTCCAGCGGCAAAGTTCCCGGCTGGACCGACGGACAGTTTGCCTACGATGTTTCCGATACGCTTCTGCGTGTGGCGACGACCTCTTACGGAGAGAACGGCGATACGGAGAATAATCTCTACATTTACGACGAGGCGATGAAGCTGGTCGGCTCGGTAGAAGGGCTTGCCGAAGGCGAGCGCATTTACTCGGTGCGCTATTTCGGCGATACGGCATATGTGGTGACCTTCCGCGAGACGGATCCGCTGTTTGTAATCGACCTGTCGGATCCAAAGAACCCAAGTGTAGAAGGCCAGCTTAAGATACCGGGCTTTTCGGAATATCTGCATCCCGTAGGCGACGGTCTGCTGATCGGCTTGGGTCAGAACACGGCGCAGACTTCTTACGGCGGCGTGGTCACAGACGGAATCAAACTCTCTCTGTTTGACGTTTCCGATCCCAAGCATCCGACGGAGCTTTCCGCATATGTGATCGGAAACAGCGGCAGCTGGTCCGAGGCGCTTGAGAATCACAAGGCGTTTTTGTACGATGCAAAAAACAGCCGAATCGGTTTTCCCGCGACGATCTGTAAAACCTACGGAGCAACCGCTTCGAACCCGTGGGGTACGTCGAGCAGTACGGTTTTTTCCGGCTATCTCGTGTTTTCCTTTGACAGAAACGGTTTTATCCGCGTCGGCTCCGTTGAAAATGAATCGTCTGCGGATCCGTTGGCGCACAGTGATTACGGCCGCACAATCGAGCGCGGCGTTGTGATCGGCGATACGCTTTACACCGTGGCCTCCGGCCGCATCGGCGCGTATTCTTATCGGGACTTTTCTCTTTTAAAAGAACAGGTTTATTGATCCGGTTTGCGGTATTGCCTGCGTCTTGCAGAATCCTCTGCAGGACGCAGGTATTTTTTATACCGCTTTACGTAGATTTAACGTTTTTTTGCTTTTTCATTTTACGATACGCTGATAAGATAAATCTGCAATGAAATGAAGAACTGATAAAAAGGAGAAAATTAAAATGAAAAAGCTTTTTTGCCTTGTAATGGCACTGACTCTTGCCGCGATGGCGCTGTCCGCCTGCGGCTCTCAGACGACATCTTCCGCCCCGGCCTCCGGTACATCTTCCACGAGCCAGGGTTCCGCTTCCGTGAACGTCTCCCAACCTGCCGCCCTGACCGGTTCGGTAGCTACCGACGGCTCCACCTCCATGGAGAAAGTCATCGGCGCGTTGGGAGAAGCGTTCACCGCTGAAAATTCCGGCGTCAACTTCACCTATAATCCCACCGGCTCCGGCAGCGGCATTACCGCCGTGGCGGAAGGCAGATGCGACATCGGTCTTTCGAGCCGTGCGCTGAAGGAAGAAGAAGCTGCCTCCGGGCTGACCGGCACGGTGCTTGCTTACGACGGCATTGCAATCATTGTGAACACCGCAAACGGTGTGGAGGACCTGACTCTCGAGCAGATCGCCGCGATTTACACCGGAGAGATTACCAACTGGAAAGATGTCGGCGGCGCGGACGAAGAAATTGTCCTGATCGGACGTGAAGCAGGCAGCGGTACGCGTGACGGCTTTGAGTCGATCACCGGCACTTCTGAAAAATGTCAGTATCGTCAGGAACTGACCTCCACCGGCGATGTGATCACCGCCGTCAGCCAGAACCCCGCTGCAATCGGCTACGCTTCTCTTGCCTCCGTCAAGGATACGGTGAAAGCACTGAAGGTCGGCGGCGTAACTCCTACGGAAGCGACCGTGAAGGACGGAAGCTATCCCGTACAGCGTCCCTTTGTTCTTGTAACCCGCACGGGTGAGGCTCTTTCCGCGGAAGCACAGGCATTCTTCGACTATGTAACCTCTGCGAATGCTTCTGAAATCATCGCAAAGGCCGGCGCGGTTGCCGCAAACTGATCCGAGATAAACTTCTGTCGGCGGCGTTTTCCACAGAAAGGAAAGCGCCGCCGCTTTTCTGAAAGCCGCCGTATCCGTATGGCTGAAAACTCTGGAGAGATCCGGCTTTCAGTTGTTTTACCGTAAAGAAAGGAGCTGTCCTTTTGACAAAGCAATCTGCAAAGCATCCGCTGGAAACGGCTGTGCATGCGGCTTTTCTGGTGCTTGGGCTTGCCGCCGTCGGTTTTGTTCTGCTCATCACCTTATATCTGATCGCGGCGGGACTGCCGGCAATCCGTACAATCGGCCTTCGTGAATTCCTTTTTGGAGAAAGATGGGCGTCTACCGCCTCCGAACCGGCGTTCGGCATTCTGCCTTTTTTGCTGACCAGCGTGTATGGCACGATGGGAGCCGTCTTAATCGGTGTGCCGATCGGATTTCTAACTGCGGTGTGTCTCTCTAAAGCCGCCTCGCCTCGCCTGCGGTCTGTAATTGAACCTGCGATTGGACTTTTGGCTGGAATTCCGTCGATGGTGTACGGCCTTGTGGGAATGCTGGTGCTGGTGCCCGCGATTCGAATGTGGTTTCATGTTCCGGACGGTGCGAGCCTGCTCGCGGCAATTTTGGTGCTTTCGGTGATGATTCTGCCGTCGGTTGTCAAAATGACCATGACGGCGCTTGAGGCGGTTCCTCCCGAATATGAGGACGCATCCCTTGCGCTGGGAGCCACCTCTGTGGAAACATGGTTTCGAGTCACTGTTCCGGCTGCGCGCAGCGGAATCGCCGCAGCGGTTGTGCTGGGCGTCGGCCGTGCGATCGGCGAGGCTATGGCCGTGATGATGGTCGCGGGCAATGCCGCCAACATGCCTTCCCTGTTTGAGAGTGTGCGTTTTTTGACGACTGCGGTCGCAAGTGAAATGTCTTATTCCTCCGGGCTGCAGAGACAGGCGCTTTTTTCCATCGCACTGGTGCTGTTTTTCTTCATCCTGCTGCTCAATGCGGTGCTGAATCTTCTTTTAAAAAAAGGGAGGGATTCGTGATATGGAAGGAAGAACAATTTTTTTTACGCGAAAAGTATACTGTTTTTTTCTGCGTCTGCTGCTGTGGCTTGCCGCAGGCTTGGTATGTGCGCTTTGCGCCGCTTTGATCGGGTATGTGCTGTATTGCGGTCTGCCCAATATTACATGGGAGCTGCTCTCGACGAAGCCGAGCTATCTTTCCGGTACGATCGGCATTCTTCCGGATCTGCTCAACACGCTTTACATTGTCGCCGCGGCGCTGCTGCTGGTGCTCCCGTTTGGTGTGGGGGCTGCCATCTACCTGACCGAGTATGCGCAGAGCCGTCGTCTTGTCGGTATCATTGAGGCGGCGGCGGAAACCCTCTCAGGTATCCCGTCCATTCTGTACGGACTGGTCGGCATGCTGATTTTCTGCGAGGTTCTGGGGCTGAAAACGTCGCTTCTGGCGGGCGCACTGACGCTGGTTATCATGAATCTTCCCACGGTGCTGCGCACAACGCAGGAGAGCCTGCGCGCTGTGGAGCCGGGGCTTCGGGAAAGCGCGCTTGCGCTTGGCGCCGGCAAATGGCGCATGATTCGCACGGTCGTGCTGCCTAACGCGATCGATGGTATTCTGACCGGCTGTATTCTTTCCGCGGGAAGAATTCTGGGAGAATCCGCGGCGCTTTTATTTACCGCGGGTTTCGCGCATTCGCTCAACGGCCCTAAGAAGGGCCTGAAAAGCGCGGGGGCGACTCTGACGGTTGCCTTATACATGTATGCGAAGGAGCAGGGAGAATTCGGTGTGGCGTTTGCGATTGCAGCGATTCTGATGCTTTTGACGCTGCTGCTCAACGCCGCCGCCTCTGCGGTCGGACGCTTTTTCAAAAAAAGGAGAATGTCATGAGTTTGTTTTCCATACAAGATCTCTGTCTGTGGTACGGGCAGACCCAGGCGCTGCATCATATTAATCTCGAGGTGCCCGAAAAAAGTGTCACCGCTTTGATCGGGCCTTCCGGCTGCGGAAAATCCACTCTGCTCAAAACGCTTAACCGTATGAACGATCTTGTTCCCGGGGTGCGCATCGAGGGCCGTGTGTGTTACCGCGATGAAGATATTTTTTCGCCTTCGGTCGATGTCAACGAACTGCGCCGCGAAGTGGGCATGGTTTTTCAAAAGCCGACGCCGTTTCCGATGAGTATCTATGACAACGTGGCCTACGGCCCCCGCACACACGGCATCAGAAGCAAAGCGAAGCTTGACGAACTGGTGGAACGTTCTCTGATGGGCGCGGCAATCTGGGATGAGGTCAAGGACCGTTTGAAAAAATCAGCACTTGGCCTTTCGGGTGGACAGCAGCAGCGCCTCTGTATTGCCCGTGCGCTGGCGGTCGAGCCGCAGGCGCTGCTGATGGATGAGCCGACCAGCGCGCTGGATCCTATTTCTACCGCAAAGATCGAGGAACTGATTCGCTCTCTGAAAAACCGTTATACTATTGTGATCGTCACACACAATCTGCAGCAGGCAGTGCGTATTTCCGACCGGACGGCGTTTTTCCTTCTTGGAGAGCTGGTGGAGAGCGGCGATACGGGCCGAATGTTTGCACATCCGCAGGAGAAGCGCACAGAGGACTACATTACGGGGAGGTTTGGATGATGAAAAGCCCCTTGGATCAGGAACTTTCCATGCTCAGCCGCGAACTATTGGTAATGGGCACACTTTGCGAGGAGGCGCTGACGATGACGTCTCTTGCCCTGCACAGCGGTGATCGTGAGCAGAAAGCCCGCGTCAAAGCACTGGAGGAATCTATCGACCAAAAGGAGCGCACAATCGAAACGAGCTGCCTTCGCCTTTTGCTGCGGCAGCAGCCGGTGGCGCGCGACCTGCGTCAGATTTCCGCTACGCTGAAGATGATTACCGATCTGGAGCGCATCGGCGATCAGGCCGCGGATATCTCCGAGATCCTTCTGCAGCGGGATACGCCGTTTTGTGAGACACACGACCTTGTTGCCGAGATGGCGGACGCAGCCACCCGCATGGTGACGGGAGGTGTCGAGGCATTTGTGCGTCAGGATACCGCACTTGCAGAGGCGGTTATTGCAGGCGACGACGAGCTGGATATGCTGTTCGAACAGATCAAAAAGCGCCTGACCCTGCGAATCGCGGCCGCTCCGAACGAGGGCGGAGAAGCAGTCGACCTTCTCATGATCGCCAAATATCTGGAACGGATTGGTGACCACGCGGTCAATGTCGCCGAATGGGCGATGTTTTCCGTTACCGGCGTTCACGGCGGCGAAACCGAGCTGTGAATCCTCTGCAAAATTGGGCAATCACTGCTTCTAATAAGATTAAAATGTAAAAAGAGACCGCACGAATTTCGATGCGGTCTCTTTTTGTTTGCGTGGATGCTCAGCCAAGCTGGAAGGAATAGCAGTCCGTGCACTCAACCTTGGTGGGGTTGGTTTCGTGCGTGCCGACGGAGATCTGGCTCAGGGTGCAGTAATTCTGCGACTTGCAGTGGTGCTTGCACTGGGTTACGGTGCAGCCGATGCACTTATTGGCGTCCATTTGAAATTCACCTCCTTACAGCGGTCTGACGTTAGTGTAGACATGACTGCCGCCGGTTAAACGCGGATCGGAAGATGTTTTTTCTGGTATCGTACCGTAACATAAGAGAAAGAATTTTTTATTTTATAAAAAAAAGACGGCGGCCGGTGGCAGGCCGCCGTCCCGTGCGCAGAACAGGTGCAGATTTCTGCGCGCAGAAAATGAAAAAAGAAGGGAGATCAATAAAAATTGAGGGAGTGGAAGAAAAACTCAGATTTTTTCAAACGCCATGGCCATGCCGAGACCGCCCGCGATGCAGAGGGTAGCGACGCCGTAACGGACGTCTCTCTTCTG
>CAKQGD010000056.1 GCA_934232845.1 uncultured Oscillospiraceae bacterium
GTTTTTCCAATGTAGAACGATCGATCCGCAAAAGAAGCGCCGCCACGGTAACCGAGCCGGCAGACGTCAAAAAAAACGCGAAATACCAAGGGACCTGCAAAGCTGCCGCGAGAATGACCGCACCGCGCGCCGCGATAAACGGCAGCATGGAACTGATATAGATCAGCATCGCGGTGCGAAGAATCGAGAGTCCCGTCAGCTCTGCGTGCATACGCGGTCCTCCTTTTTCCTTTTCTCAGTCGTTTTGCGCTGAGACAAGATCAGTCCCGCCAAAATCAGAAATGTACCTAAAACAGCCAGCGGCGTAACCCGTTCCGACAGAATCGCCGCAGACGCCAGCATTGTAATCGCGGGAGAAGCGTAAATATAAGCGGTCGTTTTTGTCACACCGATCAGTCGGGAAGCCGTGCTCCACGTGACATAGCACAATGCGGAGCCCAACACCCCGAGAAACAGGATGGACACGAGATATTTCACCTGCAGAAAACGCTCCAGACGGGGAGAAAAATTCTCCGCCGCCAAAAGAGGCATCATCGATATCAGTGCGTAAAAAAAGATACGCCGGGTGCAGTCTACGGGGTTGGAAAAACGCCGATTGATCCGCCGCAGCAGAACGGAGTAGAAACTCCAGCAAAGTGCGGCAAGAAGGACCAGCATATCTCCGAGCGGGTTCAGCTGCAGCGCAATGCTGCCGTTGCAGCTGACAAGCACGACGCCTGCCATGGAAATCAAAAAGCCCATATAAAATGAACGGTCGGGACGGTCTTCCTTCAGAAAAATCCAAACCGCAAGACCGGTAAAAAACGGCGCGGCCGAAATCAGAATTCCGGCGTTGGACGCATAGGTATAAAGGAGCGCAGTATTTTCACAGAGAAAATAAAGCGTCACGCCAAAAAGTCCAGCGAGAAAAAATTCCCCTTCCTGACGAATCCCGGCGGGACGAATCGGATGCGGACGCGCCGCAAACAGCAGCACTACCGCAATCGACAGTCGAAAAAACATGATCTCCAAGGGAGAAAATGCTTCGAGAAGAATCTTTGAAGCGATAAAAGTGGTTCCCCAAACCAAGACAGTAAAAAAAGCCAGCAGGTGCCCCCATAGCTGCCGGCGCGCGCCGGGCATTGATTCCATATACAGCAGTTCTCCTTTTATAAACAGCGTTTCAAAAACAAAAGACGCAGTTTTGTTTTTTCGCAGAGCCCCATCTTGTCAATTTATCATCCCAGTGCTTCGCAGAGCGCAAGAGCGTATCCCTCCGGTGCATCGGGAACCGTATAGCAAAAACCGGACGGCCCTTGTACGAGCCGGTCTTCATCCAAGAAGAATTCCGCCCGAAGCATTTCTTTCGGACCGGCGTCGGGATTTGCCTTGCGCCATGCCTCCTTCAGCGACCAGAGCCGCGTAAACGCGGTCGGCACATCCGCCGCATGAGAAAGCGATTCCCGCTCCGCCGCGGTGCAGACACGGACAATCACAAGGCGGCTGACCGGTTTGATTTTCTGCACATCCACTCCTACCGGACGCTCCGATACGGCACAGGCGACATATTCCCCACTGTGCGAAAGACTGAGAAACGCAATATCCTCCTTTACACGGGGGCGGCCTGTTTTGTCGAAATAAAGCTCCTCCTGCGAGATGCCGTACTGCTCAAGCGCATACCGCGCCAAAAGCTCCGTCGCAAGAGAATTGGCACGTGCACGCCTCGTCGGAAGACGCAGCGCCTTTTTACGGCGATTCTCGCTCACAAGACACGCCGCACGCTCCATAATCTCGTCGTGATCATTCGTTTTACAGCAAAACAGCATCATACATCACACTTTTCCGATCATTTATAAGAACGAAAGGGGGAACCGCCATGCCGGACAGCTCTTTTACCCAAGACGACACCGTATCCGGTTCTCTCTTTCAGCCAAGTGAAACAGAAGCCACCAGTATGACGCTGGCAGCCGTAATTCTCGGACTGGCACTGACCGAAACCATGAGCGCCGCAGACCAAAACGCCGTCGCAAATCTTCTTTTCGCAGCGGCACAGGCGATTTCGACCCGCGCCTCTCTGATGCCTCAGAATGAGTAAGCTCCGCCGCTGCTCATCAAGGACAGCAGGCATTTGTCGGCAAAAAAGTCCCCTTTAATTTCTTAGCTTATTATATCCTTTTTCCGTTTCTTTCGCAATAGTCCGAGCTTCTCCGCTTTCTTTTCAAAAAAGTGATCAAATTTTGAATGGGCGGAAGCAAACACGGCAATTTCGTACACTATTCATACAGTGATCTTTCTGGAAGGAGGAAGTCTGTGCCACCAATCATTGAAACGCATGACCTATGCAAGGTCTATCGAATCGGCAGCGAAAAGGTTCATGCGCTGAATCATATCAATCTTTCTATCGAAAAGGGAGAAATCTGCTGTATTCTCGGTACATCCGGCTCCGGAAAATCCACCTTGCTCAACCAGCTTGCCGGATTGGAAAAGCCGTCGAGCGGCAATGTCTCCATCGGGAAATATAACATCTCTAAAATGAGCGAAAATCAGCTCGCCTCGTTTCGGCAAAAGCATATCGGCTTTATTTTTCAGTCCTACAATCTTCTTCCCACAATGACGGCGCTTGAAAACACCGCCGCTCCCCTCTTATTCCGCGGGCTTTCAAAATCCAAGCGGGAAAAAGAGGCTGCTTCGATTTTAAAAGAAGTGGGATTGGAAAAGCGAATGCGGCATATGCCGACACAGATGTCCGGCGGACAGCAGCAGCGCGTCGGCATCGCCCGCGCCTTTGTCGCAAAACCCACGATTGTGTTTGCCGATGAGCCGACCGGAAACCTTGACACCCACACCACAGCCGAGGTAATGGAGCTTTTGATTCGGCTTGCACGCACACATGGCATTACATTCGTTCTTGTCACACATGACACGGAACTTTCTCGGTATGCCGACCGCATCATCACGCTGCGCGACGGTCAAATTATCGGTGATAAGCTGCAGCAAAGCCTTGTTCCCGCTTCCCCGCCGTCAAAAGAAAATACGGCGCAGAAAGAGGACGCGGCCAACATACAGGAGGAAAGCGGCTTTTCGAATGAAACCGATTCCTCTCCTGCCGACGGGCAGAGCGCCGATGCAGATTTGCCCAAACCATTCTCGGAACGTACAGACTCATTACCGCAGGCAGACTCCGATTCTGCCGGGCAGAAAATCACTGGAGGGACTTTGGAATGAAAAAACTGATCTCTGTTTTTCTCGCGCTCGGACTGCTCGCCGGGCTTTTTACCGTGTCTGCTTTTGCGGATGCAACGTCTGAAGACGGGGGCGTCCATCTCTATTACAACGGCGCGACACGTGACAACTCCACCGTCACGTCAATCCGCAAGAATTCCTCTGCGGTGCTTCATTTTGAAGTCGTGGACACACAGGTGGATTACAGCAGTTTTTATCAGCAGGAAGGAAAGCAAAACGTAGAGGTGCGCTACAGCTCCAACGCGCTTCCCCTTCAAAAAGGACAGGATGTCGACATCACGATCGGTCAGACACAGGCGGGAAAGATGCGCTTTGAACTGGAAATCCCCGTTCGCTACACCGGTACGGGCAACGAAGTCGAATTTACACTCTTTTATCAGTACTTTGACAAAGCGGACAAAAAGTCCTCTGCCGCAGAAAGCAGCGAACCGGGCAGCGGCGGAGAAAAAGTTCTGCGCGACCGCACAATTCACTGCACCCACACCATCACAGCCTGCAAAGAATCCTCTTCCTCCACCGGAGACGACGACGATGAAAACACCACGCCGATGACGCCTTACATCATCGTATCCAATTATTCCTACGGCGGCAGCAGCGTCACCGCGGGACAGGAATTTACCCTGGAGCTGACGCTCAAAAACACCAGCGTCGAATATGATCTGGACAACATTATTATGAATATTACGCCGCAGGGCGTTTTCTCCGTGGCAAGCTCGTCCAATACGCTCTATCTGGAATCTCTGGAAAAAGAAAGCACCGTCACCAAGACAATCGTGATCAAAGCCGGTATGTCCAAGCTGACGGATGAGGACGACTCGAACAGCATCAATCTGCGATTCAATTTTCAGTACATGGCCAACGATCAGCGCTATAACGGAGAATCGACCGAGAGCATCACCCTGCCTGTCGATTACCCCGACCGATTTGAACTCGGCTTTCTTGAACAGGGCAGCGAAGCCTATGTCGGCGAAGAATACTCCCTCTACCTGCCGATGGTCAACAAGGGACGCAGCAGCGTCTACAACCTGACAGCCACTTTAGAGGGAGATATGGCCAGCGCCGGACAGTCTCTGTACCTCGGCAACCTGAACGCCGGAACGGAAAGCGGAGCGGATTTCAGCGTTGTATTCAACGAGGCGGGCGAAAAAAGCGGCACGATTGTAGTTACTTATGAGGATGCCAATATGAACCAGCGCACCCTGCGGCAGCCCTTTTCCGTCAACGTAATCAGTTGGGAAGATATGTATCCTTCAGAGGATCCCGGCATGTCGGAGCCTACCGATGTGGTGGATCCCGGCATGATGGAAGAGCCCTCCGGCTTTTGGACAAAGCGAAATATCGCCATCGCGGCGGGCGCCGTTCTCCTTTTGGCCGCCGTGATCATAATCCGCAAAAAGCGCAAGGCGGAAAGTGCGGTGGGCGATGAAGAAATCTGATCTTTTTCGGATGTGCCTGCGCAACCTCGCACGTCGAAAATTTCGCACGCTGCTGACGCTTATCGGCGTTGTCGCCGGCACCTGTGCCGTCATTCTGATGATCGCGGTCGGACTGGGAATGCAGGCGACGCAGGACGCGAGTCTCGCCCAAATGGGAGATCTGACGCTGATTCAGATTTACAACTATAATTCGGGCAAGGACGCACCGAAGCTTAACGACGAACAGCTCCACAGCATTATGGAAATAGAACATGTTGTGACCGCGACGCCGTTCTATTCTCCGCGGTATCTTGACGGGCAGCTCTATGCAGGCAAAAACGACCGCTATTCCGCCCACCTCTATAATACCGTCGGCGTCTACCCGGAGGCCATGGAGCCGCTGGGATATCAGCTGTCGGAAGGAACCTGGGAGGAGGCTTTTCAAGAGCCGTACTCCATTGTAGCGGGACAGTATTTCGCTTATACCTTCCGCGACAGCCGCAAACGAAACAACAACATGGTTTCGTATTATCAGACGGACAAGAACGGAAATATTCCGGATCCATTCTTTGATATTCTATCTGAAAAGCTTAAAATCCGTCTGAATCAAAACGAGGGTTCCGGCTCCTCCACCACGCGCAAGTTGGAGTATACCGCAAACGTCAACGCTGTGATGATTGAGGACTGGAACGTAGGTTACTACACCTCTCAGGGGGCGTTCATGTCCGTCGAGGACATTCAAAAGCTGGAAAAAGAGTATATCAAAGCCAATAAGATTAAGACCACGGACGAAATCGGCCAGTATCAGGAGGCCGTCGTCAAGGTCAGCGATATCGATTATGTCGAAGAGGTGCAAAACGCCATCACCGACATGGGGCTTGATACCTGGTCGATGGAATCCATCCGCAAGCCCATGCAGGAGCAGGCCAAACAGATTCAGCTCTTTTTGGGCATGATCGCGGGCGTTTCCCTTTTTGTCGCGGCGCTGGGCATTATCAATACCATGCTGATGAGCGTATATGAGCGCACGCGGGAAATCGGTATTATGAAGGTTGTCGGCTGCCGTGTATCGGACATTCGCGGTATCTTTCTGATTGAGGCAGGATGCATCGGTCTGATGGGCGGTATTCTCGGTACATTATTCAGCTGCGCCATCGCCTACGCCTGCAATCACTTCGGCTTCTCGATCAATTTCGGCATGTCCGGCTGGCTGGGGGACGGAAGCGCCGCCCAGATGTTTCTTATTACCCCTTGGCTGATCGGGCTGGCGCTTGTCTTTTCTACTTTGATCGGCCTTGTGGCAGGGTTTATTCCCGCAAACCGCGCGGTGAAAATTCCCGCTCTGGTTGCGATCCGTCAGGAATAACACATATATGAAAAATATTCTTTTTTCTTTGGCTGCCGTGGTTTTTCTTTTTACCGCCTGCGAAAATCAGACGAGTTCGTCTTTAAAACCACAGAATGCAGAAATCTCCTCTCTCGCATCGGAATCTTTTTCCGACCTGCCTCCCATGGTCATGATCGGAAACCTGCTTTATCTCGACACAGGCCGGGAAAGTTCCGTCACAGGACGCTGCGGCGTGATGGACGGAGAAATTCTCTCGTCTGTAGACGCCGGAAAGATTCCCAGTGAAAACGGTCAGTCCAACTTCGGGACGGGCTTCGGCTATCAGTATGGGCCTGAAGAAGGGACGATCGAGCTGCTTATTGACGGTAAATGGTTCGTCTTTAAGGCAGAATAATTGCCAACTTCCTTTTCTTTTCCTTGTCCCGGCACGGTTTTCCGCCGTGTCGGGATTCTGTTTTTAAACGGAAACCGCCGATTTCTGCTTCTGTCTGCGCGGTGACTTTCAACCTGCACAGAGCATTTTGGCACGAAATTTCCATTTTGCAGTGCGCCGGCAGGATTTTCCGGACATCACTCCGTCAGCGAGACGCACATATTCCAAGCGTTCGGCCGACGGCTTCGGCCTATCCATAAAAATGCGCCGGGCAAATCAATGCCCGGCGCACCTCTTTTATTCTGAATAGTTTATTCCTTGATGACTTCTTTAAAGGACGCTGCAAGCCCCGCAATGCCCTGCAGTTCCGACGGAATGATAATCTTCGTCGCCTTGCCGTCGGCTGCCTTCTCAAACGCTTCCAGGCTCTTGAGCGTCAAAACGCCCTGTGTGGGAGCAGCCTCGTTCAGCAGGCGAATGGAGTCTGCCATCGCCTTCTGCACCATAAGAACCGCCTGCGCCTCGCCTTCCGCTTCACGGATTTTCTGTTCACGAATCGCATCCGCACGCAGAATCGCGGATTCCTTCTCACCTTCCGCGACAAGAATCTGGCTGCGCTTTTCGCCCTCTGCACGGAGAATCGATTCGCGGCGTTCGCGCTCTGCCTTCATCTGTTTTTCCATCGCGTCTTGAATCTCACGCGGCGGAATAATATTCTTCAGTTCTACGCGGTTTACCTTAATGCCCCATTTATCCGTAGCGGTATCGAGAATCGCGGTGATTTTTGTATTGATCACGTCGCGCGAGGTAAGCGTATGGTCAAGTTCCATCTCGCCGATGATATTGCGCAGCGTCGTCGCCGTCAGATTTTCAATCGCGGACAGCGGGCGTTCCACACCGTAGGTGAAAAGCTTCGCATCCGTAATCTGAAAGAAGACGACCGTATCAATCTGCATGGTGACGTTGTCCTTGGTAATGACAGGCTGCGGTGCGAAATCCACTACCTGTTCTTTCAGGGAAACCTTCTTGGCAATGCGGTCAAAAAACGGCACCTTGATGTGAAGGCCCGTCTCCCATGTGGAGTTATATGCACCAAGGCGCTCTACCACATATACCGTTGCCTGCGGAACGATGCGGACGTTTGCAGCCACAAGCCAGAACAGAACCGCAATGACGATCACAATCATCAAAATGGAAATAATGGGACCCATAACTTTTTCCTCCTATCATTTCGTATCTTTTCAGACACGTTCTACGATAACCTTTACACCGTCAATCTCTTTGACAAGGATACTTTCTCCCTCGTTAACGGGTTCTCCGTCGTCACTGCGTGCTGCCCACGAAAGCCCGTTGACCTGTACACGGCCTTTTCCCGTGATATTATCGATCGGCTCTGTCACCACGCCCATCATGCCGATCACTCGGTCGGCATTCGTACTGGTTTTGCGCACCTTTAACAGATGTGCAGCCGCAGGCCGGGTAAAGGCCAGCGTTACAATACTTACAGCCAAAAATACAAGCAGCTGAAGCCATACGGGCGCACCCAAAAGTGCCGGAATTACCGCGGCAAACGCACCAGCCGCAAACCAGATCGCTACCAAATCAACCGTCAGCGCCTCAGCGATTCCGAGAATCACGGCAGCCAGCAGCCACAGCAGCGGCGCCCATCTTGCCATTGTAATCAGCATGACTGCTCCTCCCTTCTCGGGCGCGCGCCGGTTCTTTCAACCGCAAGCCGCAGCGCCGCATCCAAACGATCCATTTCTGCATACAGAATTTCTTTTCCGGTATCTGTAATCTGGTAAACTTTTCGGCGGTCCACCTCGTTGACTACCTCGATCAGGTCATCCTGCTCCATCTTATACAAAATGGTATAGACCGTTGAACTGCCGAGTACGACTCTGCCATGCGTCTCTTCCTGCGCCATCTGCATAAGCGCATATCCGTGGCGCGGCTCAAGCAGGAACAGCAGAAGAAGAAAGGACGGCTCACTCATCGGCAGATAAGCCGCAATCAGCTCTTTTTTCGTCTTTGTCAAATGGCACCCTCCCATCCAAAATATATCATACATTGATATATCATCGTTTGAATTATATCATTATTTGAAATATATGTCAAGCCAAAAAAAGTATTTTTTCATTGCAGAAGTCCCTTATTTCCTTAGTGTTCCAAAGAGATGAAATATTTGCAAACATTCCATGAGGCCCCTTGATTTTTTTTAAATTGTTAAGTATATTAAGTATTGTTTTTATGAAAAAAAGGAGGCGGATTTGTGATACATCATCCGTATACGCAGCATCTATTGGGGCAGGCCATCCGCTTCTCTAAAATGAATTATAAAAACACAGGAAAAGCCTTTCCCCCATGGGAATTCTCTCTAAGTGACATGTCTGTCTTTTTCCTGCTGCAGCAGGCACGTATCACAACCGGAAAGCCGCAGACAAGAATGAGCGACATCAGCTCTCAGCTGAATATCTCCCGCCCGGCCGCAACGCAGTGCGTCGCAAAGCTCTGCCGCCGCGGACTGCTTGAGCGTTTTCGGGATCCCAATGACAAACGAAGTATTCTGATCCGTCCCACTCCGAAAGCGGAGGATATCGTCTACAAGGAAATGGAGCGGGCCCTTACCCTGACGGACCAAGTAATCTATAAAATGGGAGAACAAGACGCTGCCGAGCTGATTCGTCTGCTCGACAGATTACATAACTTAATTCTGATTCAAATCCAAGAGGAGGAAAACGCATGAAACGAAGCACAAAATTCACTGCCGCGCTGACTGCGGCGATCGTGGCGCTGTCCGGATGCGGAGCAGAAAGCGCTCCGGTATCTGCAAACCCATCCGCCATCTCCGTCGGAGCCGAAGCCGCCCGCGTCGGCAGTATTCAAAAGGAGACATCCTATGCGGGACGCATCTCCCCCGGCGAGTCCGTCTACGTGATCGGAAAAGTGCCCGGTACCGTTCTGCAGACCTATGCGGAAGTAGGTGACACCGTCAAGGCAGGCGAGCTTCTTTATGAGATCGATCCTGTTGACGTGCAGATGAGCGTCAATCAGGCCAAGGCGGCTTATGAGTCGGCGCAGGCCTCTATCGATCAGGCGCTGGGCAGCACACTCGACGGACAGGTGCTTTCCTCCGAATCCGCCTATAAGCAGGCAAAATTTGCCTATGACGCGGCAGAGGATGCATTGGACTCGCTGTATGAAAAATACAACCCCATTCATACCGCGCTCAAGAAAATTGAAAAGGGTGACCTCTCCGCCGCAGAGGATCTCGCCAACGCTTTGGCAAAGCTGGACAGCGACTCCGACAGCGGCAGCAACAGCGGGCTCAAGGATTCTGCCGACGGTTCTGATGTCAGTACGGACCCTTCGGAAGAGACCGACACATCTGACATCGATGCACTGGTGGAAGCAGGAAAAAAAGCACGGGATAAGCTAAGCTCTGCCATCGATCAGGCCGAGATTTCCTACGATCAGGCCAAAACCGCCTACACAACCGCCCGCACCGCGATGAGTCTGACCAAGGGAGAAGCAACCGAACAGGCCCAAGCTGTCGGCAGCGCCTCTCTGGAACAGGCCAAGGTCGCCTATGACTCCGCTCTGGCACAGCTCGACTACTGCAAGGTAACCTCTCCCATCGACGGCGTGGTGGAATTAAAAAATGTATCTGAAAACGGCATGGCCACCTCTTCGTCTTATTCCTATGTCATTTCAAACAAAGACACCATGTGCGTTACCTTCGGCGTATCGGCCGAAGCTGCCCGCACACTGGAAACCGGCGACGTCATCACGGTAGAGAACGGATCGATTGTACATGAAGCGGTCATCGTGGAAATTGCCACGATGGTAGATCAAACCAGCGGCCTTTTTAAAATCAAGGCCAATATCACGGATGACAGCAGCGACCTGCTGACCGGCGTCGTAGTCAAGCTGACTGCGACAACCGCTCATTCGGAAAACGCCGTTCTGATTCCTACGTCGGCTCTTTATTATGACGACGGCAGCGCATACGTCTATGTCGCCAAGGACGGCACGGCAGTCAAGACGCCTGTGGAAACCGGCATTCTCTCCGGAGAAGACGCTGAAATCC
>CAKQGD010000057.1 GCA_934232845.1 uncultured Oscillospiraceae bacterium
GTTTCCGGTCTGAAGGTCACCCCCAAGTGGACCGACGGCGGAGAGTATGTCAAGTCTGTTGAGATCGTCAAGAAGGACGGCGCTTACTATGTCGCCGTTTCCACCAAGGGCTCTGAACTGGACTCTGTGGATCTTTCCGGTAAGATCTACCTGAAGGGCACCTCCGGCACCGGCGATGACAAGGAAAAGATCGACGCTTACTTCACCGTTGACACCACGATCGGTTATGCCACCTATGTGGTCAAGGATTGCGGCGCCGATGGTTGGGCCTTCGACGACAGAAACAGAGATGCTGATGATGTAACCAAGGCCAACACGACCGAAAACTACACCAAGTGGAACAACCTTGGCAAGAAGCTGGTTGTCATCGACGCCAAGAAGGTTTTTGACCTTGACGAAGTGGATAACGACGAGTACACGATCGACTTCGGCGATGTCGCCACTGCCGTGACCGACGTCACCAACACCGAAAAGATTCTGCTTGCTTACAATGTGGATGACGTCGACGCCGTTGTCGATGCGTATCCGAAAGCAAACATCGACTTCGTGTCTCTGACCGCCAACTTCAAGAAGACCGCGGAAGTCACCGTCTATGCGGACGAGGACACCTACTTCTACAAGGTTGTCGACGGCAAGCTCGTTGCCATGAACGCCGAGTATGACGAGTGGGAAGAGGGCTTTATCTTCAAGGCTAAGACCCTCGGCACCTATGCCATCTCTGATGTGGAGCTTGATCTCGATGTCGTCACCGATGTGACCGAGACCCCCTCCACCAGCAACCCCACCACTGGCGCTGCTGCCTGAGCACTGCCTCGGACAAATCCCCGGTAAAGTGAATCTTTGATTCAAACAAAAATCCCCCTCACTCTCCGAGGGGGATTTTTTTGCGTCTGTTCTTTGTGCAAGGGGGGCATAAAGCCGCCGGGCGGCTTTTTGAGCAGGCGCGTCTATCTGCCGCGCGTCCGAAGTGCGGGCTTCGCAGCTCCCGACAGGCCCGCTCATCGCCGCCTGAGAAACCGGCTTTGCAAAAAACGGGCGGCGCTGGAAAACTTCGTGGATGGCGGCAAGACCGTTTTTTTGAGGTTTGCGGCAGAGGAAAACGGTAAGGGCTTTTTTAAGGGGCGGGCCCTTTGTACCGGTGTAAGGGAGAGGATTTGGGAGAAAGAGATACGAAAGGGGTTCTCTCAAGCAATCTTTGCGGTCCTTTTTGCCGGGATAGAAAGGGTCGTTCTCTCCTCTGGCTGTGGAGTGAGGCGTAACTTCGCCCTCTTGCAATTATCCAAAAAATCTTTGCGCTGTTCGCCTGCTCGATTTTTTGGATTGCGGCGCTCTCAGTTACGCCGCTTCTTCCGCCGCAGGCGGCGCGGCGCAACTTCGCCGCTGCCGGTTTTGACCACGGCGCACTCAGCCATTCGGCTTTATCGCCCGCAGGGCGCGCCGAATGGCTTCGTCCTAAAAAATCCCGCCGAAGCGCGGCCTGCGCTTCGGCGGGATTTCGCTATTTTACGGTTTTATCCGAGCAGACCGCGCGCGGTCAAAAATTCGTGCGCGACGTCGTCTACGGAGCGGCCCTGCACGTCGACCTGATACGTCATTTCAACCATGTCGTCGTTGGAGATCTGCCCCTCGAGCAGGGCAAGAACCTCGGGCAGTTCGGGCGCCGTTTCGGCAAACCGCTCAAACAAATCGTCGGGCACGAGCAGCGCGCCGTTGTAGTCGGGGAAGAAGCTCTTGTCGTCCTCGAGCACACGCAGGTTCGCCTTTCGGTTGAGGCCGTCGGTGGCGTATACCTCCGTCACGTCGAAGTTGCCGCTTTCCACCGCGGCGTATTTGAGACTTACGTCCACCGATATGTGATCGGCAAACGTCAGCCCGTAAAACGCGGTGAACGGGCCGAATTTCATGCTGCCCTCCTGCGTGAAAAATTCATGCTCCGCGCCGAAAATCAGCCCGCCCGCGACGGGAATCAGATCGCTGACCGTGCGAAGCTGATACTGCTCGGCGATTGGCTCCGGCACGGCGATGGCGTAGGTGTTGTCAAAGCCGAGCTTGCCCAGCAGATGCACACCGTATTCCTCCGACGCGGCGCGGTTGGCAAAGCCGTAGATCGTCTCGCCCTCGGGAACATCGGCGGTGTCTTTGTGCAGAAAGGTCGTCAGTAGCGTGCCGTCGTAGCTGACCATCAGATCGCACGAGGCGTTTTTGGCCGTCAGCGCCTTGAAGTTGTTCACCTGCGACATCTGATCCCGGATGGAGACCGTCAGCTCCGTCTTGTCCTCGACGAGCATTTTGACCATGTGATGGATGAGCTGCGTTTCGCTGTAGTCGCCGTCGTAGAGCACCAGTTCATTTTCCGACGCGGCGTTTGAAAAGCCGTACGGCAGCACGAATACAAACAGCGCCGCCAAGAGCGCCGCGGGAATCCAGACGCGCTTTTGGCTGCGGCGTCCCGCCGCGAGACGCTTTTCCAGAGAGCCCATCAGCAGATCGAGCAGCACCGCGATGACCATGAGCGCCGCGGTGCCCCGCATCAGAAGTCCCATGTCCTGAATGCGGATGCTGCGGTTGAGCACGCCGCCCAAGCCGCCGCCGCCGACAAAGGCGGCGAAGACCGCCGTGCCGATGGCGTTGACAACCGCGATGCGGATGCCGGTAAAGATCGTCGGAAAAGCCAGCGGCAGCTCGACGCGCAGCAGGCGCGCCGCCGGGCTCATGCCCATGCCCCGCGCGGCCTCGCGCACGCCGGAATCGACCTGCTGCAGGCCGAGGCAGGTGTTGCGCACGATGGGCAGCAGCGAGTAGAGCGTCACGCCGAGAATGACGGTGACCTTGCCCGCGCCGCAGAAAACCATCAGAATGCCGAGCAGCGCGAGCGCCGGAATCGTCTGAAACAGGTCTGCGATGCGCAGAATCAACTGCCGAAGCCGCGGCATCACGTAGGCGAGCATACCGAGCGGCAGTCCTACCGCGACGGAGAGAATGCCCGCCGCCAATACGAGAAAGAGATGTTCGCCGATCAGAGACCAGGTCATTTGCCGCTCACCTCCCGCCGAAGGCCGCGCGGCGTGACGCGCCGCTGCAGACGGTCGATCCCCTCGCCCGCGGCGACGGCCAGAACGGCCGCCGGAATCGCGCCGAGCAGAATCAGAGTGTTGTTGTTAGAGCTGGTGCCCTGGTAGATAAAATCTCCCAGTCCGCCCATGCCGATCATGGCGGCGAGCACGGCCCAGCTGATCGTATACACGGCGGACATCCGCAGGCCCGCGATGATGGTCGGCATGGCGAGCGGCAGCTCTACTTGCAGCAGCGACTGCAGAGAGGACATGCCGCACCCGCGCGCGGCCTCGCGGTAGCCGCTCTCTACACCGAGCAGGCCGGTGCAGGTGTTTTTCATCACGGGAAACATCGCATAAACCGACAGTGCGATGATAACCGCGGCCGGGCGCATACCGACCAAGAGAAACAGCACGCCGATAAACACAAGCCCCGGAATGGTCTGAAATACAGAGACAACCGGCAGAAGAATGCCGGAAAGCCCCGGCACGCGCGACAGCAGAATGCCGAACAAAATCCCGAGCAGAAAACCTGCCGCGACGGAAATCAGCACATATCCGATGTGTACGGCCACGGCCCGCGCCAGCATCGCGCCGTACGTTTCAAACAGGGCGGTCATGGCGTGGTCCCCCAGAGGTTTTCGGCAACCGAGCGGGCCACGCTTGTTTTTGTGATGATGCCCGCCACGGTGTCGTCCTCATTGAGCACAACGACATAGTTCGCTCCCGTCTCGAGCAAGTAGTCAAAGCTTTCCTTGGCCTCGTCGCCCACGCGGGCGGTGCGCGCCGTCTGCCGCACGATCGGCTCGATGCTCTTGAGCTCTCGTCCCCAGCGGCGGATGTCTCCGATGGAGACGGTGCCGGCGTAACGTTTCTGCGCGTCGGTCACAATCAGGGTGTCTACGCCGCTTCTGGCCATGCGCTCGGCACATTCGAGCACGCCGCGGTCGGAACGCACACGATAGACGTTGGAGCGCATAAAGGACTCGACCTTCGACGGGGCGGAGGATTCGCCCGCGTGCTTGCCCAAAAAGCTGCGCACCAGATCGTTGGCGGGGTGCTCGAGCATCTCTTCGGGAGAGGCGGCCTGCACGAGCTCGCCCTTGTCGAGAAAGAGAATGACGTCGGCCAGCTTGAGCGCCTCGCCCATGTCGTGGGTGACGAACACGATGGTTTTGCCGAGCTTTTGCTGCAGGCTTTTGACCTCGTCCTGCAGGCTCTCGCGGGTCATCGGGTCGAGCGCGGAAAACGGCTCATCCATCAGCACGATGGGCGGATCCGCGGCCAAGGCGCGCAGCACGCCGATGCGCTGCTGCTGGCCGCCGGAAATCTCCGACGGATATTTGTCGGCGTATTTTTCCATGCCGACCATGTGCAGCAGCTCGGGCACGAGGGCGGCGCAGCGCTCTTTGTCATATTTGAGCAGACGCGGCACGACGCAGATGTTCTGCGCGACCGTCATGTTGGGAAACAGGCCGATCTGCTGAATGACGTAGCCGATATGGCGGCGCAGTTCGACCTTATCCGTATCGGCGGCATTTTTGCCGTTGACAAAGATCTTGCCGGAATCCGGCTCGATCAGGCGGTTGATCGTCTTGAGCGTGGTGGTTTTTCCGCAGCCGGACGGGCCGATCAAAACGGCGAACGCTCCCTGCGGGATCTCAAAATTCAGATCGCGTAGGATGGGTGTTTTTCCATAGCTTTTGCTGACGTGTTCAAATCGGATCATGCTTGCTTCTCCTCCTTTACAGAAACCAGACGGGCGGCCGCCTCGGCGGCGGCGGGGGCCCCCGCGACGAGAAGGACGTCTCCCACGTACAGCTCGGCGTACGGGCCGGGCGAGAGAATCACGGCGGGGCCGCGCCGGATGGCGACGATGGTGGCTCCCGTATGCTGCCAAAACATCACCTCGCCGATGCTTTTTCCCAAAAGCGGCGAATTTTCCGGCACGGGGACCTCGTAATTCGGAAGGGGGGCGCTTGAGGAAAACGCGCTTTGCGCCCGGGCGAGGGCTGCGGTAACCTCGGCCGTGCGGCGGAGAAGATCCTGCTGGCGCTGCATCAGAGAGAGAAGCTCTTCCTGCAGAGCGCGGGCGTCGTCGTATTCTCCAAAGCTTTCCACGCAGCGGCGCGCGCTGTCCGCGGACAGCACGACCACGCCGCTCTGCGGGCGCACCTCGACGACTTTTCTGTCCGCAAGAAGGCGCAGCGCCCTGCGGATCGTCTCGGGAGACACCTTATATTCCGAGGCAATCAGAGAGCGGCCGTAGATGCGGCTGCCTTCTGCGAAGTCACCGCGTGCGATGCGCCCCGCGAGGTCGCGGGCGATCTGCAGGTACTGCGGAGAGAGGGGAGCGGTTTTCGTTTCCATTGGGAATCCCTTCCTTTTTTGAATACCTTTATTGTACACTGACAACTTATAAATGTAAATAGGTGTGGCAGTCTAAAATTGTCTTAAATAAATGATTTCTAATTATTTTAACAGATCCTTTATATTGTTTTTAAAAGAAAAAAGTCGCTTTCAAAAGTTCCGTCGAAAAATTTCGTTAAAAATGCGGAGAAAGAAAAATCCTTTGCTCCGAAAAAGAAAGAACGCGGCAGTTTTTTAAGAGAAAAAACAGAAAAAAGCGATTGATACGGCTTAATTATATATTATCGTCAAACGATTGTATCAAGGTGAAAACAGGCCGCCCGTTTTTTCTCAAAGAAAAAAGCTTCTGCTTTTTTTGGGCATGGTGAGCTTCTCGATGAAAAAAGTCCTTCCCCCGGCGGGGAAGGACTTTTTAAAACAATGGGTTCAGCGGCAGTCGTCGTAAAAGACCGAGCGCACGCGGGCCTCGTCGGCGCGCCGGCGCCGGTCGTTTGCCGCAAGCAGAGAGAGCTTCTGCAGACCGGAGGAGTTGAGCACGGGCAGAAGCGGAGCCGCGCTTTTGAGATTCAAAGTATTTTCCTTCATCAGCGCCTCAAGCTGTTCGGAAGCATGAATCAAAAACGCATCCGTTCCAGCGCCTTTCTGATAGAAGAAGGTCTCTTTTTTGTCGAGCGCGCCGGTCGCCATCAGCTGCCACACGGCCCATTCCAGCGCGCGGTCGTCTCCGGGCGCGGTCAGATACATCCGGCGGGTCAGGGCGATCAGCTCCTCGCGGCGCTGCGGCTCGTCACGCGCGGCCAGCGCGCACGCGACGCGAAGCTGTGCGTCCTCGTCCGTCAGAGGCACGGCATAGAGCTCTTCTTTCGTCATTGTTTTCGGCATAAAGGTCCCTTCCTTTCCGCTTTCTATCTTATCACGGCGCGGCGGTTCTGCCAAGAGAAAAAGAACTTGAAACTTTCGGTCGACATTTTTCGTTTTTCTGCTACAATAGAATTCGCTGAAATCGAATCAAGGGAGCGGATTTTTATGAACCGCAAAAGATCTTCTCTGATGATCCTCGCGGCGGGTGCGCTGTGGGGCTGCATCTCTCTGTTTCTCAAGACGCTGACGGCGCTGGGATTTTCGTCTTTTCAGGCGGTGGCACTGCGCACCGGGGCGGCATTTTTGCTGCTCGCGGCGTTTCTGGCCGCGACAAAGCCCGCGCTCCTGCGCATCCGCGCGCGCGACTGGCCGCTGTTTTTCGGCACGGGGGTGCTCAGTCTTTTGTTTTTCAACTGGTGTTATTTCGGCGCGATCGCAGCGTCGGGCGTGTCGGTCGCGGTGGTGCTGCTGTACACCTCGCCGGTCTTTGTGGTGGTGCTGTCCGCCGTCTTTTTCGGCGAGGCGCTTACCCGCCGCAAGCTGATCGCGCTGGCGCTGACCATTCTCGGCTGTGTGCTGGTGGCAGGGCTTTTCTCTTCGGGAGAGACCATCGGTGCGCGTGCCGTTCTGCTGGGACTGGGCGCGGGCCTCGGCTATGCGCTGTACAGTATTTTCGGCCGTGTCGCGCTGCGGAAATACGACACGATGACCATCACGGTGTGGACGTTTGCATTCGCCGCGGCGGGCAGTCTCATCGGCTGCCTGTTTGAAAAAGGCGGCGCGCCGTTTTCGGCGGCGCTCTGTCCGTCGGGGATCTTCGCGGTGCTGGGCATCGCGCTGGTTGCCTGCGTGCTGCCGTACCTGCTGTATACAAAGGGACTTTCCGGGGTGGAAACGGGCCGCGCGGCCATTCTCGCCGCGGTGGAGCCCGCGGTCGGCGCGCTCATCGGCATCACGGTGTTTCACGAGCCGATGACGCCGGGCAAGGCCGCCGGAATGGCGCTGATCTTCGCATCTATTTTGGTTTTGTCCGTACAGGAACCCGCCCGGTCCGCAAAGCGATGACGCCGGACGAAGCGGCTTGAAAAGGGAGAGGCGCGTTTCTCTCTTCGTTCCTGCGCCGAAAAAGTTACCACCGGCGGATTCTTTCGGCGATGGGGCAGACCTTACCGCGCGGCGTCTTTACCGGCGAAGCCGGCGGCTTTTCTATGAAAAAATCCCGTTTCAAACGGCTGCAGAACCGTTTTGAAGCGGGATTTTTCTGTGCTCAGTCGGCTGAGGCGGGACCTTCGGGCGCGTGTACGGGATCCTCGGCGGGTGCGCCGGGATGCGGACCGTCCGCGTCCGGGGCGCTCTCCGGCTGTGCGGAAGCGGTTTCGGCCGCTTCGTCGGCGAGAGTTTCCCGCCATTCGGCGGCGTCGGCGGGAGGCGCAGCGTGAATGTCCTCAATCGGAATTTCAACGGCGCTCTCGGCGGCGGCCGTGTCAAACCGGTATTCGGCGCCGTCGCGCTCTAACTTATGCGCGGAGATTTCGTTCTCGATGCGGGCGATGCGGCGCGCCAGCTCGTCGATCTCGGCGCAGTAGGCCGCGACGGATTCGCCCAGCTGTTCGCCGGATTTTACCTTAGCGTAGCAGCAGCGCCCGATTTCGGCGTAAAGGGATTCAATTTCCTTTTCTACGCTGTTTTTTGAAAGCTCGAGACGGGTGATCTTGACCTGTTCCCCCGCCTTCTTAACGGTGGTGGACGCCACGTTTGTGACGAGTCTTTTTACGTTTTCCAGAGCCATGGGATTCTCCTCCTTTGTTCCATTTGATTTTTGTCCATCTTACGGGAAAAGTATACCACAGCCGCGTGGAAAATGCACGGAGGAACTGTGAACGATTATGAACAAATCCCCAATTTTTTCATAAATTTTTCCGTGGAAATGCCGCTCGGCCGGTTAAAGCGTCCCAGCAGCAAAAGACCGTCTTCGGTCTGCTCGCAGGCGTTGAGCTGTTCGGTGCAGGTGAGCGCCGCGGTAAAGCCCATTTCGGAGAGCAGCGCGCCGGAGCCCTCTCCTATGCTGCCGAAGGGATACGCATATGTGGTGGGGATGATGCCGCAGTGTTCGCAGAGAAGTTCCTGTGTGCGGGAAACGTCCCGGCGAAAAGCGTCCGCGTAGGCTTCGGCGCTCTCTTTGCGCAGGCGGGAGGATCCTTTGCGCGGCCACTCGCGGTGCATCGCGTAGGAGTGGTTTGCGATTTCGACGCGCCCCGAGGACGCGGCCGCACAGATCTCCTCCCAGTTGAGATAGGCGTAGGCGGGGTTTGGGTCGGGCGTGTCGGAGTACTGCTCGCTGTAGGAGCCGACCACGGCGATGACCGCCTTGAAGTCATATTTTTCAAGCAGCGGCAGTACATAGGTCAGATTGTTGAGAAAGCCGTCGTCGAAGGTAATCATTACGCTTTTTTCGGGAAATTCCTTTCCGGCGGCGGCAAGGGCGGCAGCCTCCCGCGCGGTGAGAGAGCGGTAGCCCTTTTCCCGCAGAAAGCGAAAATCCGCCTCGACCGTGTCGGGAGAAACGACGTAGCTGCCCGCGCGGTCCGGGTCGCGCAGCACGCTGTGGTACATGATGACCGGAAGAAGTCCGTCCGGCTCGGCTGCCCCCGCGGGGGAAAACAGCGCCGCCGAGCCCGCTGTCAGCAGCGCGGCAAACAGGCAGAATGCCGCGCGCGCCGTCACAGAGAGACAGACGAACGGTCCGCGGCGCATCGCTTTCATTCCTCCAGCGCCGAGGTCAGCATCTGTCCGAGTGCGAGATCCTCTTTGGAAAAGAGCATCAGCACGCGCTCGAGCAGGCCGGCGGGCAGGCGCTGCAGATCCGGGACAAGATTCTCGGCGAGCAGACGGCGCTTCGCTTCAGTCAGATCGGCAAAGGCGTTCGGCCTGTGGGGGGCGGTGCCCTTCGCGGCGCGCGCCGCCATGCGCCAGGCGCGCGCGGTCTCGACGGGTACGTTTCTTGTCAGCGTCAGGGTGCCGAGCAAAAGCTCTTCTTCCTCCTCCCACAAAACGGCAGGGTCGCAGAGCTCTTCCTTTGGGGAGACGAGCTGCGCGAAAAGGCTCCAGACGGGGCGCTCCCCGTTTTTCAGAGCAAGCCAGAGATCGCGTGTCAGGGCATCGCTGTCCGCCCCGCACAGCTCTTCGGCTTCAAGCCGGGAGAGGGGACGCGCGCTCTCCGAGGGAGAAAAACGGCATCTTGCCAGCAGGCGGCCCTGGGCGGTGTCCCAGACAAGAGGCGGAGTAAAGGCTTCGACCGCACGCCAGCTCGCGGGCGTGCCCCTGTCGCTGTAGAGGTGCCGTACCGCAAGCAGCGACTCCGGCGCGGCACAGACCGTCTCCCAAAAGAACTCGGGAGAGCAGAGCCCGCTTTCCGGGTCGGCGAGGGCACTCTGCTCAAAGCGGGCGCGCAGCGTCTCGTTTCCCGTGAAGGACACCGGTGTCAGAAAAGCGGGCAGGGCCGCGTCCCAGCCGTCGATTGCGGCGCACAGACAGCGCTGACAGCGGGCAGCGTCGGGTGCGCCGGGATTGAGAAATGCGGTAAAGCGCATGCGTGCACCGGTTTTCTCCATGCGGTCGGGAAAAATCTGCGCCAGCGCGGGGGCCGGGGTAAAAAGACCGGCAGCGCCGCAGATGCGGCCGACACGGCCGTGAAAGACGGGAAAGGTTTCGACGGGCGAGCCGGTCTCCGGCAGTGCCTGCCGCGCCGCCTGCTCGACCGCCTCTTGTACAAGGGGCAGTACCTGCGACGCAAAGGATGAGCCCTCGGCAAAAACAGTCACGGCGGGTTCTTCCTGTGCTTCGGGTACAGAGACGGTCACGGCGGGTTCTTCCCGCGCTTCGGGCACGGAGACGGTCGCGGCGGGTTCCTCCTGTACTTCGGGTACAGAGACGGTCGCGGCGGCTTCCTCCTGTACTTCGGGTAC
>CAKQGD010000058.1 GCA_934232845.1 uncultured Oscillospiraceae bacterium
ACTGCTGCTATAACACCGGTACGCTGACGTCCACCGGCAAACACAACGTGCCGGAAAACAGGCTCAGCCGTCTGGTCTTCAGCATGGGCGGCATCAGCGGTTATACGGACAGCACGGCGTCCATCACCTGCTCGTATAACAGCGGCAGCATGATCGCGGAAAATCAGGATATCCTGCAGAATACCGGCGCGATCTCCGGCAGCAATTTCTCGAACAATAAGTTCTGCTACTACCTCGGCACGGCGGTCGGCGGCCTCAAGGACGTGATCGACGCCATCGGCGATACCGCGACTGCGATCGCTGTGAGCATCGAGGACTTCATCAGCGGCAAGCTGGCGTGGCTGCTTGACCACGACCCGCAGAGCGGTGAACGCCTTGACGTCTGGGGACAGGACGACGCAAACGGCCGTCCCGGACTGCTCGACAACCATCCTGCTCCGATCGAGCCTGCAAAGGGTCCGCAGCCGCAGTACAGACTGCTCTTCTCCGTGACGGGCGAAGGCTCTGTGACCGCGCAGAAAGAAAAGGATCCGACCGATCTCTATCTGGAAAAGGATGAGCAGGTCTCCATCACCTTTACTCCCAACGAGGGCAACTACGTCCTCAAGCTCGCGGAGATCCGCGACGGCGACGATAACGAAGTCACGAGTGCGGGCGGTCTGGACGCCAAGTCTCTTGACTTTGCAATGCCTGCAAAGGATCTCAGCGCAAATGTGGAATTTGCCCTTTACTATCCCGGCACGACCCACACCGTGACCTTTGACCCGAACGGAGGCACGCTTAGCGGCACTGCGACCGTATCGGTCAAGAGCGGACATCAGGTTGCAAAGCCTGCCGATCCGACTCGCGACAAGACCGACAGCGACGCAAAGGCCTGGGTCTTTGACGGCTGGTATACGGACGAGGAATGCACAAAGCCCTATAACTTTGCCTCTGCCGTAACGGGCGACATGACGCTCTATGCGGGCTGGCTGCACGAAGGCGAAGTGCGCGTGCGCTTTAACCTCAACGCCGCAGAGGGCGCAAAGACCAGTGCGGTTCCCGAAACACAGATCGTTTCGATCGGTGATCTTGTAACGAAGCCGACCGATCCGACGTGGGAGAGCCCGTACTACGAATACCGCCGCTTTACCGGCTGGTATCCGAGCCGTGCGTCTGAAAACGCATGGGATTTCGAAACCGATACGGTCGAGGGCAGCATGACGCTCTATGCACATTGGGAAACGACCAATATGTTCATCCACAATGTGGCGGATTCTGCCGAAAACCCGTTTGTCTTTGAGGATAAAAAGAACGGCGCGGGTGAGGTCGAGTTTACGGTATATGAGCTGCTCTCCGACTTTAACGAAAGCATCACGATCGCGTACAACACCTACAAGGGCTATTTCTTTGCACTTGGTACCGATCTGACGCTGGACGAAAGCTGGAAGGGCATCGGAGCCTCTACCTCCGGAGATGCGTTTGCCGGTACGTTTGACGGCGCGGGATATACCATCACGTTCGACAAGGCGCAAAACGGTTTCTTTGAGCTAATTGGTCCGGACACGGAGCTGCACCACTTTAAGCTGGCAGGCACCATGCGCAGCTCTGACACCGGAACCGGATATCTCGCTCCGCTTGTGGAATACGCATATATGGCGCGCCATATCCACGATTCGTCCTCCTCGGTGTCGATTTCCGGCGAGATCGCTCCGGCGGCAACAGGCGGACTGATTGGTTCGGCGGGTAAAGTGAAATTGTCGAATCTGACCTTTACCGGCAGCATCGACTATGATGTGCTTTATTCGGGCAACGCGATCGGTGGTATTGCCGGAGGACTTGACTGGTCCGGAGCTACGGCCGACAATCTTGCCAATAACGGCTCCATCCATGTCAAAAAGGGAGAAGAAAATACGATTGATAAAACCGGCTTGCCGTCGATCGGCGGTATTGCGGGCACAGTTGGGGGCGTTGAGACCTTCTCCAACTGCGTTAATACCGGAGAGCTTGTGATCGAAGAAAACAGCGGCGTCGCAGGCGGTATTTTCGGAAGCGGCAATACCGGCAGTAAAACTTCTACGATCACCTCTTGTGAAAACAGCGGCGACATCAGCGCGCCGAGCTGTGCGGGCGGTATCTTCGCCTCCAGCGGCGCCGGCAACTATACTACGACGCAATTCTTGATCGAAAACTGCAAAAACTCCGGTTCCATTTGCAGCCGCATTGCAGGCGGATGCTCCGGCAATCTTGCAACTGCGATGTCGATCACGATCCGCGGGTTTGAAAATACCGGTGCGATTTATTCTGTGCCCGGTGCAATCAATAATTCCGGAAATTACTCTTATGCGGGCGGAATCGCCGCTATCCTGTGGGCGTCTCCAAAGGGCGGCGGAGGCGATGTGGGTCCTGGCTCCTTTATGGAGAACTGCACAAACAGAGGTAAGGTCACATCGACAGGCTGCGGGTATGCTTATGTCGGCGGCCTTGCCGGAAAACTGGAGTCGGCCACGGGCTCGACAACGACTCTTCCCGTATCGATGACCCATTGCTATAATTATGGCGATGTTGAAGCCTCCGTTACCGTAGACGGTTGTGTCGGCGGTCTGGCCGGCAGAAGCTACAATGGCCCGGTGATCGACTCCTGCTATAATGGCGGCAGCGTCTCGCTGAATATGGAGACCCGGCCGGAAACGAATAACTCCTGCCTCGGCGGTCTGGTAGGATCGCTAGAAAGAAATGCGAGTGTTAAAAACAGCTATATGCTCGAAGGCTCTGTGACCGCAAACGAAAACGTCGGCTATGTCGGCGGTCTCATCGGTCACAGCAGTAACGGTGGCGAGATCAAGTCCTGCTATTGGTATGGCGGCGCATTGTCCGGCGGTGAAAGGATCGGCGGCATTGCGGCGGCGTATGGGCAGACGGAGAGGCTTATGGCCAACTGCTACTACAAGCCCGAGGGCAGCACGCTGACGGATGACAGAGACGGTAACGGCGCGTATGCGGTCAGCGAAGCGGACATCAAGGTAACTCCGCGCGCGGCAGCGCTGCTCAACGGCACCGAAAACGTCTGGACGTGGGGCGACGATAAGCGCAGCGACGTCGACGGCGTCGACTACAACCATCCCGTCTGGGGTCAGCCGCCGTACTACATCGCAATGGTAAAGGTCAACGGCGAAGGTACGGCAGCGATCAAGACCGAGAGCGGCGATCCCGCAGGCGAACTCTACCTGCAGGGCGGCGAAAAGATCACCTTCACCTGCGAGGCGGATGACGGCTGGTATCTCAGCAGCGCGAAGCGCGTCGAGGGCACCGGCAGCGCCATCTCTATGGCAAACGGCACGGAGTTCATCATGCCCGCGAAGATGGTCACGATCACGGTCAACTTCCAGAAGAAGGGCTCCGGCGACGATGACGGCCCCGGTGACGGCGGCGGCAGCGGCGGCGGTACCGGCGGCGGCCAGGGCCAGGGCGAAGGCACCGGCAGCGGCGATTCCGATGACGGTGACGACGACGCAATCCAGCCCGGCAGCGGCATGGAGGTCGACTTTGACCTCAAGAGCCTTGTCAAGCTCGCGCACGCAGCCTGGGAAGCCTCCGGCAGCAACCAGACCTTTGCCGAGTGGCTCGACAGCAATAATTCGATTCTCGCTGAGCTGGTCCGCAGCAGCATCGACCGGATGACCGCTGCGGCAGCGGAAAAGAAGGATGAAGAATCCTTCGCAACCGCAAAGACACTGCTTGACAGTCTCAACTCCAACACCGGTATGTCGGGCGCGCTTTCCGGCGCACTGCGCACCGCGCTGACGGAGTACTTCTCCGAAGAGCGCGATCAGACCTTCTCCGACTGGCTGAGAAACGGCGGTTCCTCGCTTACCGCCGAGCAGGTGGCGGAGATCCTGAACCGCTATGCGGACAGCTTGGCGGGCCTCGCGAAGCGCCTCTATGTCGAGTGGGAGACCTCCGGCACGGAGCTGACCTTCCCGACGTGGCTCGACTCTCAGGAGGTCACGACCGCAAGCCTCAAGGATGAGACGGAGCCTGCAAAGGATAACGCGGCTGAGACGACGGTTGCGCCCGAGGATCTGCCCTCCGGTCAGGAGAGCAGCGAGGGCGGCGGCGGTGGCTTCAAGGCCGTGTGGGAAGTGGTGACGAACGCCGTCAAGGCGAACCCGCTTATTTCCCTGCTTCTGCTCCTGATCCTTCTCGGTATCATCGGTGCCTCCGGCTACCGCAGATACCAGAAGTCTAAGAAGGAGAGCTGAGACCTCCCTGTTTTTCGCAATAACCGACGGATGCAATAGCGCATCCGCCGGTTTTGCGCATTCCTGAAAGGAGTCTGACATGAAGAAAAAAATCCGCTCTTTGCTGTGCGTGTTTCTGATCCTTGCGCTGCTTTGCCCGTACTTCTGTTTTGCAGAAGAAGAGAAAGAAGAACCGCAGACGCAGACCGTGTCGCCGTCCCAGACGGCGACGCCCGAGCAGATCGGAAATATTGTCGATGGACTTGTCCGTACCGCATTGGAAAACCCGTCAAGAGACTATTATTTGGCGGTCGATTATCTTGATCGCAAAACCGTGCTGGCTCTTTTGCGCTCCGGCCGTGCGGGGCTTGAAAACGGCCTGATCAGCGCTTGCCATGATTCCGTTCTTTCTCTGATGCACAGCGGGACCGGCCATTCCTCTGCGGATACGCAGGCATCCGTGCTCTTGCGGGCAATGGGGGAATCTCCGGAATACATTACCTATCTGTCAGAGTTGTGGGGAGTTACGATCAGGCCCGAAATCTCCGAAAGCTCTTCTCTGACGGATACGGTAATCTACCTTGAAAATGTAAACGCAGGTATTTTTACCCTCACGAAAGAGGAACAGAATACCTTTTTTCCCATACTGAAAAAAAGGATCTTCAAAGAATTGGACGACTCGTTTGTCGATTATGAGCTGCTGCACCGTGCGGCGCGTGGACTGTACCGCTTTGTCGGAAAAGGAAATGAAGATGCGGACAGCGCATGGAAAGCCGCGCTCAAAGGCGTGATCGATGCAGAGCTTCAAAGACAGGGCGCTTATTGGCAGGGCAATTTGGTCCAGACGCTCAGTATCTGCCAAATCTCGCCGGATTCCGCCTTGTGGACGCCGCCGGGTGAAACGGAGCCGATCTCCCTGTTGGTGGACGGCAAGACGCTGATCGCCCGCCTTTTAGAGAGTCTGTGCGACGAAAACGGCAAATTCGTCCCCCTCTCCGAGGTAAACGGAGAAACCGCCTACACGTTTTTGGAGTACAATTCCTACTATCAAAAGCCTGCTGAAGGCGAGGTGGAGAGGAATGTCGCGACATCTCATTTTTGCTTTCCGGCGTTGGTGGCGTATGATCGCTTTTTAAACGGAAAAACCGCCTACAATGACTTTTCCGATCTGGATGCGCCGCGCCCGATGCCGCAAAACGAACCGCCGCTTTTTACTTCGGATATCAGGGCGGCCAATCCGCAGCTTCAACAGGTATACTCTTACGGAAGAAGCTATTCGTTCGATTTTTCCACGTGCTTTTTTGACCCCGAGGGAGAAGAACTGACCTTTTATGTGTCGGTCAACGGTGAGGAAGCACAGGCGGTCCCGGCGGATTACAGCTTTTCCTACGGAGAGGACGGAGAGGACGGAGCGGACGGAGAAAAGCAGACCTTCGTCCTCTGTTTTTACGCGGAGGATCCGGAGGGCGAGCGGTCGCCGGATTATACGGCGACGCTGGACTTTTACCCGGACGCCAGCCTGTGGCAGCTTGACTATATTGTGGGAGAGTCCGGCGTCACGATTACTTCGAGCGAACGGGATGCGGATTTTATCAACGTTCCGGAAGAGATCGAGGGCAAGCCGGTGACCAATCTGTCAAGGAGGTCGCTTGCTTCGCGGAACCTTCGCTCGGTCACGCTTCCCGATACGATCCTGACGATCAACGCCGAGACGTTTGAGGACGCCGGCAGCCTTGAAAGTGTGATACTGCCTTCGCACCTGCAGGGGATCGGCAGCAAAGCGTTTAGCCAGTGCGTCTCTTTAAAGGAAATCACGATCCCCGCCACGGTAACGGAGATCAACCGCAATGCCTTTTCCTGGTGTGAAAATCTTCGGATCAACGTGGAAAAAGGAAACTCCGTCTTTTCCTCGGAAAACGGAACGCTTTATAACGCCGACAAGACGACCTTGCTCTTTGCCGGTGCCGCGCGGGGAGAAGAGACGTTCGTTATCCCGGATACGGTGCGCACGATCGGAGAATATGCGTTTGCCCGTTCGCAGTACAAAAAAGTCCTTTTCGGAAAAAACGTGGAGGTCGTCGGAACGGCGGCGTTCGCTTACAGCGCGGTGGAGGAGATCGTCTGCAACGACGGGCTCAAAGAGATCGGCGGCTATGCGTTTTATTGGATGACGGAGGGGAATTCCGCCAAAGCGGGACACAAAGAGAACGTCGGCGAGCTGCTTACCATAAAACAGCGTCTGACCGACGAAGAAAATCCGACAGAGGAAAAAGCGGCGATGCGCTCGATCAGGATCCCGGCGTCCGTTGACACGATCGGACATTTTGCGTTTGCCGGACAGCCGATCGAAAGCATCGATCTCTCCGCCTGCGCGGTCACCGAGATCACAGAGGGCTGCTTCCTCGGTACGGGTCTCAAGGAGATCATTTTCCCTGCAAAGCTCACAAGGGTCGGCGAGCAGGCGTTTTCCAGGTCGGCCATAGAGTCTCTCGACCTTCCGGAGGGGCTGATTGTGATTGAGGGCGGGGCGTTTTCGGGCTGTGCCGAACTGTCAAGCCTGACGCTGCCCCGGACGCTGAGAAAGCTCGGATGGACGAACAGCGCGTTTTTGGAATGCCCCAAGCTGAAAACGCTGGTCATTCCGCAGTCCGTCACAGGGATGCATTACTGGTTTTCCGATGTGGAATCGCTTTATTTTGAGGGAAATCATCCCATCGGAGAGGATGGCTTTTCGGTATCGTTTGTCGGCCCGAAGCTGAAAAATCTGTACGCGCCCGCAAACGCGTATGGCTGGGATTTTGAAAATGGCCTGCGCTATACGCCGACTCTGCGGGAATGGAATACCGACAGCGGAGAAAAGCGGCTTTTGCTGCACCTTCCGACAAAGGAGACCTTCCTGTCGGTCGGAGAGGTCAGCACGCCGATCCGCCTGACGGCCTTTGGCGGAGCGGATCTTTCTCATGTCACATGGTCGAGCTCTGACCTCACGGTGGCGGCCGTCGATACCGACGGTACGGTCGTTGCGACCGGCGACGGCAGCACCGTGATCCGTGCGGTATCCGCGGACGGCGCAGTCGGCGAGCTGGTGCTGTACTCCGCCGACCCGCAGGGCTTCGAGTGGCATCTTCTCGACGATGACACCGTCGCGATCGACGGAATGTTTGACCGCAGCGGAATCGAAAACGGCGCGCTTGTGATCCCGGAGAAAATCGCCGGATTTCCCGTCAGCACGATTTCCGGCGACGCTTTTTCCTGCGAAAGACGGGATACCTATAAAGATATCACGAGCGTGACGCTGCCGGACAGCATGAAGGAAATCGGACGGTTTGCATTTAATAACTGCACCTCTCTGAGAGAAGTGAACCTGCCGGACGGCATCACCTCGATCGGCGCATGGAGCTTTGCGGGTACGGCGCTTGAATCCGTCACGCTGCCGAAATCGCTGGAGGTGCTTTCAATCGGCGCATTTCGCAACTGCGAGCAGCTGAAAACGCTGGTGATCGACTGCCCGGAGCTTTACGCGGTCAGTGAGCATACGGTTTGGAGCCTCGGCGATCCGTTTGCAAACTGCACGTCGCTTGAAACGATTGACTTTGTCAGCCTGCCGGAGATCGGTCAGGGTTGGTTTGCAAACTGCGTCTCCCTTGAATCTGTCACATTGCCCGAAAATCTTGAAGTGATCGGCTCAGGCGCATTTAACAACTGCTCGAGCCTGAAAGAAGTGACGGTGCAGAAATATTCGCTTGAAATGTACGAGCAGGGAAATTCCAGCAAAGGGCTGTTTCATCTGGCAAACCCGGAGCTGGTCGTCTATCATCCCGATGACGGCAACAACTGGGCCGGCAGATTCGGCTCTAAGGCGGCGCTGGCGGTCGGCAGCGGCAAAAGCACGCAGGCGGGGCCGCGCATTTTCGAGATCGTGCGCGACGCCTTTGTGGAAAATCCCGTTATGCTTACGGCGATCTACGTTTTCTGCCTTGCATTGGTTCTGTGCGGCGGATTTTCCCGGTATAAAAAATCAAAGCACTGAATGCCCAAAAAGGAAATCGGCGCTTTCGGACGCCTGTTTTCTCGATCCCGGCGGATGAATGACCATTCGCCGGGATCTGTATATTGCGGCAGACAGCTTTTATCAGGAATTTTCGCGCGTGATGCGCTGACGAAAAATCAATCGGCGCAGCTTTTTTCCGTCAAAGGGAATCAGAGGGTAGAGGTAGCTTTGTCCGGTGACAGTGGGTGTGGAGGCGATCAGCAGAGTGATGATCAGCACACCGCCCAGATACCCCCAGACATTGAACGCCGCGACGAGCACGATCATCAGGATGCGGCAGAGCTTGAACGCATAGCCGAGCTCAAAGCTCGGCTGCGCAAAGTTGGCGACGGCGACAAACCCCATATAAAGAAGCACCTGCTCGACGAACCAGTGCGCGGAGACGGCAAATTCCCCCAGGATCAACGCCGAGACGGCGGAAAAGGAGCTGCCGAGCGCGGAGGGCGTATTGAGCGCCGCCTGCTTCAGACAGTCGATGATCAGCTCGATGATCAATAGCTGAATGAGAAGAGGAACGCCGTTCATCTCCTCGATCCGGATAAAGTCCAGCTGCGAAAAAGCCCAGTGCGGATTTTTCACAAGCAGAAACCAGGTCGGCGTCAGCATCAGCGTCAGAAAGTAGATGAGGTACCGCGTCAGACGAAGATAGCTGCCGATCAGCGGGGGGAAGTAATAATCGTTTGTATCCTGAAAGAAATCGAAAAATCCGGTCGGCAGGATCATGGCGGACGGCGTTGCATCCACGATCACGATGATCCCGCCCTCGTTGACGGTCGCGGCGGCGGTGTCGGGACGCTCGGTGTAGCGCACCTTTGGAAAGGGATTGTACCAGGCGCGGCCGATCAGCGCCTCCGCAAGGCTTTCCTGTCCCATTGTGAGCGAGCGCAGCGACAGCGCGAAGAGCTTTGCCTCCATCGCGGCAAGCTGCTTTGGATCGACCCGGTCCTTTTGATAGACAACGGCGACGTCCGTGCAGGAGACCTTGCCGATCGTATAGTGGCAGACGGTCAGGCCGGGGCTTCGGATATGACGCCGCAGCAGCGCAGTATTGACGATTAGCGTCTCGGAAAAGCTGTCCCGCGCGCCGCGAAGGACACGGTCATTTTCCGGCTCTTGAAGAGAACGGGTAGGATATTCCCTTGCGTCAATTAAGACTGCACTTGAAAAGCCTTCGATCAGCAATGCTTGGGGGCCGGAAAGAATTTGGGAAACCAGCTTTTCGAAGCTGCTCTCTGTTTCGACTTCGAGGTAGGGGATATAGCGGTTCGCAAGCTGTGCGGCATCGGCACATGCGTCGGCATCTTCCGGCGTTACACCCTCAAGCGAAGTAATTAGTTTTAGAATTGTATCATCTTTTGCAAAGCCGTCTACAAAGTAGAGACGTGCTTTTTTTCCGGCAAACTCTAAATCCCGCGCGACGAGATCAAAGCTTTCACTGACACGCAGCATGGAGTCGAGCAGAGCGGTATCCTCTGAAAAGCAGCCGGTCATACGGTCGCGGGGCGTTGTGTTTTTTTGCTTTGACATGGTCAGCCTCCTGTCGGAATTTTCATAGAATAGTCTTTGCTCTTTTTTTTCATTTATCAAAACAATTATTTGTCCCGACGGAAAAAACTGTTGACAAATGTGGCTCTTTGGCCTATAATAGGAAAGCGTTCTGCGAATAAAAAGATAAGATATAAAATGATATCTTGAGCAACTATGTGGAGAAGTCGCGTAGCTGGTCGAGCGCGCACGATTGGAAATCGTGTAACGGTCATAAGCCGTTCGAGGGTTCGAATCCCTCCTTCTCCGCCATAAAGAGTTACCGGTATAGATGCGTCTGGCGCAAAGCCAGGCGCATCAACCGTTTCCGGGCTTTTTCGAGCC
>CAKQGD010000059.1 GCA_934232845.1 uncultured Oscillospiraceae bacterium
TCTTCATAAGCAGCTTTTTCCCAGTACAGGCCGATCTCGGGGTAGCCCTCACGGTGAGCGACGCGGGCCATGGCAAGGTACATACCGACTTCGCAGCATTCGCCGTTGAAGTTCTCGCGCAGACCTTCCACAATTTCGGGATCCACATCTTTGGCAACGCCGACCACATGTTCGGCGGCCCATGTCATTTCATCGGATTTCTGTTCGATGAATTTGGACGCAGGGGCTTTGCACTGGGGGCAAAATTCCGGGGCGGCTTCTCCCTCGTACACATAACCGCAGATGGTGCAAACAAATTTTTTCATGTAATAGTCCTCCTATAAAATAAGAATGGTTTATTCTTCCTCATCTGACGAACCGACAGGCGCGCCGAACGGGTCGATAATCTCATAGATAGATGGGTCTATTTCACCGTACTGCTCCAAAAATTCTTCGTTGGTGATATCGCTGGGCAGAGTATTGCGCAGCTGCGCATAAAGAACAGGATCCATACCCGCGACAAGATCCGTCCAATCAAACAAAAAGCCCTGATAATTTACGACTTTCAGATCCACTTTTCCGCGCGCATACTCAAAAATGCGGTTGAGCACCCAATCGCTTGGACGAACATCATCCGCCTCGCAGCAGGCATAAAAAGCCTCGGCAAGATCCGCGGGAATACGGATTGTCAGCCGTTTGTAGCGGCCGCGTTCCCGTTCATATTCACGGGCATAATCTCTGGGCATACCATAAGCTTCCTTTCAGACAACTTTAAAAAAGATCAAAAGAGATAAAAGAATTCCGATTGTGCAGTAGAGACCGACCAGAGTGGCGGCAACAGAGACAAGAGAACCGACCAAAAAAATCCACCCGAGGATCAGCGATAAAATCCGCGCGCAGAGAATCGCCGCAAAATAAATAATCAAGGATACTGCCAGCGATTTTCCGTCGTCTGGAAGTACGGAAAGGCTGAAAGGAAAATACTGCTTAAATTCCACTAAAACTTCCTCCTTTGCGACAATTTACATTATCATACCATAATCGTGGGAATCTGTCAATTCGGAAGCATACCAATCTGCTTCAGAATTTTTTCTGTTTTTTCTTTCAGAAGAGAATGTGCCGGCCACGACAGCGCCGGATCTCTTTGCAGAATATCCGCGGCGGTTTCACGAGCCTTTAATAAAAGGGACGGATCCGAGCCGAGAGGCAGACCGGGCATTCCGCTCTGCCGAATTCCAAGCAGCTCACCCGGTCCTCTCAGGCGAAGATCTTCCTCCGCAATGCGAAAGCCGTCTGTGGTGGATTTTATAACGGAGAGGCGCTTTTGGGCGGCATCTCCCTTGGCGTCGGAAACTAAAATGCAGAAAGATTGTTCGGCGCCCCGCCCCACACGCCCGCGGAGCTGATGCAGCTGGGAAAGGCCGAACCGTTCGGCATTTTCAATCAGCATGACAACGGCGTTCGGCACATCTACGCCGACTTCGATGACGGTGGTTGCGACAAGAAGCTGAATCTCACCCGATAAGAACCGGCGCATGACGGTTTCCTTTTCATCGGGTTTCATGCGCCCGTGCAGCAGACCCACACAATAGCCGGAAAATTCACCAAAGGAAAGTGAATCGGCATATTGCGCCGCGGCACGCAGATCTCCGGCACTGTCGTTTTCCTCCACAAGGGGACATACAATGTAAGCCTGACGCCCCGCGTCGAGATGCTGCCGCAGAAACGCAAACGCACGCGGCCGCTTGCCGCTGTCGATACAGTAGGTGGAAACGGATTTTCTTCCCGCGGGCAGTTCATCGACGACTGACACGTCCAGATCGCCGTATAGAATAAGAGAAAGCGTGCGGGGAATTGGGGTCGCGCTCATCACAAGAGTGTGTACGCAGCTCCCTTTGGCAGAAAGCGCCGTTCGCTGTGCCACACCGAACCGATGCTGTTCGTCGGTGACGGCAAGGCCGAGATTCTGAAAATTCACTTCGGATTGAAAAAGAGCATGTGTTCCGATCAGCAGATCGATCTTGCCCTCTGCGGCAAGCTGTGACGTTTGCCGTCTTTCCTTCGCCGGGGAAGAGCCCGTCAGCATTCCGACGCGCAGACCGAACGGCGCAAAAAGCGCCTGAAATGTGCGAAGATGCTGCTCGGCGAGAATTTCGGTCGGCGCCATTAAGGCCGACTGAAGCCCGTTTTTGGCGGCCATCCAGATGGCCGCGGCGGCGATAACGGTTTTTCCGCTGCCGACGTCGCCTTGGACAAGTCGGCTCATCACACGGCCGGAACAAAGGTCGCAGCGGATTTCTTCGATGGCGCGAAGCTGTGCCTTGGTAGGAGAATAAGGCAGGGAATTTAAAAACGGTTCGGGGTCTGAAACATGTATCGGCTCGATATGTTTGGTGTTTCGCATGCCGCGCAGCAGCAGCATAGCCGTCGAATAAGCAAGCAGCTCTCCGAGCACGATGCGGGAATGGGCGGCAGAGAGTTCTTCTTCCTGCGAGGGGCGATGAACCGCCTGCACCGCTCGCCAGAGGGAAGGAAGGCCCGCTGCGTTCTGATCCGGCACACAGTCTGTCAGAGGCGCGTCAAGCTGTTTTAAGGCGGTGCGGATATCCTTGGCAATCACACGGGAAGAAAGCCCCTCAACGCCGGGATAGACCGGCGCGAGAGTGCCTGCGAGCCCGGGCGGAACGATGGCGGGAGCTTTCATTTCCCGGCGCAGCAGAGTGCCGCCTACCGGACCGTACAGCCACACTTCCTCTCCGATATGAAGCGTGCCGACCGTAAAACGCGTGTTATAAAAAGTCAGTAGCAGGTCGCAGTCCCCGCTGACGGCCATGACATGAAACAAAGAGAGCCCGCCCCGAATGCGCTGCTCTCGGGATTTTGAAACGATTTTGGCAAAAACCAGATGCGGCGAAGAATCTCCAAGAGGAACCTCATCGGGCGAAACTGCCTTTCTTAGGTCAAGGTAGGAACGCGGGAGATGCAGCAAAAGCTGCCGCACGGTAGTAATAGACAGTTTCTCATAGAGTGCCGCCTTTTTTGTGCCGATCCCAGACAATGCCGTAACCGGGGAATCCGCTGAAACCGTCATGATATAACCTCCCTTTGCCGTCTCTTTTATTCTATCGCAAAACATGTCCAAAGTCACTATTGACGGCAAGATATACTGTGATAAAAAATGGATACGGAAGAAAAATATGCAAACGCATAAGAAGAGTTCTCGTCGAGAAAGAAATATACCTTGTCGAAAAGGCGTAAAGAAACCGCAAAGTTTTGCCTTTTAGAGCATGAAAAAAGGGGATACAACAAAAATTTTAACATTTCGCGGTGGACTTCTTTCAAAAAAAGTTTCATAATGATAAATCATAGCATTGGGCTGAAATTTGTTGGAGGTCATGTATGGATATGAAGCGGCTGCAGGACAAATTAATCGGCACCGGATTGCTGCTCGGAATAGATATTGGCTCTACTACAGCCAAAATCATTCTTTTGGAAGACGGAAAAACATTGTTTTCCTGCTACGAGAGGCACCTTTCTCTTGTGCGGCGAAAAACGCTTGAGCTTGTAGAGCGCGCCGCCCCTTTGATCGGAGAACGTCCCGTCCGCATCGCAATTTCCGGTTCCGCGGGGCTTGGCGTCGCGCGCTCTGCAGAGATTCCCTTTGTGCAGGAGGTCTTTGCCACGGGCGAAGCCGTGCGCTGTCTGGAGGATGGCGTAGACGCGGTTGTGGAGCTGGGCGGCGAGGACGCCAAGGTGATCTTTTTTGGAAATTCACTTGACGAAAGAATGAACGGCAGCTGCGCGGGCGGCACGGGCGCGTTCATCGACCAGATGGCGACCTTGATGGACGTTACAACCGAGCAGCTCGACGAGCTGAGTCTTCGGTATGAAAGGCTTTATCCGATCGCGTCACGCTGCGGCGTTTTCGCCAAAAGCGATATTCAGCCTTTGCTCAATCAGGGAGCACGGAAAGAGGACGTCGCGGCCAGCATCTATCAGGCCGTGGTGGATCAGACGATTACCGGACTTGCCCAAGGCCGTCGCATCCGCGGAAAGGTTCTGTTTTTGGGCGGCCCGCTTTATTACTGCAAGGGACTGCGAAAGCGTTTTGCCGAAACATTGGAGCTTTCCGAGGAAAACGCCGTTTTTCCGGAGTACGGACGTTTTGCCGTTGCGATCGGAGCAGCGCTTTGCGCGGCGGGACAAACGCCTGTCGCCTGTGGCGAATTGATAGAACGGCTCAAAAAATGTACGGCCTCCATTCCGGGGGCAGCGCATCTGGAGCCTCTTTTTTCATCCGAAAGGGAATACTTTGAGTTTCAAAAAGCGCACGCATACGCCGATGCACCCTATGTTTCTCCGGAGGACTACGAGGGAGACGCATTTCTTGGAGTCGACTGCGGCAGCACGACCACAAAGCTTGTGCTGCTGACGGATGACGCGCGGATTTTATATTCCTATTACAGTTCAAATCGAGGAGATCCGGTCGGGCTTTTAAAGGAGCAGCTGCGGCGTATCTTCTCTATCTGCGGCGACGCCATCCGGATTCGTGCAAGCGCCGTCACCGGCTACGGCGAGGAGCTTGTACAGAGCGCCTTCGGTGTGGACTGCGGGCTGGTCGAGACAATCGCCCATTATACGGCAGCGCGGCATTTTGACCCGGAGGTTGAGTTTATTCTTGACATCGGCGGTCAGGATATCAAGTGCTTCTGCATCCGCAACCATTCCATCGACAGCATTATGCTCAACGAGGCCTGTTCTTCTGGCTGCGGTTCGTTTCTTGAGACCTTTGCCCGTTCACTCGGATGTGAAATCGGCGAATTCGCTCAGAAGGGGCTTTTTTCCAAGGCGCCCGTTGACCTTGGCACACGCTGCACCGTGTTTATGAATTCCTCCGTGAAGCAAGCGCAGAAGGACGGCGCGACGCTTGAGGATATTTCCGCCGGATTATCGATGAGCGTTGTAAAAAATGCGCTGTATAAGGTGATTCGGGTGCCGTCCGCCGATATGTTGGGAACCCATATTGTTGTGCAGGGCGGTACATTTTTAAATGATGCGGTGCTTCGCTGTTTTGAAAAGGAACTTGGCCGTACCGTGACGCGTCCTAAAATCGCGGGTCTGATGGGGGCGTTCGGCGCTGCGCTCTATGCACAGAGTCATGCGCCCGCGCAGACGTCTCTGATTACGCCGGAGCAGCTTCTGGCATTTACGCATACCTCGACGGGTGCGGTTTGTCAGGGCTGCGGCAACCACTGCCGTCTGACGATCAATTGCTTTGGCAATGGGCGGAGATATGTTTCCGGAAACCGCTGCGAGCGCGGCGCGGGTCTGCCCGCACAGAATGAGGACACGCCGAACCTGTATCGCTTCAAACGGGAACGTCTGGAGGCGCTTGTTCCCTCCGGAGAGAAAGAGACGATCGGTCTGCCGCTTGCCTTAGGCATGTATGAACTGGCGCCGTTTTGGCACGCAATCTTTACAAAACTTGGATTTCGCGTTGTGACATCGGGGCTTTCCAATCGCGGTTATTATGCCAAAGGTCAGTACAGCATTCCCTCCGATACGGCGTGTTATCCGGCCAAGCTGATGCACGGCCATATCGAGATGCTTCTTGATCAAAAGGTTGACGCGATCTTTTACCCGTGTCTGACTTATAATATGGACGATCACACAAGCGACAATCATTACAACTGCCCGGTTGTGGCCTATTACTCCGAACTGCTCGCGTCTAATATGGAGTCGCTTTCCGCGACGCGCTTTTTGTACCCCTATCTCAACATCAACAGCGACCGCGAGCTTGCAAAGGAGCTTGCAAAGATGCTTTGCGGCGCATTCGCACGCAGGTTTTCATTCCGTGAGGTGCTCGCCGCCGTACGAGCGGGGCGTGACGCCTATGCGGCGCATATGGATGCCATCGCGGCGGAGGGAGAGCGGGCGCTTGCATATGCCCGTGAGCATCATCGCAGAATCATGATTCTGGCGGGACGGCCGTACCATATCGATCCAGAGATCGGCCATGGCATCGATAAGCTGGCGGAATCCCTCGGCTTTGTCGTGGTCAGCGAAGATAGTATTTACCGCCTTGCAGAGCCGGCGTCCACGGGCGTATTGAACCAGTGGGTATATCATGCGCGGCTTTATCGTGCGGCGCGCTACGCGGTGGAGCATGACGACTGCGAGCTGGTGCAGCTTGTTTCGTTTGGCTGCGGTCTTGATGCAATTACGACCGATGAGGTGCGCGATATCCTCGAAAAAGGGAAAAAGCTCTATACACAAATTAAAATAGATGAAATCACAAACCTCGGCGCTGTCAAGATCCGCCTGCGCAGTCTGCTGGGCGCTTTGGAGGAACGGGATGAATACAGAAAATCGAGTGATCTTTACCAAAGAAATGCGAAAAGATTACACAATTCTTGTGCCGACGATGCTGCCGATTCATTTTCGGCTGATCGCCGAAATCATGAATCGGAACGGTTATCATGTCGAGGTGCTTGATACCAAGGGACGCCATATTGTAGAAAAGGGCCTCCGCTACGTTCATAACGACGCATGCTACCCGGCTGTTCTTGTAATCGGTCAGCTGTTAGATGCGCTTGAGGGCGGAAAATATGATCCGGATCGTGTCGCACTGATGCTGATGCAGACGGGAGGCGGCTGCCGCGCGTCAAACTATGTTTCTCTGCTTCGCAAGGCGCTGCAGCGGGCGGGACATGAGAATGTCCCGGTACTGTCCTTTAATTTGGTTGGAATCGAAAAGAACCCCGGCTTTCAGCTGACGCTGCCTCTGCTGATCAAGATGCTGTATGCGGTGCTGTTCGGCGATCTTTTGATGACGCTGACACAGCGTACCCGCCCCTACGAAACAGAGCCGGGCGCGGCGGAGCGTCTTGCCGAACAATGGACGAACCGCCTTGTCTGCGAGATGCAGAAAAGCCGAGTTAAGCTGCCGTATCGTTCTGTAAAAGAACTTTATGCTGAAATTGTGCGCGACTTTGCCGCTCTTCCGCTGAGCGGAGAACAAAAACCGCGTGTCGGTATTGTGGGAGAGATTTTTGTAAAGTTTTCTCCGCTGGGCAATAACAATCTTGAGGATTTTTTGATTTCCGAGGGAGCGGAGCCCGTGATGCCGGGGCTTCTGGATTTTTGCCTGTATGTGGTGTGCAACAGTATTTTTGACGCAAAACTTTACGGCCTGCGCCGAGTACAGGGAGCAGTCTACCGCATCGCTTATCGCTATCTGCTGAAAAAGCAGAGAGATCTGATTGCAGCCATCCGCAGCAACAGTAATTTTACACCGCCCACGGACTTCGCACATACCCGTTCGCTGGTGGACGGATACATGCATGTTGGGGCCAAGATGGGAGAAGGCTGGCTTTTGACAGCGGAAATGCTTGAACTGATCGATTCCGGTACGAAAAATGTAATTTGCACGCAGCCGTTTGGCTGTCTGCCGAATCATATTGTGGGAAAAGGAGTGATGAAGCACATTCGTGAAACACATCCCGACGCGAATCTCATCGCGATTGACTATGATCCGAGCGCGACTGCCATCAATCAGGAAAACCGCATAAAATTGATGCTTGCCAATGCCGCCCGTCAGGCGCAGGAAGAGCCTAAAAGAGGTATATAAAAATTCAATAAAGCCCAAAGGCCCCTTCTTTACTCAGAGGAGGGCCTTTTCTTATTTCTTAGTCTCCGCAAACAAAATAAGGTTCAAAAGCGGTCTTGTGTCCGAGGGAAGAGGTAAGAAACGGCGGAGAAGGCTATAAAAAAGCACAGAGTCCTGCGGCTCTGTGCTTTTTTTGACAAAAAGAAAATATGAAAAGTGATTTAGCTTTACAGAATTGACTTGGCCATATCAGTTAAAAAATGAACCTTAATCCAGTTCGGACGCACCGGTATAGAGCTGATAATACTTTCCTTTCTTTGCAATCAACTCCTCATGGTCGCCGCGCTCGATGATGCGTCCGTGCTCCAACACGAGAATCGCCTTGGCATTCTGTACCGTAGAGAGACGATGCGCAATGACAAAGACGGTGCGTCCTTCCATCAGGCGGTCCATACCGCGCTGAACAATCGCTTCGGTTCGTGTGTCGATGCTGGAGGTAGCTTCGTCGAGAATCATTACGGGCGGGTCTGCTACCGCTGCGCGCGCAATCGAGAGAAGCTGACGCTGTCCCTGCGAAAGGCGGCCGCCGTCGCCGTCAATTTGTGTCTGATATCCGTCGGGCAGGCGGGAGATGAAGCCGTGTGCGTTCGCCAGCTTTGCGGCGGCGATGCATTCCTCGTCCGTCGCATCCAGTCTGCCGTAGCGGATGTTGTCCAGAATCGTGCCGGTGAAAAGATTGACATCCTGCAGTACGACGCCGAGAGAGCGGCGCAGGTCGCTCTTTCGGATACGGGAAACATCAATGCCATCATAGAGGATCTGGCCTTTCTGAATGTCGTAAAACCGGTTGATCAGGTTTGTGATCGTTGTTTTTCCCGCGCCGGTTGCGCCCACAAAAGCGATCTTCTGTCCCGGCTTTGCAAAGAGGGAAACGTCGTGCAGAACGGGATTTTCCTCCTCATAGCCGAAGGTTACGTCCACAAGGCGCACGTCGCCCTTCAATTCGGTATAGAGCACATCTCCGTTATCAAGCGTTTCTTTCCATGCCCAGAGATGTGTTTTTTCTTTTGTCTCCGCGAGGCGTCCGTTTTCTTTCACTGCGTTGACCAGTGTGACGGTGCCGAAGTCCTCCTCGGGTACTTCATCCATCAGGGTGAAAATACGCTGCGCGCCCGCCAACGCCATGATGATGGAATTAAGCTGCTGCGAAATTTGACTGATCGGCATATTGAAGCTTTTGGAGAGCAGCAAAAAAGAAGCGATCGAACCGAGGGTAAGCGTGGAAACGCCGGAAAGCCCGATATTGGGCACGCCGGTCAAAGCAAGCATACTGCCGAGCACTGCAATCAGCACATACTGCAGATTACCCAGATTTGCCATAATCGGCATCAGCGTATTTGCGAAGCGGTTGGCGCTGGCGGCATTTTGAAAGAGCTGTTCGTTCTTTTGATCAAAATCGGCTTTGGAAGCTTCCTCGTGACAGAAGACCTTGACGACACGCTGGCCGTTGATCATTTCTTCGATATAACCGTTAACGTCGCCCAGCGAGCGCTGCTGTGCAACAAAGAATTTAGAGGATCTGCCGCCGAGTGTTTTGACAATTCGCATCATCAAGAATACAAAGACTGCAACGAACAGTGTCAGCCATATGCTCAAATACAGCATGGCGCAGAATACGGCCGTTACCGTGATCGCGGAAGAAAACATCTGCGGAATGCTCTGCGAGAGCATTTGACGCAGGGTATCCGTGTCGTTGGTATAGTGGCTCATGACGTCGCCGTGTGTATGCGTGTCAAAGTAGCGAATCGGCAGCCGCTGCATTTTCTGAAACATCTCGTCTCGGATTGTCTTGAGAACACCCTGCGAGATGCTGACCATGGTACGGTTGTAGAGAAAGGCGGAAAAAATGCCGATAAGATAGATGACAGCCATGCGGCCGATCGCGCCAAGCAATTCGGTAAACACGGGAGAATCTTCAAGAAGCAGAGGAGCGATATAATCGTCAATCAGCGTTTGAATAAAAAGCGAACCGAAAACTCCTGCTACGGCGCTGATGATGATAC
>CAKQGD010000060.1 GCA_934232845.1 uncultured Oscillospiraceae bacterium
TCTTATCATGGTAATACGTTTATCGCGGTTTTCGTTGAATTTTTTCATTTCGTCATCCGTTTCAGCAATGCAAAAACCTTTGTTACCACAACAAATTACGGGCAAACCATAAAATTCAGCGATTCCATTCATCCCTACTTTAAATACCCGAGTGTATTTTATCATGCGGTGAAACGCGGTTCAATACATAGCCGATTCTTCGAAGATTACAGGTATGCACAATTAGACAAAAGGAAACTGCGTTCACAAGCAGGTGATTTTGTGGTATGATATCCGTATATCTGAGAAGGGATGCCGTAGGTATCCTTTTTCGGGATTCGGAAGGTGATCGTGTTGAAAAGGAAGTTTCGCCTGAGCGCCGGACAGCTTCTTGCGCTTGGTTTTCTTCTGATTATTTTTATTGGTGCGGTACTGCTGTGTCTGCCTGCCGCCAATCGCACGCAGGAAAGAATCTCGTTTCTCGATGCGCTGTTTACCGCGTGCTCGGCTGCCTGCGTGACCGGTCTTGTCGTCGTGGATACATGGACGCAGTTCACGTTGTTTGGGCAGATCGTTATTTTGGTTTTGATTCAGCTGGGCGGACTTGGATTTATGACATTTGCCATGCTGTTTTTTATGGCCCTTGGCAAGCGAATCAGCCTGAGTGCACGTGTAAATGTTTCCGAAGCGGTCGGGGCGTTTCAGATCGGGGGCGTTGTGCGCCTTGTACGCCTGATACTGTTTGGCACGTTTTACATTGAGACGGTGGGTACCGTTCTTCTGGTATCAAGATTTGTACCTGTATTCGGCTGGGCAAGAGGGATCTGGTACGGTGTATTTCATGCGGTTTCTGCGTTCTGCAATGCGGGATTTGACCTGATGGGCACCTTCGAGCCGTATTCCTCTCTGACCTATTTTGCGGATGACGCAGTGGTTAATCTGACGGTTATGGCGCTGATTCTAATCGGAGGAATCGGCTTTGTTGTGTGGGACGATCTTCACAAAAACGGTCTGCGCTTTAGAAAATATGAGCTGCATACCAAGCTGGTTCTCACCTTTACCGCCGCTCTTCTTGTGCTGCCGACACTGCTCTTTCTCTGGACGGAGAAAGATGGCGTTTTTGCAGGAATGGAGGCGGGTGAGCGTCTGCTGGCCGCGCTGTTTTCTTCGGTTACGCCGCGTACGGCGGGCTTTAATACGGTGGACACCGCAGCCCTCAGCGAGAGCGGCAAGTTTATGACGATGCTGCTGATGCTGATCGGAGCCGGCTCGGGATCGACGGGCGGCGGTATTAAGATCTCTACCTTTGCGGTTATGGTGCTTTCGCTGTGTGCTTATGTTCGCCGGCGGGAGGAGGCCGACGCATGGGGGCGCCGCCTTGAACCGCAGCAGTGCAGGCGCGCCTTCTGCAGTGTGCTGTACTATCTGTCGCTTGCGGTCATGGGAATCTTTCTTTTAACCGCCGGACAGGAAATTTCTCTGACGGATGCGGTATTTGAATGTCTTTCGGCGATCGGCACCGTGGGAATGAGCACGGGCGTGACGCGGAATTTGACTTTCCTTTCAAAAGCGGTTATCATCATTTTAATGTATTGCGGACGAATCGGCAGTCTGACGGTTTTCATGGCGATGACCCCTCCGAAGAGAGGCGCCGTCCGCTGTCCGACCGGCCGTGTCATGATCGGATAAAAGGAGAAAATGCATATGCGTTCTATGCTTGTGATCGGCGTAGGCCGTTTTGGTTCCAATCTGGCGGTAAAGCTGACGGAACTCGGAAACGATGTCATGGTGATCGATCAGGATGAAGATGCCGTACAGAAAATCGCGCCGCTTGTTACCGCTGCGCAGATCGGCGACTGTATGGATATCGAGGTGCTGCGCAGTATCGGCGCGCGCAGCTTTGATGTGTGCTTTGTCTGTATCAGCGAGAACTTTCAGTCGTCGCTGGAAATCACGTCGCTTTTAAAAGATCTCGGCGCACCGATGGTCGTGGCAAAGGCTGATCGTGAGATTCATGCGAAATTTCTTCTGCGCATCGGTGCGGACGAGGTGATCTACCCTGAGCGGGATATGGCGCGCCGCACCGCGGCACGTTTCTCTACCAAGGGAGCGTTTGATTATATTGAGCTTTCGGACGAATATGCGATTTTTGAATTCGCCCTGCCGGAACACTGGATCGGAAAAAACCTGCGGGAGCTGAATATCCGCGGCCGTTACCATGTGAATATCATCGGTCTGAAAAAAGACGGACGGGTGACGCCTTTGACGGATCCGGAATACGCTTTTCAAAAGGAAGAGCATATTCTCGCGGCCGGAACAAATGAGAATCTTTCGCGTATTCTAAAGGAATCATAAACAGGCTTCCGCCGAAGGGAAAAGAAAGGGAAGCGGTCTCCGTATGAATATTTTATATTTGAAATACGCACTGGAAGTAGAGCGTGCTCACTCCGTCAACCGTGCGGCGGAGAATCTTTATATGGGGCAGCCGAACCTGAGCCGTGCCATTAAAGAACTGGAGGAATCCGTAGGCTTTTCGATTTTTGAGAGAACGCCGCGCGGCATGATCGCCACACAGCACGGAGCGGAATTTCTTCGGGATGCCGAACGCCTTCTGCAGCAGATAGACGCCTTTGAAAAGCATCACCGCAGGGATGCGGATGACCGCTTGAATTTTTCTGTCTCGGTGCCGCGGGCGAGTTATCTGTCTGAGGCATTTATGCGCTTTGCAGCTTCTCTCGACCCGAATTGTCCGATGGAATTGATTTTTTGCGAAACCAATGCAATGCGTGCCGTGCAGAATATTCTGGACAGCGGCTATCATTTGGGGATTGTGCGTTATGCGGCCGGTTATGACCGTTATTTTCAGGAGATGTTTCGCGAAAAGGGTCTTACCGGAGAACTGGTTGCAGAATTTTCCTATCGCCTTTTGATGTCAAAAGAGCATCCGCTTGCGGCGAAAGAAACGATACTGCCGGAGGATCTCTCTCCCTACACAGAAATCGCACACACGGATCCTTTCGTGCCGACGGTACCGCCCGCCGCGATTATGAAAGAGGAGTTTCCCGAGAATATCCGGCGGCGTGTATTTTTGTTTGACAGGGGCAGTCAGCTTGATATGCTTGTCAATGTGCCGGGGACATTTATGTGGGCGGCGCCTTTGCCTGAGAATCTTTTAAAAAAGAACGGGCTTACGCAGCGGACTTTCTGCGGACCTCACCGCGCATACCGCGATGTTTTGATTTATCGAAAAGATTATCACCTGTCAGAGCTGGACAGCCGTTTTTTAACGGAGGTCTGCATGGTAAAACGAGAATACTTATAAAAAAGCTTCCCCACAATTTATTTTTCAAAATAGAGCAGCGTTTTGGCCGAACCGAAAGCGCTGCTTTTTTGATATAAAATGCGATGCCTTTTTACGGAATAAATTCGATAGGCGAAAGATTTTTATAAAAGCATAAAACGGCAGAATACTGCCAAATTTCAAGAATCGGAAAAGATATATCGAATATGATATACCGAATTGCTTTTTACATTATTGCCACAAGATAAAAATTTCGTTAATATTATAACAAATGAAAATTAGATTTTGGGGCTGCGAAACGGAGGAAAATAAAATGAGAGAAAACGGAAACAGACTTGCCACCTTTGTACGGCTGCCGCTCTATCAGAATTATCTGCGCGGTCTTGATCCGATGCCTCTGCATATTTCGGCGTCGTCGATCGCTGCGGCGCTTGGCTTTGGCGAGGTACAGGTGCGAAAAGACCTTGCCGCTGTCTGTGGGGGCGGACGGCCGCGCGTCGGTTATATCACGAAGGACCTTCTTCTCCGTTTAGATACGGCTCTCAGCCGCCGCGGCACGGGAGAAGCAGTGCTTGTAGGCGCGGGAAAGCTCGGCCGCGCGTTGCTGGACTATGATGGATTCGGCAGTTACGGCATGGAGATTGTCGCTGCATTTGACTGCTGCGAACAGGCGCTTGGAACGACTCCCGCGGGCAAACAAGTGATGCCGATGAAAGAGCTGCCCGGCTTTTGCGCCGCAAACGGAATCTATATCGGGGTTTTGACGGTTCCTGCAAAGGAGGCGCAGAGCTCCGCTGAATTTTTGATTGCTTCGGGAATTCGGGCGATCTGGTGCTTTGCACCGGTGCGGCTTGAGCTTCCGGAGGGGATTCTCGTACGTTATGAAAATCTTGCTGCCTCGCTGGCGACCTTGTCGGGAAGGCTGGACAAGGTGCAGGGACAGATCGGCGCTGTGGGAGGGAGGCCCCTCGTATGAGCATGGACCGAATGCTTGCAATACGCAGTGGAAAAACGGTTTATCGCGACGGAACACGCACCCTGAAGCTGTTTGACGAGGATTATTCGGCGGCAGACGTTCTTCATGAGGCTCTGAATCAGGCGCGTGCGGCGCAGGCAGGCCTTCCCGTACCTCAAATCCGAGAGGTGACCTGCAGAGACGGACGATGGATGATCGCTTATGATTATATCGAGGGGATTCCCTTAGATCGTGCAATGCGCGAACATCCTGAGTTAAGGGATGCATATATGGATCGCTTTGTGGCGCTGCAGCGGCAGATGCATGAGATACATGCGCCGTTTCTGGGGCGGCTCCGCGACCGCCTGAACCGCCGCATTGAAGATGCGCAGCTTGACGCAACGACCCGTTACGCGCTGCATCAGAGACTTTCCGAACTGGCCAAAAGTGATCTGCTGTGTCATGGAGATTATCAGCCGTCTAATCTGGTCGCCGCAAAGAACGGCGCTCTTTTTATCATAGACTGGCCCCATGCGGCGCAGGGCGATCCCTGCGCGGACGCGGCGGAAACATATCTGCTGTTAAGCCTGTCGGACGGGGAAAGAAACGCATCTGAATATCTGAAACGCTACTGCGGAGCGGACCATGAAAAGGAACTGTCGGTGCTTCGGTGGGTTCCGGTTGCAGCGGCCTCTCAGTCCGTAGGAAGCATTTTAAAGGAAAAAGAGCTTTTGCTGCAGATAGCAAAAAGCGTGGGCCGCGAGTCTGACATGGAAATCGGGAGGAGAACAACATGAAAATCACAGTCTGCATCGGCAGTTCCTGTCATCTCAAGGGATCAAGACCGGTAGTGGAGGGGCTGCAGAGACGCATCTCGGAAAACCACCTCAAGGATAAAATTGAGCTCTGCGGGGCGTTTTGCATGAAGAACTGTCAAGCCGGTGTCTGCGTCTCGGTGGACGAAGAGTTTTTTTCCGTCACGCCGGACACGGTCGAAAGCTTTTTTGACAAAGAAGTCCTCTCACGCTTGTGATCGTGTAAAAAAAGGGGGAAAAGCATATGGCAGATTGTCTGCGCCTCAAAAAATCCAATTGTAAAAACTGCTATAAATGTATTCGGCATTGTCCCGTAAAGGCAATTCGTTTTTCGGCGAATCAGGCGCATATTGTCGGAAACGAATGTATTCTGTGCGGGCAGTGTTTTGTTGTCTGTCCGCAGAATGCCAAGGAAATTGCAGACGGAACGGAGCAGGCGCGTGCTCTGATAGAGAGCGGTTCTCCCGTAATCGCGAGCCTCGCCCCGTCCTTTTTAGCAAATTACGACGGAGCGGGTATCGATACCATGCGAACGGCTCTGAAAAAGCTCGGCTTTGCGGATGCGGAAGAAACCGCAGTCGGAGCCACCATTGTAAAAAATGAGTATGAGCGCCTTCTGCGTGAAGAGCATCGTGACGTTTTGATTACGTCGTGCTGCCACTCCATCAATCTGTTGGTGCAAAAGCATTTTCCCGCGGCACTGCCGTATCTGGCAGACGTTGTATCTCCGATGCAGGCACACAGTATGGACATCAAACGCCGCATGCCAAATGCAAAAACCGTTTTCATCGGCCCATGCCTTGCCAAAAAAGACGAGGCGGAGCATTATGCGGGTATTGTAGACGCAGTGCTCACCTTTGAAGAATTGACACGCTGGTGCAAGGAGGCAGGCGTCACGATTGAAAAAACGCAGGTCCCATCCGACGGATTTGGCCGCGCCAGACTCTTTCCGACGACGGGCGGTGTTTTGAGAACGATGCGCGAGCGCCTTCCCGATTATACATATTTTTCGGTTGACGGTGTGGAAAACTGTATGGCCGTTCTGCGGGACATTCTGGAGGGGAAAGTTCACCGCTGCATCATCGAAATGTCCGCGTGTTCGGGCAGCTGTATTCACGGCCCCGTGATGGAAAAATACCATCTCTCACCTGTACAGGACTATATTGCAGTCAGCCGCATGGCGGGGGAGAAAGATTTCCCCGTAGAGCAGCCCGACGGCGCCGCTCTTAAAAAAGAGATTGAATTTATTGCGCATAAGCTGCCGATCCCCGGCGAAAAGGAGATCGAGAGTATTCTGCGCCGCATGGGAAAGATCCGCCCCGAGGACGAGCTGAACTGCGGCTCCTGCGGCTACAACACCTGCCGCGAAAAGGCGATTGCCGTTTATCAGGGCAAGGCTGAGATTACGATGTGCCTGCCGTATCTGAAGGAACGGGCGGAAAGTTTTTCGGACAATATTGTGAACAACACCCCCAACGGCAGTCTTGTCTTGAATGAGAATTTAGAGGTGCAGCAGATCAATGCGGCCGCACGCCGCATTTTGAATCTGCGCTCCGCGTCGGACGTGCTGGGAGAGCCGGTGGTGAGAATTCTCGATCCGGGTCCGTTTCTGGATGTGCAGAAGAATCGGCGCAGTATCCACGACGACCGCACCTATCTGGCGGAATACGGCCGCTATGTCGAGCAGAGCATTGTATTTGATCCGGATTATCATGTGCTGATCTGTATTCTCCGCGATGTGACGACGGAGGAAAACGAGCGTGAAAAGAAAGAAAAGATCAGCCGTCAGACGGTGGAGATTGCCGATAAGGTTGTAGAAAAGCAGATGCGGATCGTGCAGGAGATCGCGTCCCTGCTGGGAGAGACCGCTGCGGAGACAAAGATCGCTCTGACCAAACTGAAGGAGTCGATTCAGGATGAATAATCTTTGTACCGACGTTGGGTATCGCAGCATCCGTCATGCGGGTGAGGAGCTGTGCGGAGATCATGTGGATATCATTTCCCAGGAAATCGGCGGCGCGCTGATCGTAGTGCTGGCCGACGGCCTTGGCAGCGGAGTAAAGGCGAGTATTCTCTCGACGCTTACCGCAAAGATCATCTCCACAATGATGGCAGAAGGGCTCTCCATCGAAGACTGCGTTTCTACGATTGCGGCAACACTGCCGGTCTGTTCCGAACGCGGTGTAGCGTATTCCACCTTTACAATTATCCGCATTTCGGAAAATATGGAAGCCGAATTGATTCAGTATGACAATCCGCAGGTCATTCTGCTGCGCGATGGAAGAAATTACGAGTACCCCACACGAGAGATGAATATTGGAGGAAAATCCATCCTATGGTCCCGTCTGGTTCTGCAGGAGGACGATACCTTTGTCGCGATGAGCGACGGATGTACTCACGCAGGTATCGGCCTTGCCTATAATTTCGGCTGGGAAAGAAAGGACATCACGGCTTTTTTAGAGCCGCTTCTCCCCGTGGGCTATACGGCCAAGACGCTTGCCGCCGTTCTTGTGGAAGAGTGCGACCGCCTCTATGGAGGGGAGCCCGGCGACGACGCAACCGCCTGTGTGGTGCGTGTACGCCGCCGTCAGCCGGTAAATCTTCTGTTCGGACCGCCCGCAAACCGAGATGACGCCAACCGCATGATGTCGCTTTTCTTTTCCAAGGGAGGAAAGCACATTGTCTGCGGGGGCACGACTTCTACCATCGCCGCCGGCTATCTCGGCAAGCCGCTGTGCCCCAATCTTCAGTTTTTTGATCCGGACATTCCTCCGACGGCTTCTCTCGAGGGAGTCGATCTTGTGACAGAGGGCGTAATCACGGTCAATCGTGTGCTGACATATGCGCGCGACTATCTTGCGGATAACGATTCCTATGGTCAATGGATTACGAAACGGGACGGTGCCTCGCTCCTTGCGAGAATGCTGTTTGAGGATGCGACCGATATCAATTTCTTTGTGGGTCGGGCGGTGAATCCCGCTCATCAGGATCCCGATCTTCCGATCAGCTTTCGCAGTAAGATGAATCTTGTTTCCGAGCTGACGGAATGTCTGACAAAAATGGGAAAGCGGGTTGTGCTCAGTTATTTTTAAAAGAAGCAAAGGAGAGGCGAAATGCGGAAATTTGACACCAAGGTTCAGCATTTGAAATATAAGGTTCTGCGGGAAGTCGCCCGCGAGGCATGGTCCGGACGTCTTTTGGAAACGGCGATCGATATCCCGAAACGGATTGTGCCCGGCAAAACGCCGACCATGCGCTGCTGCGTCTATAAAGAGCGCGCGATCCTCGCTGAGCGGGTCAAACTGGCCATCGGAGGAGATCCTTCTAATCCCAATGTAATTGAAGTGATCGATATCGCCTGCGACGAATGTCCGATCGGCGGCTACGAGATCACCAATGCCTGCCGCGGGTGTCTGGCTCATCGCTGTCAGGACGTCTGTCCGCGCGGCGCCATTACAATTGACGCGCAGCAGAAAGCGCACATCGATAAAACAAAGTGTGTCGAATGCGGCATGTGCTCGCGCGCATGTCCGTATAACGCGGTTACAAATCACGAGCGTCCCTGTGAAAATGCCTGTAAGATTCATGCGATTTCCCGCGGGGAGGAACAGGTTGCCCGCATCGATAACGAAAAATGCATTTCCTGCGGCGCATGTGTGTATCAGTGTCCGTTCGGTGCGATTTCAGAGAAGTCCTTTCTTCTCAATGCGATCGATATGATTCAAAAGAGTAAAGGAAATTCACTTTACAATGTTTATGCGATCGTTGCACCCTCCATTGCAAGTCAGTTTTCCTATGCAAAGCTGGGGCAAGTCATCTCCGGAATCAAGGCGCTCGGCTTTCACACGGTGGTGGAGGCGGCGCTCGGTGCGGATATGGTTGCCGCCGCCGAAGCGATGGAACTTGCGGAAAAGGGATTTTTGATAAGCTCGTGCTGTCCTGCGTTTGTGACCTATATCAAAACGCAGTTTCCGTCGATGACAGAGCATATTTCACATAATCTTTCTCCGATGGCGGCCCTTGCACGCTATATTAAGGAGAAAGAGCCTGCCGCCAAGATCGTTTTTATTGGGCCGTGTACCGCAAAGAAAATGGAATTTCAGCGTGAAGAGGTGCGCCCTTGGGTTGACTGTGTGCTGACTTTTGAGGAGCTTCAAGCGCTTTTTGACAGCCGCGATCTGGACATCAATTCGATCGAGGAAGACGTGCTCGACAACGCCTCTTACTACGGGCGGATTTTTGCGCGCAGCGGAGGTCTTTCCGACGCGGTAAAGCAGGCTCTCGCGGAGCAGGGAATGGAGGACTTTCCCCTCAGAGCCGTTTCCTGCGACGGAATCGAAGCGTGCCGTACCGCGCTGCTGCGCGCGGATAAAAAAGTTCTCCCCGGAAATTTTATCGAGGGTATGGCGTGTGTCGGCGGCTGCATCGGAGGTGCGGGCTGTCTGACACACGGTGAAAAGAACAAGGCCGAGGTGGACAAATACGGCCGCGA
>CAKQGD010000061.1 GCA_934232845.1 uncultured Oscillospiraceae bacterium
TTTTATGGTGCGGTAGATGGGACTTGAACCCATACGTCGAAGACACACGCCCCTCAAACGTGCCTGTCTGCCTATTCCAGCACTACCGCATATTTACTTTTTTCGCTCTCAGCGACGAATGTTATTATAGCATCGAGCCTTAAAAATGTCAAGCCGTCCTTTTCACTTTTTCATAAAAATACGGCATTTGACATTTTTCAGACTTTTGGGTATAGTAAATAAGATTTTCAAGAAAGACGGTGCAATTCATTGAACAGGAAAATACGACAGACTGTGCTCCCCCTGATTGCCGCGATGATCTGGGGAACCGCATTTGTTTTTCAAAGTATGTCCACGGAATATCTTGGGCCTCTGACTTTTACCGCTTTGAGAGCAGCTATCGCCGCGGTTGCGCTGATTCCCGTAATGTGGGGCGCCAAGCTGATTCGAAAAAAGAAAGGGCTTCCTTCTGCAAAAAGAAATCCCCGCCGGCTGATTCTGGGCGGATTCTGCTGCGGAGCGGTGCTCTCTGCGGCCGCCGCCTTGCAGCAGGCGGGACTTGCCGATACCTCTGCCGGAAAAACAGCGTTCATCACAGCATTGTATATTGTGATTGTTCCGGTAGCAGGACTTTTTTTCGGCCGCAGAGTCTCTTCTTCCGTCTGGGCCGGTGTGCTGCTCGCCGTGGCGGGTCTCTATTGTCTGTGTATGAAAGAAAGCTTCTCTATTTCAAAGAGCGATTTTATTGTATTGCTCTGCGCATTCGGCTTTGCGGGACATATTCTGGCAGTCGATCATTTTGTTTCTTCCTGCGATGGAATCGAATTGTCCTTTCTGCAGTTTGTGTTTGAGGCGCTTTTTTGCATAGTTGCGGCCTTCCTCTTCGAAACGCCTTCTCTTTCCGGAATTCTGATGTGTCTCGGCTCTCTTTTGTACGTCGGTGTTTTTTCCAGCGCAGTTGCATTCACTCTGCAGATTATTGCGCAAAAAGACGCCAACCCCACGGTAGTTTCTATTCTTTTGAGTCTGGAATCCCTGTTTGGAGCAATTTCCGGTGCTTTGATTCTAAACGAATCCATGAGCGCCAAAGAAATCATCGGATGTGTGCTCATGCTGGCCGCCACTATTTTGGCACAGCTTCCGGAGAAAAATGAAATCCGCACAGCCTCCTGACAGCAAAAAACGGCAGAAAACTCTGCCGTTTTTTATTTCAGCCGGCAAGCAGCGGAAAAAGCTGCATGCACAGAACGGCATACAAAATGCCGAAAAAGCCCAGAATGGCCAGCACCGCCGCCATCGTGGCCGGACGTCCTCTATAAGAAAGCGCAGTACGGTAATTTTCACCGCGGTCATTTTGGGAAAAACGGGTCTGCATATCCTTGACGTCGGCGATCACTCGGTCCAGAAAAAAGGTATTGGCCTGCACACAGCAATAAATATGAAGCGCAATTCGTAGATAGGAAGCAGCCGCCGCGATCGGAGCAAATACATCGAGAATCCACTGGCTGTAGGGTAAAGTCAGATTAAAATATTCCGGCGCATAAAACGCCTTGAAATATTCCAAAGAATAAATCGTCCCCGGCACGTAGATCACCGCTAAAATCGCAAGAAGAATCAGTCCGATCTTGTTCATACGGCGGTAAAAATAATAAAACGGTCCCAATATCAATGCGGGAATATTCCATGCGGCAATCGAGCCGCGCTGCTGAAGCAAAACATTGAATTTAGGAATGAACACCGCCGCGGAAGCAGGCCCAAGGTAATCGGCCATCTCTCTGGCGGTCACGCCGTCCACTTCAAAATCGGGCAGAAAGCCCGGGCCGCTGCGCGTATAAGACGTTCTGCCCGAGGCACCCGCATCCGTGCTGTTCTGCTGCGAGGCAGTTTCGCCCTGAAAAGTCTGTTCGTTTTGAGTAAAAGGTGCTCCGCAGATCTGACAGCGCACTGCACCCGCCGGATTCTGAGCACCGCAGCGCTTGCAGGAGACCGTTCCCGAACCCTGCGGAGGATTCTCTTTTTCCGGTGCGGGACGTTTCCACTCATATCCGGACACATGCAGGTCTTCGTGTACGCAGGCCCCTCGAGCCTGATAACAAGCCCTGTGCTGCGGCGTACCGCAGACAGGACAAATCACGACGTCGTCGTCATCCGCAAAAAGCTTGCCGCAGACGTCGCACTTACAGTTTGTATAAAGTCCCATTCAGAGGTCACTTCCTTTTATCCTGTTTTTCATCATAGCATAATGCATATGAAAGAACAAGAAACGATTTGTGAATGAAATTCTCCCGCAATTTCTTTTATTCGATTATCCGGATTTCAAGTTTTTCCCAAACATATTCGTATTCGCTTTTTGGGGGATGTATCATATGAAATAATCTTTTCATCGTTTAAAGACGCTTTTACATTCCAAAAATAAGGACAGCCTAAATAAAGCTGTCCTTTTTTACGCCGAAACTTATTTTGCTCGAAACCATTTTCCCGTTTTAATGTCTTTTCTCAATGCCAATGTGTAGCCTTCTTCTCCATGATATACATATATCTCGGTATCCGAAGGATCTAATTTTAAAGTATACTCAAACTTTGCCCCGAGCGAGCTGTTAAGTCCGCCCCAAGCCGAGTAAAATTTTAAATAGTGCGGCTTCACTCCCCCACCTTCGTCTTTAAATCCTCTTACATAGCCCATGGAAGATCCCACGCCTACCGTAAACTGAATCTCGGTGCCGTCTTCTGACACGACAAAATCATCCGTGATATAAACGTTTGTATGATACGAAAAACCTGAAAGAATCATCCATGCCGCAAGCAATCCGAGAATGCAGACAAGACCGATCCATATTCCCTTTTTCATTTCATTCACCTTTTCAAATCGAAGTTTATCACTTTCTTATTTTCATCTGCATTTTATCATGGAAACAGACACTTTGCAATGCGCAGTTGGATCGCTGCGTCTTACATGCACCCACAGAGAAAAAGGAGTATTTTCCCCTCCGCTTTACATTTCCTTTTGTTTTTGGTACAATATTTTAGTTAGAAATGAATCTTTTAAATTTGTAAAGGATGGATTATATGCTTCAGCTCGAAGAAATGCGGCTGGCTCTCGTCGGAATGCAGCCGGAGCTTCATGACCTGAAAGAAGCGATCGGTTACGACGCTCTCGCAAGGAAAGTCGCCGAACTTGAAGAAAAGGCAGCGCAGCCCGGCTTTTGGGACAATATTGAGACGTCGCAGAAAACGCTGCAGATTACCAAGCAGTGCCGTGACCGTATGGAGCAATATGATTCCATGTGCAGCGACTGCGAGGATGCTCTGACGCTGATTGAACTGGCAGGCGAAGAAAACGACGACTCTTTATTAGAAGAAATCAAGGAAAGCGTTGACCGTCTTACCATGGAGATGGAGGAAATGCGTCTTTCCACTCTGCTGACCGGCGAATACGACAGCCAGAACGCCATTATTACGTTTCATCCGGGCGCAGGCGGCACAGAGGCACAGGATTGGGCCGAAATGCTTTACCGTATGTATACGCGCTGGACGGAGCGCCATGGCTTTACCTATAAGATTCTCGATTATTTGGACGGCGACGAGGCAGGCCTTAAGAGCGCAAGCATCCTGATTGAGGGATTAAATGCCTATGGTTTTTTAAAGTCCGAAAACGGCGTTCACCGGCTGGTGCGCGTTTCCCCTTTTGATGCCTCCGGCAGACGGCAGACCTCCTTTGCTTCTCTTGAAGTCATGCCGGATATCGACGATACCATTGAAGTGGATATCCGCCCCGAGGACATCAAAATGGATGTGTTTCGCTCGAGCGGTGCCGGCGGCCAGCATATCAATAAAACCTCCAGCGCGGTGCGTCTGACCCATTTGCCCACCGGCATTGTGGTTTCCTGCCAGACGGAACGCAGCCAGTTTCAAAACAGAGACAACTGTATGAAGATGCTTCGCAGCAAACTGATTCAGATTAAAACGCAGGAACATCTCGATAAAATCGAGGACATTAAGGGTGTACAGAACGTGATCGCATGGGGAAGCCAGATTCGTTCCTATGTGTTTATGCCCTATACGATGGTAAAGGATCACCGCACCGGCTTTGAAACAAGCAACGTAAACGCCGTGATGGACGGCGACATCGACGGGTTCATCAATGCTTATCTCAAAGCAAGCAATCTCGGCACGCTGGAAGAAAAATAATTTGGGACAGGTTTGACCACGAGAATACAATGTCCTATAACTTTCCGTAGATGTCATATTTTCCCTTTCTGTATATTTTAAATTTTTTATTCGTTTGCTTTGTGGAAAGGATACTTTTCCACCGCCGCGGCAGGCCATTTTTTACTTTTTTGTGGAAAACTCTGTTGAAACGGTTTACAACTGTCGGCTGAATTTATTTTACAGTGCGTTTTCCATGCTTTACGGGTTTGTTTTTTCTCCGAATTGTGCTACAATGATCCTTGCCAAACCGGCACAAATTTTGTTGATCTTCGGGAGATTTTGAATATGCGTTCTGATCATCTTAAAATAAGAAAGAAAAAAAGAAAAACAAATCCCGTTATAGTTTCCGTTTTCCTTACCGCTGTTGCGGCATTTCTGATTTCCGCCGCATGGCAGCTTTCTTCCCCGCCGATAGAAGAAAAAGAAGCGTTTCAGTTTGACCCCTCTGTTCTTTCCCCACAGGAAGGGACGGAAAGCGAGCTTTCAGAGTCTTCTTCCCTTTCTTCAGAAAGCGTACCGGAAGAAAAAGAGTCTTCTTCCATTTCAGATTCTTCGAAAGAGGAATACGGCGTTCCCGTTTCGGAACAGCCGGACCGCGTCACAAGCGCTTATTTTGACGATGCCGTCTTTATCGGAGATTCTATCACAACCGGTATCAGCCTTTACGATGTGATGTCCAACACCACCGTGTACGCTTCAACGGGCGTCGGTTTGTCTAATGTGCTGACCAAGGAATTTGCCTCTGTCGGCGGTACGGATATGACCGTGCCGGATGCCCTGCGCGCCGCGCCTCCAAAAAAGATCTATCTTCTTCTCGGCGCGAACAGCCTCGCCGGAGACTTGGACGAGGTTGCCAAAAGCTATGCCTCGGTTCTCGATACCATCCGCAGCTGCGCGCCGGATGCGCTTTTATATGTACAGTCGGTTTTCCCCATCAATGAAGAACTCTACGCGGTAAAATACAACGGTTCCATCACCAATGAAATCATTCGCGAATTTAACCAAAAGCTTTTAAAAATCTGTGAGGAAAAGAAGATTTACTATCTGGATCTTTACAGCTTTTTTGCAGACGAATCAGGACAAATGCCGTCGGAATACACGCCGGACGGACTGCATTTCAATTCCGCACAGTATTTGGATTGGTTCGATTATTTGAAAACACATGCGATTGAGAAATAAAAGGAGAACAACATGAAAAAACTTCTTTACGTCCTTTTGAGTACAGTCCTGCTCCTGCTGGCGGGCTGCGGTGGGGACTCCCAAAAAACAATGGATATGACCGCTTTTTCCGAAAGCGTGCTTTCCTCCGTCGAATATGACGATGAGCTGATTTCCCTTTCCGACAAGGTAGCGGGAAATTATTATGATCTTGAAATTGACGGGCTGGAAGGATATGTAATCTTCGTCTCGTCCACCTCTGCCACAGCGAATGAGCTTGCGGTTTTTCACTGTGCCGATTCCTCGGCGCTCGAAGCCGCAAAAAGCGCTGTGGAAGCGCGCATGAAGGATCAGCGGGAAGCATATGAGAATTACATTCCGGATGAACTGCTCCGTCTCGACAACGCGTTGGTGAAAACAAGCGGAAATTATCTCCTTTTTTCTGTTTCCAATGATAATGAAACCATCGAAAAACTGTTTGACGAAGCTTTGAAATAAGAACCATCTTAAAGCAGCCTGCGCTCGCACGGGCTGCTTTTTCATACGCAGGGCATTGTCCGGTCTCACAAAAAACGTTTGAAAAAAATGGATGCATTTGACCAAACAGAAAAATTCACCGGAGAAACTTGACAATTCATGCAAACCCGGGGTATAATGCTACCAATCTTTCAGATCGTTCTATCCATGAGGAAAGGAGACGAGCCGGATGCCGCGCACACATACTTCCGTTTTTATGAGGGATATGATGATGTGCATGCCCATGTGCATGCGCATGTTTTGTCGTGTCTCTGCGAACTCGTCTTGTATCATATCCGGGTAAATCTTTGCTGTTGCTTTGATTTTACGGGTCAGGAAACAAACGAGTTTCCTGACCTTATTTTTATGCTGTGGGGAGTTTTAAAAAATGATTGAGATCCGCAATCTGAATAAGACCTATGCATCGGCCAACGGACCGATCACTGCTCTGCAGGACATCAATCTGACCGTAGAGGACGGTGAAATCTTTGGAATCATCGGCCTGTCCGGCGCCGGAAAAAGCACGCTTGTCCGCTGTATCAATCTTTTGGAGCGTCCCACTTCCGGCGAAGTTCTTTTAGACGGACGCTCACTGACAGAGCTATCTGAAAAAGAGCTGCTCTTGACCCGCCAGACCATCGGCATGATTTTTCAGGGCTTTAATCTGCTGGAACAGCGCAACGTACTGCAGAACATCTGCTTTCCCCTTGAAATCGCAGGCGTCAAAAAAGCAACGGCCGTCGCCAGAGCCAAAGAGCTTCTTGAAGTAGTCGGCCTGACGGACCGTGAAAAATCCTATCCTTCGCAGCTTTCCGGCGGTCAGAAGCAGCGCGTCGCCATTGCCCGTGCTCTTGCCACAAAGCCCCGCTACCTGCTCTGCGACGAAGCAACGAGCGCTTTGGATCCCACCACCACCCAGTCGATCCTCGCGCTGTTAAAAGAAATCAACGATACGATGGGCGTTACGGTCGTGGTGATTACTCACGAGATGAAAGTAATCGAACAGATCTGCGACCGCGTTGCGGTCATCGACCAAAGCCGCATTGCGGAGGTCGGCCCCGTCAGCGATGTATTTAATAATCCTCAATCCGAGATCGCCCGCGAGCTGATTCTGCCGAAAGCAAAGCTCTCCGACTCTATTACAAGCGGTACGCGTCTGCGCATCGTATTCGACGGCGAATCGTCTTTCAGGCCGGTAGTTTCCAACCTTATTCTGGCGTGTCAGGTTCCGGTAAACATTCTGTTCGCCGATACGCGCGACATCGACGGAAAGGCCTATGGCCATATGTTGCTTCAGCTTTCCGAAGAAGATCCGCAGCAGCTTGAACGTGTGCTCTCTTATCTGGAAGCGCAGGGCATCCGCTATTCCAAGGAGGTATGATCCATGTCTGAAATGTTTTATAAGCTTTGGCAGAACGGACTCATTCAGCTTGGCATCTGGGAAACCATTTACATGACCCTTATTTCGACAGCCGTCGCCTATCTGATCGGACTTCCTCTGGGATTGGTTTTGAGCGTGACAGACGACAATGGAATCCATCCCGTTCCATGGATCAACCGCGTTCTGGGCGTTGTGGTAAATGCTTTCCGTAGCGTACCGTTCGTTATTTTGATGGTTGCGGTGCTGCCTGTGGCAAGTTTGGTTGTCGGCACAAGCATGGGAAACAAAGCCGTCATCGTAACGCTTGTAATTGCGGCTGCCCCCTATGTGGCGCGCATGGTGGAATCCTCCATCAAAGAAATCGATCCCGGCATCATCGAGGCCGCACAGGCAATGGGAGCTTCCTCCATGCAGATTGTATGCAAGGTTCTGATTCCCGAGGCAAAGCCCTCTCTGATTACCAACGGGGTAATTTCCATGGTCACAATTCTGGGCTATTCCGCCATGGCCGGCACCATCGGCGGCACCGGTCTCGGACAGATTGCCATTACATACGGATATCAGCGTTATAACGACGATATTATTTGGATCTGTGTTTTTCTTACCATCGTGATTGTGCAGGTCATTCAGGAAATCGGCATGCGCATCGCTCATAAAACGGATAAGCGTATCCGTCAGTAAGAGAAAAGAGTGTGCATTCAAATGACAAAATTGCTGAGGCTTCTCTCAAAGTCCAATTTTCGGTATGAACGAATGTGTCTTTCGCTTTAAGCCGCATTCGATCGTATAAAAACCAGATTCGTTTTATAATGAAGGGAGTTTTACCATTATGAAAAAGATACTGAGCATTGTACTTGCGTCTGCCCTCCTGCTTGCCGTTCTGGCCGGCTGCGGCTCCACCCCCGCTTCTTCCTCCTCAGAAGGCTCCGCAGCCTCCTCTGAGAGCAATTCCGCCGCCCCGGCAGAATTGGTTGAACTCAAAGTGGGCGCCAGCTCCACCCCGCACGCCGAAATTCTTGAGCAGGTCACCGATGCGCTGAAGGAAAAAGGCTATGATCTTAAAATCGTGATTTACGACGACTATGTTCTTCCCAACAAGGCGCTCGCAGATGAAGAGATCGATGCAAACTATTTTCAGCATGCTCCTTATCTGAACAGCTTCAATGAATCCAACGGTACGAATCTCGTTTCCGCCGCGCCGATCCATTATGAGCCTTTCGGCATTTACGGCAACGACATCGCAAGCCTGACTGCCCTGCCCGAGGGAGCTACCATCATCATTCCTGCCGACGACAGCAACGAAACCCGTGCGCTTCTTCTCCTCAAGCAGGAAGGCCTCATCACCCTGCCGGACGATGCCAGCGCTGCCAAGGGTGTTTCTACGCTTGACATCGTGGATAACGGAGGATACAATATTGTGCCCGTGCAGGCCGATACCGTTCCCGCTCAGCTGAAGAACAGCGACGCAGGTACCATCGCCGTCATCAACGGCAACTACGCACTTGCCGCCGGCCTGAAGGCCTCCGACGCTCTTGCAATCGAGGATGCCTCCGGAGATGCCGCGCAGACCTATGCCAACATTATCGCCGTACGCAGCGGTGATGAGACCTCCGACAAGACCAAAGCCCTTGTGGAGGCGCTGCAGTCCGATGCCGTTAAGAGCTACATCGAAACCACCTATAACGGCGCGGTCGTTGCAATTTTCTAAACTTTCAGAATACAAAAATTTTTCAAAGGAACGGCGCATCCCAAGGCGGCTGCGCCGTTCTTTTTTCTCTTTTATCCCCAAAAAAATCGTTTTCTATAAAGGAGAAAATCATTTTAAAAAAAGAAATCGATCCCAAACGAAGCAGCCGTGCAGAAGCATTTGAATTATGGATGCGCGCCCCTATGCCGATGGTTACGTTTTTTAAAACTCTGGACGTTACACGTCTTATCAAAGTCAGCCGCAGAAACGGCTATAAATTTAATATGCTGATGTGTTGGTGTATCGGCAAAGCAGCTTCACAGACAGAAGAATTTTATCTTCTGCCAGCGGAAAAGAAGATGCTTCAGTACGACAGCATTGCGGTCAGTACCGTCGTCACAACCAAAGACGGTGGCATCAGCACCAGTGACATTCCTTTTTCTGAATCTTTAGAACAGTTTGGCCGAGAGTATCTGCGCCTGACTCACAAAGTACAGGATACCTGTCTGGCATACGCTCTCGATGAAAGCTGGATGGTGATCGGA
>CAKQGD010000062.1 GCA_934232845.1 uncultured Oscillospiraceae bacterium
GCAACGTCACGCTGACGAAGTCCTTTTTGATAACGATACCACCGCAGCTTGTCCGCAATTTCCGTGATCTCGGATGCGTCTGAAAACCGCAGATTGAACTTCTCGGCATCCAAAAACTTATGTGGAAGCACGACCGGAAACTTGAGAATTTGAAGCGGCGCAACTTTTAACGTACCTGCAACATTCGCAGCCAATACATAGCTGCGGACTTTCAGGCGGCAGAACATAGACCATTTTGCCCCAAAAGGTTCATGGTTTTCCACCTCAATCGCCGATTGTTCCGCTGCGATAGTATAGCATTTTCTATACATCTTGACGCATAGGTTGCAAACCGCGTTCCTTTTTCACAGTCAAAGGTAGAAACGGCCTTGATCAAACCGATCGTGCCGATGGAGATCAGATCATCCTGATCCCGTACCGCAGAATAATACTTCTTAATAATGTGAACCACAAGCCTCAGATTATGCTCGATCAGTTCATCGCGGGCGGCTGTATCGCCTTTTTTTACAAGGCGGAGGCATTCGCGTTCCCGGGCGGCGGAAAGCGGTTTTGGAAAAGAAGAACCGAGGTTCAGATTGAGCACCAAAAACAGAAGCCGAAGAGACGGAAGAAGAGACAACAGCGTCAGCATGCAAAACGAATCCCCTTTCATGCAGGCTTTTCTCCAATCTCTATGCGCAGGGCCTTGTTTTATAAAAATTGTCCGAGTGAAAAATTTTTCCCCTTCAGCCGTTCTTCGTTTTCAGCGGCTGTTTGTTTTTTCGTGCGAGGAGAAAATCCGCCCGATACACCGAAAAAAACCGCCGCGGGGTGCCAGTTTCCGCGGCGGTTTTTTCAAAATTTTGTTATTCTTCTTCCTGACTGAGGCTCTTGGCTTCTTCGATCACGGAAGCTTCCAGCATCTGCGGCAGCTGCTCATAGCGCTCAAAGCGCTGTACAAAGCTGCCTCTGCCCTGCGTCATCGAGCGCAGCGCCGTCGTGAAGTCGTACATTTCGCTGGCGGGAACCTCCGCCTCAATCTCCTGACTGCCGTCGCCCCACGGATTCATACCGATGATGCGTCCGCGGCGCTTGTTGAGATCGCCCATCACGTCGCCGGTGTAGTCGTCCGGAACATAGACCTTTACGTTGGAGACGGGCTCGAGAATAACGGGCCCCGCCTGCGGGATACCGGTCTTGTAGGCGATGGATGCGGCGGTCTTAAACGCCATTTCGGAGGAATCGACCGGATGGTACGAACCGTCGTACAGCGTTGCCTTAAGGCCGACCATCGGGTATCCGGCGAGAACGCCGCGCTTGATGCTCTCCTGCAGGCCCTTTTCGACCGCAGGGAAGAAATTCTTCGGCACCGCGCCGCCGACAACCGCCTCGCAGAACTCGAGGCCCTCGGCCTCGCACGGAGCGAACTCGATCCATACGTCGCCGAACTGGCCGTGTCCGCCGGACTGCTTCTTGTGGCGGCCCTGCACCTTGACGTTCTTGCGGATGGTCTCGCGGTACGCGACGCGCGGCTTGACAAGCGTAACCTCCGTACCGAATTTGGATTTGAGGCGCGACACCAGCACATCGAGATGCTGCTCGCCGAGGCCGGAGACAAGCTGCTGCTTGGTTTCGGGATCCTGATGGAACGAAATCACCGGATCTTCTTCAATCAGGCGGCCGACGCCCTGCGCGATTTTTCCTTCTTCGCCCTTTTTCTTGGCGACGACGGCCATCGTCAGCGTAGCATGCGGATACCCCACCTCATGCAGAGAGATCACGCGCTCGGGCGCGCAGAGCGTATCGCCGGTCAGTGCCTCGGACAGCTTGGTCGCCACACAGATATCGCCGGCGGGCACCGCGGAGACGTCCTCCTGCTTTTTGCCGCAGACGTAGAGCAGCTTGCCCACGCGCTCGGGGCTGCCGGTACGCGCGTTGATCGGGGAAGATCCGGCCGTCAGCTTGCCGGAGATCACCTTGATATAGCTCATCTTGCCGACAAACGGGTCCGCAACGGTCTTGAATACATAGGCCGCGGGGGGCTCCATAATATCGACCTTGACGGCGGCCTCGTTTCCGTCTGCGTCGAGAGCCGTTTCGTTGCCGGCATTCTTTGCCGAAGGCATATGATCGACAACGGCGGTCAGCATCAGGTCGATGCCCTCGAGCGTCAGTGCGGAGCCGCACACGACGGGAGCAAACTTACCGGTTTCAAGGCCGATATTGATGCCGTTGATAATTTCCTCGTGGGTGAATTCCTCGCCGTTGAAGTAGCGGTCCATCAGCGCGTCGTCCGTTTCGGCGACAGCCTCGGCGATCTGGCTCTCATACGGCGCGATCATATCTCCGACGTCCGGCATGTCGATCTTGACGGTTTTGCCGTTCTGATATGCAAAGGCCTTGTGCGTGGCAAGGTCGATGTAGCACTTGACCTTTTCTCCCTCCATAACCGGAAGAATCAGCGGGCACACGGTGTTGCCGAACTTTTCACGGAGCTGATCAAGCACACGATAAAAATCCGCGTGCTCCGCATCCATTTTATTGATAAAAAACATCACGGATTTGCCCTGATCGCGCGCCATCCGATAGGCTTTTTCGGTGCCGACCTCGACGCCGTCCTTGGCGGAAAGCACGATCAGCACACTGCCGGCTGCGCGGATGCCCTCATACAGGCCGGTCGCATAGTCGAACAGACCGGGAGTATCCAGCAGATTGATTTTCGTGTTCTGCCATTCGAGCGAAGCGACGGATGCAGATACGGATACGCCGCGCTTGATCTCTTCCGGATCAAAGTCACAGATGGTCGTGCCGTTCTCGACCTTGCCGAGACGGTCCGCCGCGCCTGCGGTGTACAGAATCGCCTCCGCCAGAGAGGTTTTGCCGCAGGAACCGTGGCCCGCGACCGCAACATTGCGGATTTTGTCTGCCAGATACTGTTTCATCGTTTTGATTGCCCCTTTCAATATGCCCAATCCGGTTGGCGCCCAATTGTGCAGAATGACCGTGAATTTTCCTCTTTTTCTCACGTTCATAGACAATTATACCGTAAATTGTTCACAAAGGCAAGACCTTTCCCGCAAAAAGCTCCTGTCTGCCGGTCTTTGCCCGCGCACAGGCGCATAGAATTCTTCTGAGGTGACGCCTATGAAAATTTTCTGTTCCGTCTGTCCCGGGCGGCCGCGCCGCTCACTTGCGCTGTTTTTTCTTCTGTTGGCGGTCATGGCGGCCGGCCGTATATGGATGACCGTTCGGCCCGGCGTACAGCCGGCACAGGCCGCAGTCACTGCCGTGCCGAAAAAACAGTCCGGGAAAACCGAAGAGGACCGCCAAAAATTCATCCGCTCTCTCGGATGGGAAACCGGCGACGCTCCTCTTGAGACCGCCGAAGTCACGGTTCCCAAAAAATTTGACGACGTCTATACCGTCTACAACGAGCTGCAGCTCTCACAGGGTCTCGATTTGACCCGCTGCCGCGGCAAAACCTGCACCCGCTATACCTATGCGGTTTTAAACCACCCGCAGCAAGGCGCCGAGGTGCGGCTGAATCTTCTCGTCTGCAAGGGAAAAATCGTCGGCGGCGACGTCTGCTCGCTGGGGCTCGACGGCTTTCAGCAGGCTCTGCTGTTCCCGCAGGAAGAGCAAGAACCGAATGCCTCTTCCGTGATTGTTCCCGAAAGCACATAGCTCTTGCCAATCCGCCTCTTTTTCGGCTATAATAAATAATGTATCAAAACCGTTTTTGTGCGCAGATCCCCGTTTTATCGGAAAAATGCGCGGTGTTTTGTCCGTGCGGCGGCTCAAACCGCCGCAGAGACATTTCGCTTTCTTAAAAAGCCGGCCGGAAAGGGGCGATTTTTATACTGCTGCGTCTGGACAAGCTGCTCTCTCAGGGGATAGGGCTCTCCCGCGCAGATGCGAAGCGCCTGCTGGCCTCCGGCGGCGTCACCGTAGACGGCGTTTCGGTGCGCTCAGGCAGCGAAAAGGCCGACCCGGGGCGTTCGGTCGTTCTCGCTCTCGGCCGCCGCATCGTCTGGTCGGAGCACGTCTATCTTTTGATGAACAAGCCCCTCGGCGTTGTGTCGTCCACCGACGATCCGTCGAGCCGCACGGTACTGGATCTTGTACCGCCCGAACTGTTCCGAAAGGGCCTCTTCCCGGCGGGACGTCTTGATAAATACAGCGAGGGAATGCTCATTCTGACTGACGACGGCGACTTCGCCCACCGCATTCTCGCGCCGCGCAGACATCTGCCGAAGACCTATGAGGTCACGCTGGATGCGCCTATTATAGATGACGCGCTCGCCGCGAAATTTGCCGAAGGCGTTTATCTCGGCGGCGGGGACAGGTCCTCGTCTGCCGTCCTTATACCGCTCGCGCCCGACCGGGCCAGAGTCACCATCTATGAGGGAATCTATCATCAGGTGCGTCGGATGTTCGATCAGAACGGCGCGCACGTCACCCGCCTGATCCGCGTTCAAATCGGCGGCCTGCCGCTCGATCCCGCGCTCACGCCCGGTTCTGTCCGCCCTCTGACCGAGGACGAGCTCACCATGTTGTTTAAAACGGAGGAACCTCTCAAATGTTCGAAAACCTGACTGCCGGCGAACTTCAATTCCTTTACGGGCTCAACGAGCGGATTGCCTGCCCGTTTCTCGACACGGCGATGCCCGTCATCACCAAGCTCGGCGACAACGGACTGCTGTGGATCGCCGTCGCCGTCGTGCTGCTCTATTTTCCCAAGACGCGCCGCACCGGCTGCCAGATGGCGATAGCGATGGCGCTCTGCTTTGTGTTCGGCAACGGACTGCTGAAGCTTTTAATCGCAAGGCCGCGCCCCTTTGACCGCGACCTTTCCCTTGCGGCAAGGCTTCTCATCCCACAGCCTGCGGAATATTCTTTTCCCTCCGGCCACACGATGAACGGCTTTTCGGCCGCTATGACACTGATGCTGCGCCGCGAGCCGGGGCGGTATACCGCTCTGACCATGGCATCACTGATCGCCTTTTCCAGAATGTATCTCATGGTACATTATCCGTCGGACGTGATCGCGGGCGCGCTTTTGGGAACGGGATCGGCCTGGCTTTCCGGCAAGCTCGTGTCCCGTTCGATCCGCCGGAGAAAGGAGCGTTCCCATGGCTAAGAAAAACACCCGCAATACAAAGGGACGCATCGTCTCTGCGGCGTGGCGGCTCTTTTACGAGCAGGGCTATGACAATACGACCGTGGAAGAAATTATCGACGCCTCGGGTACATCGAAGGGATCGTTTTACCACTATTTTGAAGGGAAAGACGCACTGCTCGGCACCCTGTCTCTGCTGTTTGACGAAAAGTACGAAGAGGTCATGCAGGAGATCGATCCCGAAATGAACAGCTTTGACAAGCTGATCTATTTCAATCAATCCCTTTTCGGCATGATTGAAGACAGCATTTCCCTGGATCTCATCACGCAGCTTTATTCCTCCCAGCTCATTACCAAAAGCGACAAGCACCTTCTCGACCACAACCGCGTCTACTACCGTCTGCTGCGGCAGATCATTCTGGAGGGACAGCGCCGAGGCGAGATCACCCAATCGTTTACCGCAAACGAGATTTCCAAATTATACGCCCTGTGCGAACGGGCGCTGATTTACGACTGGTGCCTGTGCAGCGGAGAATATTCTCTGAAAAATTATTCCAAACGAATTCTGCCGCTCATGCTTGAGCATCTGCGGTCACTGTAAAGGAGGAAATTTTATGCCGCCGCAAGGAATTGAACAGGATCTTCGTCAGGTTCAGCAGCTGTCCGTACAGCAGATGCAGTATCTGCGCCTGCTGCAGATGAATACGCTGGAACTCAATACATATCTGAACGAACTGCAGTTGGAAAACCCTTTGCTGGAGCTGGCCAGCCCGGAAATCTCCGTTGCGACGGATGAGGCCTCGCCCGTACAGCTGGCCGAATGGGCGGCTTTTTCCCGTTCGACGCCTGCGTCCGCGCCCGCCGACCCGACGGAAAGCGAGGATGTCCCCTCCTTTGAAGAACTGCATGCCGACTCGGCCGGGCGCTACAGCCTTGAGGAATATTTAAAGGCACAGATCGATCTTTCCGTGGACGGAACGGAATACCGAATGCTCGATTATCTGATCGGCCGTCTCGACCAAAACGGCTACCTGACCGTCACCGCCGAACAGACAGCCGCGGAATTTTGCTGTGACCTGTCCCTCGCGCAGGAGGCCATCGGCTACCTTCAGACGCTCGATCCGCCCGGTGTGGGCGCGTCCGGTCTGGGGCAATGCCTGCAGATTCAGCTTCTGCGCATGGGGGTCTGCAGCGACGCAGCCATGCGTCTGTGCGGCGAATGCCTTGAGGACCTTGCGCACGGCCGCTTTCAAAAAGCGGCCCGCACAGCCAACACCTCCGTCGAGTCGGTCACGGCTCTCTACGCCGTCATCCGCACGCTGAACCCCCGCCCCGCCTCCTCCTTCGGAGACGGTGCAACCGCCGTCATGATTCCGGACATCACCGTTGTGGAGGAGGACGACGGTCTTCACTGCCGGTACAACAGGCAGTACTCGGCCTCGATCAGCGTCAACCGGGAATATCTCTCTCTCGGCAGCGAGGACGGCGACACCCGCGATTATCTCAACCGCAAAATGTCGCAGGCGCTTTGGGTTGTACGCGCGGTGCAAAGCCGGCAGGAAACCGTCGAGCGCATCGTATCCGTTCTTTTGGAAGAACAGGCTCCCTTCTTTTGTGAGGAAGCAGGTTCCCTTCGCCCTCTGCGCCTCAAGGATGTCGCGCTTCGTCTCGGAATCCATGAATCCACCGTCAGCCGCGCCATCAACGAAAAATATCTTCAGTGCCGCCACGGCGTTTTTCCGCTCAAATATTTCTTTCCCGCCGCAATCCGCAGCGACTCCGGCGGCGATCTCTCCAGTCGGTTCGCCAAAGAGCGTCTGCGCGCGGCCATCGCCGCGGAGGATCCTCAGAAGCCTTTGTCCGACAACGCCCTTTGCCGCCTGCTCGAAGAAGAGGGACTGCGCATTGCGCGCCGCACCGTCGCCAAGTATCGGGAGGAAATGGGCATTCCTTCTTCCGCGGTCCGAGGAAAATAAAGATAAAATATTCTGCCGGACGTTCGTCTGGGGCTGAAAACAAATAAATGCCGTGTATCAATTCTGATACACGGCATTTATCGTGCCGAAAAAGTCCGACACGCATCTATGGAGGAATCCAATGCTCATGGGTACGGCACCGGTTCCAATAGAGCCCGGTACCGGCCCCACCCGATTTCGCGTCCCTGCGGACACGGATCGGGTATAAAAATCAGGCGCATGTTCTGATTTTTATACTTTCAAAGTTTCAGCTCTTATGAAGTCAAGTGAACCGACAAGCGGAACGCCGGATTTGGCGCCGGCTCGCCCGGCGAGGTGTCGGCAGAAAATAAAGTGAAAGTAGGCGGGCAAAATGCCCGCCTGCAAAGCTGCTTTAAAAAGGTACACGCAGAATATTCAAGAGCGTATCGGGATATTTTACTTATCGCCCGCTCCAAAAAATTTATGCAGCACGACGAGAGAGCCCAGCAGCAGCACAACGCCCGTGCCCAGTGTGACCAGCACGCTGCCGCCGGTAAAGCCGCCGACAATGTATGCGACGAAGCAGCAGACCGCCACGGTCAGACAGTACGGCAGCTGCGTCGAAACATGCTGAATGTGATCGCAGCCCGCGCCGGCAGAGGCCATGATCGTGGTGTCGGAAATGGGGGAGCAATGGTCGCCGAAGACCGAGCCTGCGAGCGACGCCGCCAGCGTGATGACGATGAGATCGGGTGCGGCAGTCTCACAGATCGCAAACACGATCGGAATCAGAATGCCGAACGTGCCCCAGGACGTACCCATCGAGAAGGAAAGCCCCGCCGCGATCGCAAAGGTAACCGCGGGCAGAATGCCCATCGCAATGTTGCCCTCGGCAACCAGATTGCCGACGAAATCACCGGTCGAAAGCAGGTTGCGGCAAACGCCGGAGATCATCCACGCCAACACCAGAATCAGGTCGGCGGGCACCATCGAAACCGTGCCCTCGGTAAAGGAATCCATAAATTCGCGCGGAGTGACAAGCTTGCGCGGCACATATTGAATAAATGCCCAGATCAAAGCGGAAAAAGAACCGATCACAAGCGCCGGACCGGAGGAACAGTTAGAAAACGCATCGGCGATGGTCATTCCGCCCTCGAAATAACCGCCGTTCTCCAGCATGGCCAGAGCAGACACGGCAACCAGCACAATAACCGGAAGAATCAGATCCCAGATCGTGCCGCGTTCGGATTCCTTGGGAGTCTCCACGGCGACTTGACTCTTGACGATGCCGAGATCACCGTTCTGAGCAGCAGCTTCGCACTTCGCCATCGGGCCGAAATCGAGGTTTGTCAGAGAGAGCACCACCACCATCAAAATGGACAGCAGCGCATACAGGTTCAGAGGAATCGTAGCCACCATTGCGCCGATGCCGCTTTCAAAGAGATGGCTTTCCTCCGGCAGGGAGGAGATGACCGCAGCGCCCCAGCTGGAGATCGGGGCAATGATGCAGACCGGCGCGGCAGTTGCGTCGATGATGTAGGCGAGCTTGGCGCGGGAAACCTTGAAGCGGTCCGTCACTGGACGCATCACCGTACCGACGGTCAGGCAGTTGCAGTAGTCGTCGATAAAGATGAGGCAGCCCAGAAGACCGGTGGACAGCAGCGCGCCGCCGCGGCTCTTGAGCTTTCGGTTCATCACGTCGCCGTAGGCACGCGAGCCGCCCGCGCGGCTGATGACGGCAACGAGCGCGCCGACCAGCGCGAGAAATACGATGATGTTGAGATCAAACCGCAGGCCGATCAGCTCGACCGTGTTCTTGGCGGTATCGACGATCAGATTTCCGCCGGTTGCAGAGGTGTAAATCAAAGTGCCGGAAAGAATACCGATCAGCAGGGAGGAATAAACCTCCTTTGTAATCAGCGCGAGAGAAATCGCGATGATGGGGGGTAGGATAGACAGCCAGCCAACGTATACCGGTTCCATAATGCAAAACCCTTTCTTTTCTTTATTTTTGCAGAAAAATGAAAAACCACGGTACGCCGCAGCTGTGCAGCACACCATGGACAGAAAAACGCGCGCAAAAAAACGCCCTTTTTTCAATGATAGCG
>CAKQGD010000063.1 GCA_934232845.1 uncultured Oscillospiraceae bacterium
TAGCACACGAGAAAAGAAACTCAGCACAACTTTTTTGCGCCGTTCCCACACGAAACGATTTAGCTCTCAGCTCCCTGTTTTTTCCCGCCCAACCCACACAAAAGTTGGGATACCCTAACTAAGCTCCCTTTTATCTTTTGCGTGGCTGGAGAAATCTTCTTCAATTCACTGTCCTGCTTATTTTTAAAAAGGAACCCGCGGAAAATTTATAACCAAAACCATCTCAGGCAGTCGATATTCCGCGGCGGGAAAATGATAAATTTCGATTTCCTTTCAGAAAGGGGTATTGACTTTTTCTCTCGTCTATGATATAGTAAATCTCGCTGTTAACCGCGTCAGTTTGCTGGTGTAGCTCAGTCGGTAGAGCAGCTGATTTGTAATCAGCAGGTCGGGGGTTCGAATCCGTCCACCAGCTCCACCGAATTTTAAATTCAATAAAAATATGGGAGTGTTCCCGAGCGGCCAAAGGGGGCAGACTGTAAATCTGTTGCTGTATAGCTACGATGGTTCGAATCCATCCGCTCCCACCAAATGAAAACACCATTGGTATCCGAACCTGCAGAGGCTGGATATCGATGGTGTTTTTTTGCTTTTGCATCTGTATTCCTCGTTTTCCATTGTCTGCAATCTGCGCCTGTGGCTGTAAATCGGTCCGGATGAATCTCCATTAGAACAGCAAAAGGACAAATAGGCAATGCAAAGAAATCGCTGATATTATGGTCAAATCCGCGCATATACCGATCGTAGGGTCTGTCGGGATACTCTCCGCATCGGCTATCAAACGGATGACTCGATTTTGCCGCGGACATTTGACAGCTTTCGAAGGAAACCTCGGCTGTCCTTCTCTGTTTTCCTGTTTTCACGTCGGAAAGATTCGTTCTTGCAACTTTTACCGGACATGATACAATAAAGAAAAAAGCAGCTGCACGGGAGGTGAGGCATACCGATGCAATATGATCTTCTCATCGTAGGCGCCGGGCCTGCCGGGGCCACATTTGCCCGGTTGGCGGCAAAGAGCGGCCTTTCTATTCTGCTGGTCGACGGACAGCCTCTTTTCCCTCCCAAGCCCTGCGGCGGACTGCTTGCGCCGGATGCACAAAAAGCTCTTGCAAAGGCCGCGTTGTTTCTTCCGAAAAAGCTTTTGGTCGATCCGCAGATTTTTTCCGTACGCACGCTCGACCTCACGCGCGGGCTGCTGCGCCGCTACCCGCGGCATTATCTCAACGTGGACAGACAGGGCTTCGACCGATGGCTCGTGTCTCTGGTTCCTCCCCGTGTAGAGCGAGTCGAGGGGCGCGCCGCCGAAATTCGCCGCACCGCAAAAGGGTTTTGTGTTGTACTGCACGGCAAAGACGGTGAACACATCGCCGAGTGCCGCATGCTTGTCGGAGCGGACGGAGCGAATTCTCTTGTACGCAGGACTTTTTTCGGCCCGCTTCCAAATTATTATGTAGCCATCCAGCAGTGGTTTTCCGGCGGTGTGTCAAATCCCTTTTACTCCTGTATTTTTGACGAGAAAACCAGTGAAAGCTGCTCTTGGTCAATCTGCAAGGATGGTTCTTTTCTTTTCGGCGGCTGTTTTAAACCGAAAGGCTGCCGCGCGGCGTTTGAACTCCAGAAAAAACGTTTTGCCCCATATCCGGATTTCTGTTTCGACGGATGTGTACGCACCGAAGCGTGTCTCGCCCTGTCACTGCGAAGGCCGAAGGATTTTCAAACGGCGAAAGAAAACGTCTTTCTGATCGGAGAAGCCGCGGGCTTTATCAGCGCCAGCTCCTTTGAAGGCATCAGCAGCGCATTGGAAAGCGGCCGCCTTCTTGCCGAGGCCTTTCTTGAGCAGAGCCAGCCTCAAAAAATAGCCGCATGCTACCGCCGCAAAACGTTTCCCCTGCGGTGTCGGCTGACCGCTAAAATAATCAAGCGGCTGTTTTTATATACACCTGCTGCCCGTGAGGCAATTATGCGCTCCCGTATCGGAAGCATTCGCGTCCCCGAGGAATCACAAAACCAGAAGAAAGGATGAGCTTTAATGTCAAACTGCGCCGAATGTGCCAAAAAGCCCTGCCGCCGCGGCGATTCTCTCGACTGCGCGCCCTCAAACTGCCCTTCGCGAAATATTATCGGTCATGAGGAGACCCTTGCCCGCTATACCTCGGAGGAAAAGCGAACCGCCTGTGCCGCGGCCGCCGTGGAAGGACACGGCTACGGCCGCCTGACCCGCGTGGAAGAAATCATGGACTACGCCATGCGCTGCGGATACCACCGGCTGGGCATCGCTTTCTGCGTCGGCTTTTCGCAGGAGGCAGCCACGCTTTCTTCGATTCTGCGGAAAAACGGCTTTGAGGTACTGTCCGTCTGCTGCAAAAACGGAGAGGTGCCGAAGGATGAAATCGGAATTCCCCGCGAGGATTGGATCAATCCGGACGCTCCGGTCGAGATCATGTGCAATCCCGCCGGACAGGCCGCCGTGCTCGACGACGCCAAAACAGAGCTCTGCCTTGTGCTCGGACTCTGCGTGGGACACGACACGGTCTTTCTCTCTCACATTCAGGCCCCGACGACCTATGTGGCCGTCAAAGACCGCGCCACCGGCCACAACCCCATGGCGGCGATCTACTGTGCCGACAGCTATCTGCGCCGCGTCTATAAGTTTGTGGAAACACACTGGAAAAAGAAGTAATCCTCCGGCCGGCGTCTTTCGCTTAGGCGGCACGCGTTCGTCTTTTTCTGTATAATATCCGCTCCACTTCTGCTTTACGGGGGATATCGCCTTGAAGTTAAAACGAGTCAACGATTACTATAACCAAAAAACTCTTCGCTTATTTGACGATATGGGCGAAGGTATTATCATCTTGGACGAAAGCATGCGCGTGGAATTTGCCAATAAAGCTTATTTCCGTTACTCCGGGCTGCAGGAAAAAGAACTGATCGGACGATTTATTTACGATGTCCGTCCGGGCTCCATCTCGCCGCAGGTCTGGAAAACCAAAAAGCCTATCTACAACTATTTCAGAAATCCGTGCGGGACCAATGAGTCTTATACGGACGTAATTCCCATTCTGGATGAGGAAGATATCATCGGCGCGTTTATCATCATTCGGGATAAGGAATCCCTTCAAAAGCTTTTTGAGCGGATTCAAGAGCAGAACTCCCACATTTCCCGTCTGACAAAGGCCATTACAGACGCTTACCCCACCCGCTTTTCATTTGACAACATTATTCAATCCAGCCATCCCTACTTTGATTTGGCAAAGCGTTCTTCTCAGAACGACAGTTCTGTTCTTTTGGTCGGAGAAAGCGGTACGGGCAAAGAAGTGCTCGCGCAGGCAATTCATGCCGGCAGTGATCGGTGCAGCTTTCCGTTTATTGATATCAACTGCGCCGCCCTGCCGGAAAATCTACTGGAAAGCGAGCTCTTCGGATATGAGTCCGGCGCCTTTACCGGCGCCAATAAAAACGGAAAAATCGGGCTTTTTGAGCTGGCAAACGGCGGCACCATCTTTTTAGACGAAGTAGCGGAGATGCCGTACAGCCTGCAAAGCAAGCTTCTGCGCGTTCTGCAGGAAAGACAGCTTCGCCGCATCGGCGGAAAGCGCAATATCAAATTAAATGTGCGCGTGATCGCCGCGACAAATCAAAACATTGAATTGGCTGTAAAGGGATCCCGCTTTCGCAGCGATTTATATTATCGCCTTGCGGTTGTTGTCATTTCCGTCCCGCCGCTGCGCGAACGAAAAAATGATTTTGAGAAGCTGTTCTCTTATTTTTTAAAAGCATACGAGCAAAAGAATCGAACCGGTTATCGATTCTCCGCGCAGGCGATGGAGCTTCTGCGCAGCTACGAATGGCCCGGCAATATCCGTCAGCTTCAAAATGCGATAGAATACATCTGTATGACCGCCTCCGAAGGATACGTCACGCCGGATTCTCTTCCCCATTATATTTTTCATCAGAATCATTCTTCACCTCCCCATCAGGAGGGCATCTCTTTTGCCTATCCAAACGAAAAATTATCCGAGACGCTGCGCCGCATTGAAAAAGAAATTCTTTCTGAAATGCTCGTCCGCTTTGGAAACAGCACCGAAGCCAAAAAGAGAATCGCCGCCGCCTTGGGCGTTTCCCTCTCCACTCTTTATACCAAGCTGAACCACTGCGGACTTCTTGCAGAATCCTCAAAGGAGAATTCCTGAAATCAGGAATTCTCCTTTTTTGTATCTTGGATAAAATCGATCCTATTTATCGATTTTTATCTTTTTCCCTGCTCAAAGCACAGCTTTTCTTTCTTTGAATCTGTTATTTCCAAATTCCTGAAAATAGGAATTTTTTCTTCATTCTTTGTATATTCGTTGTTTTTATACCTGAATTTTCAAAATCAATATTGTGCATTTTCACTATTTCAAAAGCCTTTTTCTGTCGAAAAAAGGCTTTTTCCTTTTGGAAAAAATGGCATAAATTTTGCAAATATAAAATATAGAATACTGTGACGACAGGGCTCGTTCGCTTTCGAATCATCCAAACCCAGCTGTTATCTGTCCGGTTTTGAAACGAAGCCTTTCTATGCAAGATAAGAGGGAATCTTCCTGGAAAGCCGCCAAACCGGTTGATAAATACACGCACGGAGCTTTTTTCTAAAAACAATATCAAGGAGGAATTAAAAAATGCTAAAAACGACTAAGTGCGCCGTTATCGCTATTCTGGTGATCTCCATGGTATTCGGCATGACTGCCTGCGGCGGAACCGCATCTTCAAATGTCTCTGAGAACGAGTCCAATTCGGCCCTTGCCTCTCCGGGAAAAAATGAACAGGTTTATTTTACCACAGGCACTCCCGGCGGCGTCTATGAAATTCTCGGCACCGGTATGGTCAATGTTTTAAACAAGTACGGCACCAGCGGCGTCGAGTTTGTCGGCGTCACTCCGGCCCAGATGCAGCAGGCTCCCTCCATGATGCAGTCGAAGGAAGCCATGGCGGGCATCGGCATGGCCTGTATGAACGAACGCGCTTTTAAAGGCGAAGAGGAATTTACAGGCAACGCGATGCCGGACCTGATGCAGTGCGCCGGTATGTACGACAACGTATTTGCCTTTGTGGTACCCGCAGATTCTCCCCTGGAATATGTGGAGGACATCACGCAAAGCACCCGCATCGGTTCCACCGCCACCAATCAGGCGAGTATGGCGCAGGTGATCGACGCCTGCGGAACCTTTGATTCTTCCAAAATGGATTACCGCGTCATGTCGTATGCGCAGGCTTCCGAGGCGCTCAACGACGGCAATATCGACGTGGCCCCCCTGACCGGCTTTCCCTATTCCGGCACCGTCGATTCGCTTGTCACGACCAAGGGCGTCAAGTTTTTGAAGATCACCGATGAGACCCGGGCAAAGTTTGATGAGGCTCAGCCCAGAAAGCAGATGAAGATCGTTCCGGCCGGCACCTACCGCGGCATTGACGAGGACTACTACGCCTACACCACGTATTCGGTTCTCTATGTACACAAGGATCTCTCTGAAGATATCGTTTATGACATCTGCAAAACACTGATCGATAATGTCGAAGAGCTTGCTCTTGTGCATGCGACCGGCGCTTATTTCACTCCGGAGACGACACAGGGCTATCTCGACACCGGTGTTATGGACGTCGAGCGCATGCATCCCGGAGCCGTGAAATATTTTAAGGAGATCGGCGTCATCAAGTAATTTGCAGCGCATCCGCCGCTTCCTTTCGGGCGTTCGGTGTTTCCCTCTTTTCCCCGCACAAACGTCCGAAAGGGCCTCTTTTCACCCCTTATATTGTTTCTGAAATTGACACCGCAGACTATAATCCGGTCTTTAAAATTCTTTTTATTACTTGTATAGGAGGTTCTTGTATGCCCGGTTTCAAGGTCAATACGAAAAAAGCCGTAACTGTTCTGGCGGTTATCTGGTGCCTGTTTCAGTTATACACAGGCTTTTTCGGCGTTCTGTCCCCGATGAGACAGCGGCCGATTCATCTCTGCTTCGCTTTGGTCCTGACATATCTGCTCACACCCGTCAGCAAAAAGCTGGACAAAGACAAGCTGTACATCGACCAAATCATCGCGATTCTCGCCACGCTTTACTGCTCTTATTACCTGTTTTCACACCATATTGCGCTGGATCTCAATATCGGCTTCTACACCCAGCAGGAAGTCGTAATCGGCGCGATCATTCTTGTGATCGTTTTAGAGGGCGCCCGCCGTCTGACCGGCTTTGGCCTCACCACCGTGGCGCTTGTCTTTCTGCTCTACTGCCGCTTCGGCAGCATCATGCCGGCGGCCATCCGCCATCCGGATGCATCTTGGAGCAAAATCGCTACTTTTATGTCTATGAACACGCAGTCTATCTACGGAACCTGCATTGACTGCTGCGCCACGTTTATTTTTCTGTTTGTTCTGTATGCAAAGCTGCTTGAAAAGACCGGGGGCGGGCAGGTCGTGATCGATCTTGCTCTGTCCGCAGTCGGACACGTCCGCGGCGGTCCCGCCAAGGTGGCGGTGCTCGGCTCCTGCCTCTTCGGCTCCATCTCCGGCTCCGCCGTGGCAAACGTCGTCGGCACCGGTACCTTTACCATTCCCCTGATGAAAAAGACGGGCTACACAAACGAATTCGCCGGTGCAGCGGAGGCGGTTGCTTCCTCCGGCGGTCAGTTTATGCCTCCGATCATGGGGTCTTCCGCGTTTCTCATCGCGGAAATTCTCTCCATGGCATACTGGAAAGTCGCTCTTTACGCCGCCGTGCCCGCGATTCTCTACTATGTGGCGGTCTTTATCATGGCGGACCTTGAGGCCGGAAAAACAGGACTGATCGGCATTCCCAAGGAGGAGCTCCCCCGCACCAGAGACGTTCTGAAAAAGGGATGGCCCTGCCTGCTTTCCCCCTGCATACTGGTTTACCTGCTGGCTTTTCTGCAGTGGTCTCCCGCAAAATCCTGCGTTTGGGCCATTGCGGTCACCTTTGTCATCAGCATGCTCACAAAGGAGCATCGCCTGAGCCTGCGTCAGATCATAGAAACCATGACGGAGGGTGCCAAGGGCGCGCTGGAAACCTCGATCGCCTGCGCGGCCGTAGGCGTTGTCGTGGGCGCCGTGACAATGACCGGACTTGCGGCAAAGCTGTCCTCCGTGCTGGTTTCTCTGTCGCAGGGCAACATCCTGATCCTCCTGCTTCTCACCATGATCGCCTGCCTCATCATGGGTATGGGACTGCCCACGGTCGCCTGCTACATCGTTCTGGCTTCCATGGTGGCTCCCGCCTTGGTGCAGTCCGGCATCGTCCCGATCGCCGCGCATCTCTTCATCTTCTACTTCGGCATTATTTCTGCGATCACGCCTCCCGTGGCGCTGGCGTCCTATGTCGCGGCGGGCATTGCGCAGGCCGACTTTATCAAGACGTCTATTCAGGCGATAAAGCTCGGATCCTCGGCATTTATTCTGCCGTTCATGTTCGCGTTTAACCCCGCGCTGGTTCTTCAGGGCGAGCCGCTGGAGGTCATTCAGTGCATCATCACCGCGGCGATCGGCATTTACTCCATGAGCATCATGTTCGAGGGCTACTTGAAAATCCATCTTCCCGTTTATCAGAGAGTACTTTTCGGCATTGCGGCCATCACCCTGATTATTCCCGAGACGATCACGGACATCATCGGCATCTTCCTGTTCGTAGCCGCTTTTGTCTGGCACAGAACCTATGCCAAGAAGAAAACCGCGGCGGCCGCACAGTAACTTTGCCGCTGCGGAATCTGAAAGGAGCCATAACTTATGGATTATAAATATCTCAAGGTCACACAGGAAGGCCCGGTTGCGATCGTTTCGATCAACCGCCCCGAGCAGCGCAACGCGCTCAACACCGAAACGCTCTATGAGCTGATCGACGCCTTTACCTGCATTGACCGGGACGCTTCCGTACGGGCTGCAATTCTAACCGCTGTCGGAAAGGCTTTCGTCGGCGGCGCGGATCTGAAAGAAATGGTCCACATGGATTCCATGGATTACATGGCGTTCGGCAGCATCTACACCAAGCTGAACAAGAGCATCCGTGAAAACAAGAAACCCGTCATCGCCGCGGTCAACGGGCTTGCTTTCGGCGGCGGCAACGTCATGCTGCTTTCTGCGGACATCGTTCTCGCGTCTGAAAAAGCCAAATTCGGCCTTTTGGAAATCAACCTCGGCATTTTCGGAGGAGCTTATCTGATGCCCTCTCTGATCGGGCGGTACCGGGCGTCCGAGCTGGTGCTGACGGGCGACGTGTACACCGCGCAGCAGGCATATGAAATGGGAATCGTCAACCACGTCCTTCCTCCCGACGAGCTGATGCCCGCCGCGATGGAAATGGCAAAGAAAATCAGCGCCAAAGCGCCCGCCGCGGTCGCCTTCGCAAAGAAGTCTTTGCTCAACGGCACAAAATACGACGTCGATACCGCATGCGACATGCAGCTTCCGCTGATGTCCATTCTGTACAGCGGCCACGATCAAAAGGAAGGCATGAACGCCTTCTTTGAAAAGCGTGAGCCCCAATACACCGGGCGCTGACGCTGAAAAAAGAGGAGGTCTTTTATGCTCAAGCCAAAATGCTTGGAGGGGATGCGGGTTCTTGAGCTTTCGCAGTTCATTTCCGCGCCCTACACATGCCAAACGCTCGCCGATTTCGGCGCCGACGTCATAAAAATCGAGCTGCCCGGAGAAGGCCGCGGCGACATCGCGCGCAAATATGATCCCATGTACAAAGACATGAGTCTGTATTTTGCATCCTATAACCGCAACAAAAAATTTGTCACCCTGAATCTGAAAAGCGAGGAGGGAAAGAAAATCTTTCTCGATCTCGTTCGCGAAAGCGACGTCGTCGTTGAGAACTTCCGCCCCGGCGTCATGGATAAAATGGGCGTCGGCTACGAC
>CAKQGD010000064.1 GCA_934232845.1 uncultured Oscillospiraceae bacterium
GTCCCGTGGTGGCGTCGATGACAAGCAGCACCTGCGGTTCACAGCCGGGCAGGCCTTTTTCAATCACGCGGCGAATTTTCGCCAGCTCATCCATGAGATTTTTCTTGTTCTGCAATCGTCCGGCCGTATCGCAGATAATCACATCCGCGCCGCGGGCCTTGCCCGCCTCCAGCGCGTCGTGTACCACAGCCGCGGGGTCCGCCCCTTCGCTGTGGGCGATCAGCTGCGCGCCGGTACGCTCGGCCCAGATACCGAGCTGCTCAACCGCCGCCGCACGGAATGTATCCGCTGCGGCGAGGATGACTTTCTTTCCCTCGGCGGCAAATCGCTTGGACAGCTTGCCGATCGTAGTCGTTTTTCCGACGCCGTTGACGCCGATCATCAGAATGACCTGCGGCTTCTGCACGGGCAGTTCTTTTTGGACGGCGAGAATCTTCTCGACCTCCCGCCGGATCACGGGGCGCAGCTGCGCTGCGTCGGTCAGGCGCTCACGGCGCGCCTCCTCGCGCAGGCGCTGTACAATGGACGATGCGGTCTCCACGCCGGCGTCGGCCAGAATCAGCTGTTCCTCCAGCTCGTCAAAATACTCGTCGTCGATTTTTGCGCCGAACGCAAATTTTTTCAATCCCGAAAACAGTCCCATCTGTCATCCCTCCTGTGTATGATTCTTTGTCTGAAGCGTTTTTTCAATCTCGCTCACATCGAGGCGCAGAAGCTTGGAAACGCCCTCCTCCTGCATGGTAACGCCGTAGAGAACGTCGGCCTCCTCCATCGTGCCGCGGCGGTGCGTGATCGCGATAAACTGCGTTTTGTCCGTCAGGCGGTGTAAGTAAGCGGCATATTTCGCAACGTTGACGTCGTCAAGCGCCGCCTCGATCTCATCCAGCAGACAGAACGGCGCAGGATTGACCTTTAAGATCGAAAAGAAGATCGCAATCGCGACAAAGGACTGCTCTCCGCCGGACAGCGCGGCAAGATTTTTAATCAGCTTTCCCGGCGGATGAACGGAAATCTCAATGCCGCTCTCAAGCAGGTCGGAAGGATCCGTCAGCGACAAAGACGCGCTGCCTCCTTCGAAAAGCTCCGCAAAAATTCGGCGGAAATTCTGATCGATCTCGGAAAATTTCTTCGAGAAAATCTCGCACATCTGTCCTGTCAGCTCGGAAATCAGGCGGGCCAGCTCGGATTTGGAACCTTCCACGTCGCGAAGCTGTGCGGAAAGCTCTTTATAACGCGCCGAAACCTCGCGGTATTCGTCGATCGCGCCGACATTAACGCTGCCAAGCGACTTGATCTTGGCCCGAAGCTCGGAAAGACGGCGGTTTGCGGCAGGCACATCCTCGACGGGCTTCGCCAGCTCCTCCGCATCCGAGCGGGTCAGCTCGTAGTCGTCATAGAGCCTCGCGACCAGCGCGGACTGCTCACCCTCCGCGGTCGTTTTCTGCTCCGTGAGGCGCACAACCTCGCGATACAAATCATCGCGGCGGGCAGCGGCTGTTTTTTCCTCACCGCGCAGAACGCTGCAGCGTCTTTCGCTCTCGTCGCGTTCCCTTGTTTTTTGGGAGGCGGCGTCGCGCTTCTCCAGCGCCTTTTGCAGAGCGGCTTCCCGCCGCTCGCGCAGAGCGTCGGCCTCGGCGTTCGCCGTGTCAATTTCCTTCTGCAGGGCGGCGGCTTTTTCCAGATGGGCGAATCGTTCCTCCTCACCCGCGGCAAGACTTTCGCGCAGGCGGGAGAGTTCCTCCTGCGTGCGTTCAATCTCGCGGTCGAGCAGGGTAAGCGCCGTCGTCTGTCCGGTCAGTTTTTCCCGAAGAGCACCCGCCTCAGCCACAGCCTCGGATTTTTCTTCGTCGTTTTCGGCGATCTGCTTCTGCAGGCCGTCGAGCTGCTCCGCCAAAGTGCGTGTCAGCTCCTCTGACGTAGCGCAGCGGCCGCGCGCCTCTTCAATGCGTGCAGAGAGCGCTTCCCGCTCTTTTTCAGCGGCCGCACGCTGTTTCTGTATATTTTCAATGTCCTGCTTCAGATGAGAAAGCTGTGTCTCACAGCGCACGCGGTCCTCGCGGCAGGCGGTTTTCTGCGCCTCAATCGCATCTACCTCGGCGTCCAGAGACGCAAGTTCTTTTTGAAGGGAATCGGCTTCGGCATCCAGCAGAGCTTTTTTCTCTTCCAGCCCTTTCACCTGTGAAAGCAGGTCTTCGATTTCTTTTTTTCTGCCGATCACGCCTGCCGAGCGGGAAGAAAAGCCGCCCGTCATCGAGCCGCCCGCATTGACAACCTGTCCATCAAGCGTCACGATGCGGAAGCGGTAGTTGTGCTTTCTGGCGATGACAACCGCGGCGTCAAGGTCCTCCGCCACGGCGACACGGCCGAGCAGAGCGGTCATCATACCCTCATAGACGGGGTCATATTCCGTCAGGTCACAGGCGAGACCGACGTAGCCGTACATTCCCTCAAGAGAGCGGACATCGAGCTTTTGGCCGTGCACGCTCGTCATCGGCAAAAACGTCGCGCGGCCGGCTTTTTCCTGTTTGAGCAGGGCGATCGCACGCTTGGCGGCCTCTTCATTCTCCACAACGATGTTCTGCACCGCGGCGCCCAGCGCGGTTTCCACAGCCGCGGCGTACTCCCCGTTCACCCGCAGAAGCGAGGAGACCGGTCCGCGTACGCCGCCGAGCGTACCCGCACGGGCACGCTGCAGCACAAAGCGCACGCTCGGGCCGAAGCCCTCCATATTTTTATCCAGATCGGTCAGCACGCGGGCACGCTGGCGCTTTGTTTCGATCTCGCGCGAAAGCACGGTCTGCTTTTCGGCAAGGGCGTCAAGCTTCTGCCGGCGGGACTGTCCCTTGAGCAGATAGCCGCCCGCGGCGTTCTCAAGGGAAACAAATTCCTCCTCAATCTCGCGCAGCAGCGCCTCGCATTCCTCTTTCTCCCGCAGGGCGGTCTCGCAGGCCTCCTCACTGCGGCGGCGCGCCTCACTCATCTCATGCAGGCGCTCTTCGCCTTCCCCAAGAGCCGTCGCGCTCGCTGCGGCATCAATACGCGCGGCGTCAATCGCCTCAAAGGCAGCTGCGCGCCGCAGGCGAAGCTGTCCGCCCCGCTGTGTAATTTCCGAGAGGACGGCGTCCTGACGGATGATTTCTTCCTCCAGCGCACAAGCCGCATTCGCCTGCACGGTTCTTTCGTCTTGCTGACAGACCAGCTTCTCTTCGCACGATGAGGCTGCATTCTTCAGCTCGCTCTGCGAACGGCCCGCCAAAGCGGCCGCTTGCTCGGCTTCCTCCGCGGCTTTTTTATAATGGAGAACGTCGTTTCTGCGCACGGCCTCTTCCGATTCGGCGTCGGATGCCTCCTTCGTCAGCTGTGCGGATTCTACCCGCAGAGAATCGATCTCGGCGGAAAGCAGACGTCCCTTTTCCAGCTCGGCGGAAAAATCGCTCTCGCATTGTTCTACAAGCTCTTTCGCCTCATCGTGTTCTCTCTGGGTAAGCAGCAGCTTGTCTTCGACAGAGGCGATTTTCGTATGCAGTACGCCAATCGAGCGCACCCACAGGGAAATTTCAAGTCCCTTCTTTTCGCCGGCATACTCAAGATAACGCGCAGCCTTGTCGGACTGCGCCTTCAGGGGGCCCACGCGTCCTTCCAGCTCCGCGAGAATATCCCGCAGACGCAGAAGATTGTCCTCCGCCAGCTGCAAGCGGCGCTCCGCTTCCGTCTTGCGGTAGCGGAACTTAGAGATGCCCGCGGCCTCCTCAAAAATTTCGCGGCGCTCTCTCGACCGCGCGGAAACAATCTCTGCCACGCGGCCCTGCCCGATGATCGAATATCCGTCGCGGCCGAGGCCGGTGTCCATAAACAGCTCGTTGACGTCGCGCAGGCGAACCGCCGCGCCGTTGATGCGGTATTCGCTGTCGCCGGAGCGATAGAGGCGCCGCATGACCGCCACCTCGTCCGCATCACAGGCAAGGCTGCGGTCGGTGTTGTCGATCACAAGCGTCACCGAGGCGACCCCCTGCGCCTTTCGCGATTGGGTGCCGCCGAAGATCACGTCCTCCATCTTGCCGCCGCGAAGCGCCTTGGTGGACTGTTCGCCGAGTACCCAGCGGACTGCGTCGGCGATATTGCTCTTGCCGGAGCCGTTCGGCCCGATTACCGCGGTCACGCCCTGGTCAAATTCCAGCTGTGTGCGGTCGGGGAACGACTTGAAGCCCTGTATGTCAATGGATTTCAGTCGCAAGGATGTTTTCCTCCGTTTTCATGGGGATCGAAGTCTTTTTAAAGCTCTACGCCCATCAGTGAGAGCGCCTCTCTGGCGGCCTGCTGCTCGGCGATTTTTTTGCTGCGGCCCGTGCCGCGGCCGATCACGTTGGAATTGAGGTGCACCTCAACCGTAAAGCGTTTGTCATGGTCGGGGCCCTCTTCCCCGACGAGGACATAACGCACGCGCTCCTCGGGGTTCTGCTGGACGATCTCCTGCAGTTGAGTCTTGTAGTCGTGCAGATCCATGCCGGAAGCATGGTCGGCCAGTTTCGTCACAAAGGGCAGAACAAACTTTCTGGCTTCTTCCATTCCGCCGTCGAGATAAACGGCCGCGATCAGCGCCTCGAACGCGTCGGCCAGAATGGACGGGCGCGTTCTGCCGCCGTTATGCTCCTCGCCGTGTCCGAGGTAAAGCGCCTCTCCCAAGCCGATCTGACGGGCGAAGCCCGCCAGCGCCCCCTCGCACACGAGAGAAGCGCGGATTTTGGTGAGTTCCCCCTCCGGCACGGTAAGATGGCGGAAAATATAGTCGGAAACGATAATCGACAGCACCGCGTCTCCCAAAAACTCCTGCCGCTCATTGTGGGTGCCGAAGTCCTTGTTTTCATTCGCGTAAGAGGAATGCGTCAATGCAATTTTGAGGTATTCCGGATTCTGAAAGCGATACCCGATCGCCTGCTCAATCTCTGTCATTGCGTCTCCTCCCCGGCTTTTCGAATTTCTGCGACGCCGCGCTCAATCTCGCCGATCACGCCGCGCTCAACACAAAATTTCGCCTGACGAATCGCGTTTTTCAGTGCGTGCGCGTCCGACGCACCGTGTGCCTTGACAACGGGAGCCTTGAGTCCCAGAATCGGGACTCCGCCGATTTCGCGGTAATCAAGCGATTTTTTAAATTCGGAAAACGGCTTTTTGATCGCGAGGGCCGACAGCTTTGTCAGCGCGTTGGTAAACAGCACGTCTTTGATCGCACCGCTAAAAAACGATCCCAGACCCTCAGTCAGCTTAAGAATCACATTGCCGGTAAAGCCGTCGCAGACCGCCACGTCGCAGCCGCCGAGCGGAAGTTCTCTCGCCTCGACATTGCCGATAAAGTTGACGGGGGCCTCGCGCAGCAGCGGCAGCGCCTGCACCTGCAGGTCGGTGCCTTTGTTGTCCTCCGTACCGATATTGACAAGGCCGATGCGGGGATTCTCGACGCCGAGCAGCGCCTTCTGATAGGCGGCGCCCATTACGGCAAACTGAGCGAGCATCTCGGGCCGGACGTCGTGGTTCGCACCCGAGTCGATCAAAAGATAAAAGCCGCCCTTCATCGGGATGGACGTGCCCAGCGCGGGGCGCTTCACGCCCTTGACACGCTTAACAAGAAACGTACCTCCCACCACGAGCGCACCCGTGGAGCCAGCGGAAACAAACGCCTCTCCCTCTCCCGCCGCGACGAGACGAAGTCCCGCCGCTATCGAAGAATCGGCATATTTTTTCAGAATAGAGGTCGGTTCCGCCTCGACCGGCATCACAAGCGGCGCGTCAAACAGCTCGATTCCCTCAAGGGAAATTTTGTGTTCGGCGGCGCAGGCGGAAAGCTTTTTTTCATCACCCGTGACAATGACGGATACGCCCAGTTCCCGCACGGCGTCCGCCGCGGCCTGCAGAGGCGCAAGCGGAGCAAGATCTCCGCCGAAACCGTCAAGTATGATTTTCATATGCACGTCCTCCTGTTCAAGAGCGTTTTACGGCTGTTGTTTTAAAAAAAGTACGGCTGTAAAAGCACGGCCGGATGCTGCCGTCAGAGCTTCAACGCATCCAATGCCCGAAGAGAGCGCTCGGCCATCGCCTGATAGCGCGCCTGCTTGTCCCGGATTTTCTGCCCGAGAGGCGGCAGCAGCCCCATATTCGCGCCCATCGGCTGAAAGTTTTTCACCGTCTCATCGGAGACATACCGCATCAGCGCGCCGAGCATGGTTTCTTCCGGCAGAAAAAGCGGCATCTCTCCCCGAAGCTCTCGCACGAGATCCAGCCCGGTCAGAATACCCGCCGCCGCGGACTCGATGTACCCCTCGACACCCGTAATCTGCCCTGCAAAGCGGATGCGCGGCTCTTTTTTGAGGCGCAGCCGGCTGTCGAGCAGACGGGGAGAATCGAGAAACGTATTGCGGTGCATCACGCCGTAGCGTGCAAAGACAGCGTGCCCGAGCCCGGGGATCATCGAAAAGACGCGCTTCTGCTCGCCGAACTTTAAATTTGTCTGAAAACCGACGAGATTGTAAAGCGTACCCGCGGCGTTTTCCGCGCGCAGCTGCACCACGGCCCAGGGGCGGTGTCCCGTCGCGGGATCGGTCAGTCCGACCGGCTTGAGAGGCCCGTAACGGATCGCATCGTGTCCGCGCGAGGCCAGCACCTCGACCGGCATGCATCCCTCGTATACGTCCATACGGTCGCAGTCATGCAGCGCCGCGCGCTCGGCCGAAACAAGAGCGTCATAAAACGCCTCGTATTCTTCTTTATTCATCGGGCAGTTGATATAATCATCGTCGCCGCGCCCATAGCGGGCGGCAAAAAAAGCCCGTGTCATATCGACGGAATCGCGTTCCACAATAGGTGCGGCCGCATCGTAAAAATGCAGTCCCTCGCTGCCGGTATGCGCCGCGATCGCCTCGGAAAGCGCATCGCTCGCTAAGGGTCCTGCCGCGACGATCACATAGCCTTCTTCGGGGATTCGGGTGACCTCTCCCTCACACACAGTGATGTTGGGATGGCTGCGAATTCTCTCTGTGATGATGGCGGAGAACCTATCCCGGTCGACCGCAAGAGCGCCTCCGGCCGGAACGGCGCATTCCTTCGCGGCGGCGACAACGATGGCACCCATCCGCTCCATCTCCGCCTTGAGAAGGCCCGCCGCCGAGGCAAGGCGCATTGCTTTGAGAGAATTGGAGCAAATCAGCTCCGCAAAGCCTGCGCTGTGATGCGCAGGGGAAAATTTCTGAGGCTTCATCTCGCAGAGCGTGACGGGAACGCCATGCTCCGCCAGTGCCCACGCGGCCTCGCAGCCGGCTAAGCCCGCGCCGATTACGGTGACGGCCGTCATTCTTTCGGCTTGGCCGCGGTTTCGTAGCCGCAGCCCTCCTTAAGACAATGCAGCATACCGCCCCGGCCCGGCTTTTTAAACAGCGTCGAGCCGCACTTCGGGCATTTGTCGGGAAAAGGCTTTTCCCACGTCATAAAGCTGCAGGTGGGATTATGCTCGCAGCCGTAGTAGCCGCGGCCCTTCTGCGATTTTTTTGCAAGCACCTTTCCGCCGCACAGCGGACAAAGCCCGCCGGTCTCCTGCACGATTTTTTTGGTGTTGCGGCATTCGGGAAAGCCGGGGCACGCGAGAAATTTACCGAAGCGCCCCACCTTGATGACCATTTTGCGGCCGCAAAGCTCGCAGACAACGTCGGTTTCCTCCGCGGGAACCTTGACGCGTTTTCCCTCCATGTTCTTTTCGGCCGTCTTGAGAGTATCGGCGAATTCGCCGTAAAAACCGTCGAGCGTCTGCACCCAGTCGGCGCCGCCGGTCTCGACGCGGTCGAGATCCCGTTCCATCTCAGCGGTAAACTTGACGTCTACAATGTGCTTGAACTGCTCTTTCAGAAGTCCCGTTACCGCCTCTCCCAACGGGGTGGGAAGCAGGTTTTTCGCGCTGCGCTCGACATATCCGCGGTTGAGAATTGTAGTAATCGTAGGCGCATAGGTGGACGGACGTCCGATGCCGTTCTCCTCCAGCGCCTTGATCAGCGTCGCCTCGGTATAACGCGCGGGCGGCTGAGTAAAGTGCTGATTCGCGTCAAGCTTGCCGAGGGTAAGAACGTCCCCTTCCTGCATCGCAGGCAGCGCGGTGGCTTTTTCTCCCTCGTCGTCACGGCCCTCTTCGTACAGAACGGTAAAACCGTCGAAGCGCACCACATAGCCGGACGCCTTAAAGGTATGTCCGTTCGCCGTGATGTCCGCCGACACGGTATCGAGCAGGCAGTTGGCCATCTGGCTGGCGATAAAGCGCTCCCAGATCAGCTTATAGAGCTTGTACTGCTCGGCGGTCAGGCTGCTTTTTACCTGCTCGGGCGTAAGCGACGGCGTGGACGGGCGAATGGCCTCGTGCGCGTCCTGCGCGTTCGAGCGGGACTTGTAAACCCGGCGGGATGCCGGAAGATATTCCTTGGAATAATGCGTCAGAATAAAATCGGCGGCGGCGTCCTGCGCCTCCTCCGAGATGCGCAGAGAGTCCGTTCTCATATAGGTGATCAGACCGATTGCGCCGAGCTCTTCGACCTCGACGCCCTCATAC
>CAKQGD010000065.1 GCA_934232845.1 uncultured Oscillospiraceae bacterium
AAGAAAGCTCTCATATCGCCGAAAGCGGACACTGGCTGCCGTATGCGGCAGGCTCCGCTGTGTTTGCGGCGCTGACCTCAATCCTCGGAAAAATCGGCATTGAAGGAGTGGATTCCAACCTTGGCACTGCCATCCGTACCTGTGTCGTGCTTGTGATGACATGGGTTCTCTTGCTTGTAAAGCCCAAAACTCCCGGCCGTTTTGATACAAATGCGAGGGAGCTCTGCTTTATCGGATTATCAGGTCTTGCGACCGGAGCCTCATGGCTCTTTTATTATCGGGCTCTCCAGATCGGAGAGGTGTCGGTTGTTGCGCCGATTGATAAGCTGAGCATTTTAGTCAGCATCGGCTTTTCGGCGCTGTTTTTTCACGAGAAACTGTCGCGGCGCGCCGCGGCGGGGCTTTTTCTGATTGTGGCCGGAACGCTTTTATTGGCGCTTCTTTGAAGTGCGCGGTTTAGACGGGAAGATTTCAAATTTCCTTTCGCAAAGCTCTTTTCTTTGTTTTAGGCTGTTTTTTTGAAAAGAAGGCAGGAAAATTCACGAATTTGTTACACAGCCGCGGAAAAGATGCGCTACAATACAAAAGGAATTTTTAAAAGGAAAGGAGAAGCACCGCATGAACTGGTTTCGCAATTTTATGAGCGGCCGATACGGCACGGATCAGCTCAACCTGGCGCTGTTGATTTCGTACCTTATCTTTTGTCTGATTGCCAGTCTGACTGGTTTGACATTCTTTAATCTTTTTGCGCTGGCGGCGGTGATTCTCTGCTTTTATCGAATGCTTTCCCGCGACGTTTACCGCCGTAGCCGGGAAAATCAAACTTTTCTGATTCGAATGCAGCCGGTATTTCGTTTTTGCCGTCAGACCGGCACGCGCCTTCGCGACCGAGAGCATCGCTATTACCGCTGTCCGTGCTGCAAGCAGCTGCTGCGCGTTCCGCGCGACCGCGGTAAAATTACGATTACCTGTCCGCGCTGCCGCACTACGCTGACAAAAAAGACCTGATTCATTTCTTTTAAATTACTTTTCCCCGCGGCATTCGCCGCGGGGATTTTTTTGTTCTTCTTTTCACTCCTTGTCCATAAAATAGGACAAGAGGTGAAAACGAAATGACTTGGATACAGTCTTACGAGGAAGCGGTTTCGTATCTTTGCCCTCAGATACAGCATGTGCTGATGTCGGTTTCATCAGCCAAGAAAAAAACGGCTGCCGAGATTCGTCTTTGTATCGGAAGAGAGCCGGCCCTGCTCTGCAAAGGGGAAATCATATATGTAAAGGGAATTACCGTTACATATGAAATTCTTCAGGAATGTGTCCTTTCTTTAACGCGCTGCTCCGTGCAGGCACATGAAGATGAGCTGGCACAGGGCTTTCTGTCTGTTCCCGGGGGGCATCGCGCGGGACTTGCGGGAACGGCGGTTTTTTCACGGGGACAGGCCATCTTAGGGATGAGGGAGTACAATGCCGTCGTGCTGCGCATCGCGCATGAAGGATGCGAAGAGGGGAAAATAACCGCAGGGCTTCTTTTAAAAAACGGGCTTTGCGGGATTCTGCTCGCAGGGGTTCCGGGCAGCGGAAAAACAACCCTGCTGCGGCAGCTGGGAGAGGTGCTCACCGAGAAAGGCGTTCGTGCCGTGCTGGCGGATGAGCGCGGAGAGTTTGTTCGCGCCGAGGGACTTTGCAGGCTGACGGGCTATCCCAAGGCGAGAGCAATTTTAATGGCGCTTCGTTCTTTGTCGCCTCAGGCAATTTTATGCGACGAGCTCGGCGGGGAAGAAGATACGCAAAGTGTTTTGTGGGCGCTTAACTGCGGTGTTCCCGTGATTGGTACGGCGCATGCGGATTCTCTCGAACAGCTTTTTCAGAGAAAAGGAACGGCACTTTTGCTTGCGTCGGGCGCCTTTAAAAAGATTGCGATTCTCGATGCGCTTCATCCGGGAACGGTTCGGGAGGTATATGAAAATGACGGCGGTACTGAAACTTGGCGGCGCACTGCTTTTGATCCTGTGCTCGTCCGCATGCGGAATGCTGTGGGGAGGCAGGTTTTGCAGGAGGATTTCCTCCTTGGAACAAGCAATTCTATTTCTTGTGACGGTTCGGCAGAAGCTGCTTTATACGAGGATGCAGACAGAGCCGCTGCTGCGGTCTGTCTATAAAGAGATTACAGGCGATGAGACGACAGAGAATGTTTGGGATGCGCTTTCTCCCGGACTGGAAGAAAGAGATATTTTGATTCTTCGGGAAATCGCCGGACTTTTGGGAAGATCGGATGCCGAAACTCAGCGCAGCCAGCTCGACGAAGCAATGATGCGGCTACAGCGTAATTTGCAGGATGCGAGGGAAAAGAGCCCCGCGGCGGAGAGGCTCTCTCTTACCGTGGGGACGATGGCAGGTCTGAGTCTTGTGATTCTGCTGTTGTAATACAGCGTTTTTCCTGATACAATTGGAAAAACTTCGGCGCCGGCATTGTGCCGCGGCAAAGCACCCTGCGGTGCCGAAAAACGAATTGAGGCTGTGCGATGAAGCTGTTTTACGGGGTTGATCTCGGAGGAACAACCGTTAAGTTCGGCTGTTTTGGAGAGAATGGGTCTCTCATCAGAAAATGGAAAATTAAAACCGATTGTTCCGATGCAGGTGAGCGGATTCTCCCCTCGTTGGAAAAAGAAATTACAACGGATTATAAAAGTCGTGGCCTTGCATTAAAAGAAGTTATGGGAATCGGTCTTGCTCTGCCCGGAACGGTTAAGGACGGTGTGCTGACCGAGCGGTGCGTCAATCTGAGCGGATGGGGAGGCTTTGATGCGGGAAAAGAACTTTCCGCGCGGACGAAGCTGCCGGTGCGGTGTCTGAATGACGCGAACGCTGCTTTGCTTGGCGAGCAATGGTGCGGCTGCGCACAGGGTGTGCAGGACGCGGTTCTATTGACGCTAGGCACCGGGATCGGCGGCGCGGTAATGGTAAACGGCCGCATTTGGGAAGGGCACGGCGGTGCGGCGGGTGAATTCGGCCATATCCGTGTGCGGGAGGGGGAAAACCGCGTCTGCGGCTGTGGAGGACACGGCTGTCTGGAACAGTACGCCTCCGCACGCGGAATGGAATATCTCTATGAGGAGGCGCTCTTGCGAAATGCAAAGCCGTTTCCCGGCGCGGATGCCGATGCGAAAGAGATCTTTACGCGGGCCAAAGCGGGAGAAGACGAAGCGCTTTGTGCCGTCGATGAGATGAGCCGTTTGCTGGGACGGGCGCTGGCGGCTGCGGCGTGTCTGTACGATCCGGCGCTTTTTGTGATCGGAGGCGGTCTGTCCGCCACAGGGGATTTTTTGCTGGAGAAAATTCGCTCTGCCTATTGCAATGATGCGTTTTTTGCCGTGCGCGGTACGCCGATCTGCCTGGCAGCACTCGGCGGGGACGCGGGAATGTACGGCGCGGCAAGGCTGGCGGCAAAACCGGACGTTTTATAATGGCATTTTTGATTTGCCTGCCGCAAGAAGGAAAAAAGTTTTGCCGCTGGCTGCATCCGACGGGAAAAGGATGAAAAAAGTTTTCCGCGCAGGAAAACGGTGTTTTTTCACAACTAAAAAGATGTGAAGAGGGGAAGAACTATGAAAAGAATAATGGCAATTTTTTTGGCGGCGGTGCTTCTGGCGTCATGTACGACGGCCTCTGTGCCGGAAAGGAATTCCTCCGGTTCTTCTAATCCGTCGGATTCTTCGGAAAATGACTCTTCGGCAAGTGTTTCGGTCTTACAGGAGCCAGAAGAGGTTGAGGAGCATGTCAGAGAGGACATTCAAGCTTCTGCGGCAACGTCATACGACGCGGTGCCGAATCTTAGACTGCCGAAGGAGTCTTATTTTGGTACGGCGGAAGATTTAGAAGAATATGAAAAAATTCTCTCCGTGCTGCGGCTTGATGAAGTGGAAAGCCTGCTTGTCGTATCCGTTCCCAATGACCGTGAAATCACCTGTCAGATGACGGCCGCACAGGCGCAGGAGATTATCGCCTGCCTGAAAGAACATATGCCCTCTGTTTTTTTAGAAAATGAGAATCCCGCGACAGGCGGTGCGATGGATATCTATCTCTTTACGGCAGACATGCAGCTTGGCGTGGGCTTTAATGGGAACTGGGTGACCATGGCGGCGGAAGGGTTTGATACGGCATGGATTTTTGATGCCGCGCCCTGTGAAGAGGAATTTTACGAGATCTGGCAGATGACGGAGAGTCTTTTGGAGCAGACGCAAAGCTGATCTGCCTGTACGGATGCGGGCTTCTCTTTGCAGATCTTTCGTGCAAAGGAGTGTGACAAATGACAAGGTGGAAGAAAAGACTTCTTTTGGCGGCGGGAATTGCGGTTTTGGCTGCAGGGGCGGCTTCTTTTCTGAAATCGCAGAATAAAGTCATTTACGGTGTGTCTCAAGGTACCTATGCAGCCGTCGGCGCAGATGCTCTGCGTTCACCCAGTGTCACATTCGACCTTAAAAACCACAGATTCTTTCTCACGCATAACCCGTTGTCCTCTTATGCGGCCGCGGGCATAATTGAAATCAGCGCCGGTGAAATCAGCGCCTTTACCGACGATGGGAAATGCGCATATATTTTTGAGGTGGTTGATAACGACACGATTTGTTTTGTGCAGAAGGGGTCTGTTCAGCGTTTGGGGGAAACTGCGATCGCCGATGGCGCGGAATTTAAATATGTGACAGAACGATAAAGACGCTTTTTAATTTTCAAATCAAAGACATCCTGTTCGGAACAAATACCGGACAGGATGTTTTTCATTGGTTAGGGAAACCACCGGCTCGGCCGGTGGAGGCATTCGCAAAAAAGCTTTCCCTTCAAGCATCGAGCGAAGCGAGACACTGACAGAGATCAAGCAGAGACGAAAGAGTTTCCGCGAAAGAGAAATCGTCTGTTTACATGCGGCGGGGCAATCCACACAAGCGGAGAGTTCTTTTCAATGCCTCTTGAGAGGCGCCCGTCAACAGACCTTTATAGGGTCTATTCAAATTTTCGGCTTAACCGGAGGTTATGATTCTCGAATGCTCTTTTTTTGAGTAAAAAACGGGTTTGTCCGCAGTTTTTAGAGAGAGAAAATCATACAAGGCAGATGCTTTGCATAGAAATGACTATCCGAAGAAAAAGGACAGGTCATCTAAAAAAGGAAGGGGAAAAAGTATGGATGTCGATTTAATCTTTCGCATCGCGGCAATCGGGATTATTGTTTCCGTTTTAAATCAGGTGCTGATCCGCTCCGGACGGGAAGAACAGGCCATGATGACGACGCTGGCAGGCCTGATCGTGGTGCTGACTATGATTGTCACGCAGATCAGCGCGCTGTTTGAAACGGTCAAAACCGTGTTCAGCCTATGACGGCGCTGACGGTATGCGGCGCCGCCATGATCGTGGTGACGCTGTCTCTTGCGCTCAAACCCGAGGGAAAACAGTTTTCTCTCCTGCTTTCTTTTACGGGCGGCGTTTTGCTTTTGGGCCTTGCGGTGCGTGAGGCGTCCCCGATTTTTTTGGCGGTTTCCTCGCTGGCACAGCGGGCATCTCTGGGGCTGGAATATCTTTCCGTACTGTTAAAGGCGGTTGGCATCGCGCTCTGCACGCAGTTTACCTCCGACGCCTGCAGGGATGCGGGAGAGGGGGGGATCGCGCATAAGGCCGAGCTCTGCGGCCGGGTGATGATCGCGGTGATCAGTCTGCCGGTTTTTGAGGAGGTGATTCTGCTTGCCGAGAAACTGTTTTCCAATTCTTAAACGTCTTTTTATCTTTTTGATCCTCCTGCTTTTGATGACCGGACAAGTCTGCGCCGTTGAAATACCGGACGAGCTTGTAAAACGCTTTGGTTTGGAGGAACTTCTCGATGCAGTTCCAAAGCAGGCGAGACAGCTTTCTGAGGATTCGCAGCTTCAAGAGCTCTCCTTTGGAGAGCTGCTTTCTCTGACGCCGAAGCAGTTCTTTGCGGCTCTCGGCGGAGAATGGAGCCGAACCGTTTCTGAGTATAGAGGAGCGTTTCTTTCCCTGTTAGGTCTGGTACTGCTGTTTTCTGTTGTACATTCCGTGTGCAGCGGTTCTTTCTCCGAGGAGGCCGCAGGCTGCCTGTTCTCTGTATTCGCGGTTTTGCTGATCGGAGATGCCGTTGGCCATGCCGTCGGGCGGACGGCTGAGACGCTTCATGGAGCCGCCCGGTTTCTGACGGCCTATGTACCGGTATATGCGGCGGTGCTGACCGCATCCGGCAGTCCCGCAACCGCATCGTTTTATCATGTGGCCGTGCTGGGCGGATCGCAGATGATCGGTACGGCGGTCAATACGGGGCTTGTACCGCTCTGCTGTATTTTTTTCAATCTCTGTGTGGCCGAGTCGTTTGCCGGAGATATTTTTCCCAAATGGTCCGCGGCGGTGAAAAAAACCGTCTGCTGGCTTCTGGTTCTGCTGGTAACGGTGTTTGTCGGAGTTTTGTCTTTGCAGAGTGTGCTGACAGGCGCGGCGGACGGAGCCTCTGTGAAAACCGCCAAGTTCATCGTGGGGACGTTTGTGCCGGTGATCGGTTCCGCGGTATCTGACGCGGTGCAGGCTGCTCAGGGAAGTCTGCGCATTATTCGTGCGGCGGCAGGCTCTTTCGGCGTGGTTGTGACAGCGCTGACATTTCTTCCCGCTCTGGTGGAGGTTCTGCTGCTGCGTCTTGGCTTGGGAGCCGTGTCGGTCTTATCTGATTTGCTGTCCTGCGGCGCTTTGACGTCTGTACTGAAAAGTACGGGGCAGCTGTTGTCCATTCTGACGGCGCTTCTGCTGACGATGGGACTTTTGATGATTGTTTCCACTGCAGTTGTGCTGTCTGCGGGAGGTGCGCCATGATCCGTTCTCTGGAATTTTGGAGCGTCGAGGTCTGCGCGATGGCGGTTCTTGCGGCGCTGTGGAGAATTTTATTCCCTGATCTCAGGCGGTATGGAGTTTTTCCTTTGCTGCGGATTGTAATGCTGCTCTGCGTGATACGAGTACTGATTCCCTCGGCGGCGCAGGCGATCGATGCGCTGAAAAGCGCCGAAGTGCCCGAGATTCAAACTTCTTTGGCTTCGGACGGCTATGCCGAGGCTGTGACCGGGGAACTTTCACAAAGCCTTTTGGAGAAACTGCAGGCCGATGGCATAAACGCAAGGGACGTCCGAATAGACTTTACCATCACCGATGAAGGGATTGTTTTAGACGGCGTGGCCCTGGATCTTTCGTCTCCGGCCGATCATCCGGAAGAGCTCTGTGCGTCGCTGTCGAAGGAATGGGATATCCCTGTACGGATTGCCCCAAAAGAGGAGGGAGTCGAGCCATGACGCCGAAAAGTTTTGTATCGCCGTCCTGGTGGTCGGATCTGGCAAAGGATGAAAAAAAAGTACGCTGCATTGTGGCGGCGGGGCTTTTGGGAATGCTGTTGATTTTGCTTGGAAATTTCTGGCCGGCGGAAAGCACGGGAGAAAAAAGCGAGGTTTTAGACAGCGACTCAGCATCGTTTGTATCACAGACAGAAACGAGGCTTCGGGAAATTCTGTCGCAGGTGCAGGGGGTCGGTGAGGTAGACGTACTCGTGACGCTGGAGAGCGGAAGGAAAGCTGTATACGCCGTGAATGAGAAACAGACTCAGGAGGCGGTAACGACGTATGCGGATGGAGCTCCCTCCCGCGAGGAGGAGACGGGCGGCATGGAACAGAGCTATCTCTTGGTAGACAGCGGCGGAGGAAAGTCTCCTTTGGTACTGACGAACGCGGAGCCGGTGATCCGGGGAGTAGTCGTGGTCTGCGGCGGAGCGCAAAGTCCCGTGACGCGCGAGGCGGTGATGGATGCCGTTACAACGGCGCTGGGAATCGGAGCAAATCAGGTTTGTATTTTAAAGGCAGGTGCCTGACTATCTTGCAAGGGGGAAGCCAGAATGAAAAAATTCCGTATGAATGTGATCGTGGGAAAAAAACAGATTCTGCTGACGGCGCTGGTGCTCTGCCTGTCGTTTGCGGTTTATCTGAGCTGGGTGTACACGGATTCGGGGATTACTTTGCCGGTGACAAACGCGCTGGAGGGAAAAAATTACGGTGACGCGCAGTATGTTTCGGGCGAAGAAGACGCCGAAGCGTATTTTGCCGAGGCGAAGGTGACCCGCCAAAAAACGCGGGATGAGGCGGTCGCAACGCTGCAGAACCTGATCGAAAGTGACAGCGTTTCCGCGGAGCAGCGCACACAGCTCGCACTGAAAACGGCTGCGATTGCCGACGCGGTGGAAGCGGAAGGAAAAATCGAAACGCTTATCAAGGCAAAAGGCTTTGAGGACTGCATGGTTTACTATGATGCGGAGCGGGTGGACGTAATTGTGCGCACAAACGGCCTTTTGGAAAACGAGGTGGCACAGATGAAGGATATTATCCTGCGGGAAGTGTCCGTTCCGGATGAAAATATTGCGATTATTGAGATAAATTAACTTTTCGGCGGTTGTTTTATGCAAGGCGATGTGCTAAAATGAATAAACAGAAAAATCCCGGGTAATTTTTGGACAAAAGATTTTCCCTGAAA
>CAKQGD010000066.1 GCA_934232845.1 uncultured Oscillospiraceae bacterium
GGGGTGAGCATCTTCGCTTTTTTATGAAACTGCGCTTTATATTTTGTGTTGTCAATCTTTGCATCTCCTGCGGTTACAATCAGAATGCAGCCCGCATCCGTGAGAAACGACATGGTTTTTGCAATACGGGCGGAAATTACGCCCACGGCTTTGGCGGCAAGTTCCACGGTGGCGGATGAGACGGGAAATTCAAGAATGCGCTCTTCCATGCCGAACTGGTTGAAATATGCTTTTACTTTTTCGATGGACATATCAGATCTCTCCTGTAAGATGAAACGTTTTTGGCAAAAGCCGATTTTAATCGTAGCATAGAAATCTCATTTTGTCGAGAACGGCGCTGCCAAATCCTTGAAGAACGCAAGGCGCGGTGCGGATTCACCAGAATAAAAAGCCGACGAAGCAGAGCTTTCCCCGTTCAAAAGCGAATGGAACGCCGAGCTTTTGGCAGATTTCGGACACATCAATGCCGTACGCCGACACTGCTCCGAGGTGAAGGTCGGACCGGCGGCACGGCTCCTGCGGGCAGGTGCAGCTTTCGCAGAGACGGCAGCCGCCGACTGTTAAAATCAGACAGCCGGGCTGCTCGGCGGCAAGGCGCAGCATACGGGCGCTGTGCTGCTTGGCGAGACGTGCGGCTTCTTCCATATCATCGGGCCGGCAGGGGAGAAAACGGCTTGTCAAAAGCATTGCGTTTTTGTATGTCGAAAGCGCGGCGGCCATTTCATCGAGCGTTTTGCAGCAGGGCGGACAGAGCCAGCAGCGGCCGTAGCTTTGGCAGCTTTTCGGACTGCAGAGTGTGCGGATGCGTTCCTGCGGAGTCACCAGCGCGGCGTCGAAGAGAACGGCGTCGGCGAAACCGCAGGAGAGAGCTTTTTCACAGATTGTCATGGCGGTGCTCCTTTGTCATTTCAATAAAAGTACGGGCCGCTGCAGAAAGGGGAATTCCCTCGAGGTAACAAAATCCAATGCTGCGGGCCGGAATGGGGGGATCGACGGGAATCTCAAATACGTCGCCGCGCAGGAGGGCGTGCTGCGACCATTCCCGCACAACGCAGGCGATGCCGAGACCGATGCCCGCGTAGTCGAGCAGCAGATGATGCGCGCCGAGTTCGATTTCCGCCTTTGGCGCAAGACCGTTCGAGAGAAAGTGGCGGTCGGCCCACCGGCGGGAATTTGCACTGCGTTCGAGCATCAGAAGCGGATAGGAGGAAAGCTCCGCGAGGGAAAGCGTCCGCCCGGAAAGCTCGGCATAGCGGTTTCCGGCGACGAAAACGTCGTGGACGGGCATGCACTCCTCAAACAGAACGCCCGACGCGGAAAGCGGCAGATTAACCAGACCAAGGTCAAGCTTTCCGTCCTGAAGAAGACGCACGGTTTCGCCCGAGGTGCGGTTGGTAATGCGCAGCGCGACGTCGGGGTATTCCCGGTGGAACCGCTCGATGACCGGCAGCAAAAACCATCGGGAGACGGTATCGCCCGCGCCGATGCGCAGCTCGCCGGCGGTCAGGGTACGCAGCCGCAGAAGCTGGTTTTCCCCGCTTGACAGAAGGCCGAGCGCCGTGTGCACATAGCCGTAGAGCAGCTCGCCCTCTCCGGTCAGTTCGACGGTGCGTCCGCGCCGCAGAAACAGCCGAACGCCGAGGGATTCTTCAAGCTGGGCGACGGATTGGCTGACAGCGGGCTGGCTGATGAAAAGCTTTCTTGCCGCGGCGCTGAAGCTTTTTTCTCGGGCGGCGGCCTCAAATACGCGGTACTGCTCTAATTTAATCTCCATATACGGCCCTCCTTTTTCGCGGGGAAAGATAAGAAAACGCGGTATGAACGCTTGAGATGCAGGGCTTTCGCAGATACTTGGGCTGTAAAAGCCGAGATTTGTGCGGCAGACGGTGAAGCCGGATGCAGCCGCTGTATGGCAAAACAAAGCATAAGAAAATATAATATGTATTATTATATATCAGGTATTTTCTTATAGCAAGAGTTTCGGTATGATAGGAAGGCAGTCTGTCCCCGGACATCCGGGAGAAGGAGAGAAAAAATATGAGAACTGTGGGAACCATCTCCCGCGGAATCCGCGCTCCGATTATTCGTCAGGGAGACGATCTCGTTTCCATTGTGACCGAGAGTGTGCTCGCCGCTTCAAAGGAAGAAGGGTTTGCGTTTCGTGACCGCGATGTGGTCGCCGTTACGGAATCCGTCGTTGCGCGTGCCGCGGGCAACTATGCATCGGTGGACGACATCGCGGCAGATGTGGCGGCGAAATTTCAGACTGATACGATCGGCGTAATTTTCCCGATTCTTTCGCGCAACCGCTTTGCGGTCTGCCTGCGCGGCATTGCCAAGGGAATGAAAAAGATCGTTCTGATGCTGAGCTATCCTTCCGACGAGGTGGGAAACCATCTGTTCGACGAGGAACTGCTCGATGAGAAAAATATCGATCCGTGGGCGGACGTTCTGGACGAAGCGGCTTACCGCAGTCTGTTCGGCTACGGGAAGCATCCGTTTACCGGCGTGGACTATGTGGAGTATTACACGAGCCTGATCCGTGACTGCGGCTGTGAGGCCGAGGTGATTTTTGCCAACCGTCCCACTGCGATTCTTTCTTATACTAAAAACGTACTCGCCTGCGATATCCATACCCGTGCGCGTACCAAGCGCCGTCTGCTTGCGGCGGGGGCCGAAAAGGTTCTGACCCTTGAGGAAATTCTCAATGCACCTGTCAACGGCTGCGGCTACCATCCTCAGTACGGTCTGCTCGGGTCGAACAAGGCCACGGAGGATACGATCAAGCTGTTTCCGCGCAATGCACAGGAATTTGCCGAAGCGCTGCAGAAGAGCCTCTGCGAGGCCACCGGAAAGCAGATGGAGGCGATGGTTTACGGCGACGGTGCGTTTAAGGATCCGGCGGGGAAGATTTGGGAGCTTGCGGACCCGGTGGTTTCTCCGGGACATACGGCGGGCCTTTGCGGAACGCCCAATGAGCTGAAGCTGAAATACCTTGCCGATAATGACTTTGCGGCGCTTTCGGGAGAAGAGCTGCGCAGTGCGATTCGTGAGCAGATTGAGCAGAAACACAGCGATCTCAAGGGGCACATGGCCTCGGAAGGAACGACGCCCCGCCAACTGACCGATCTGATCGGTTCGCTCTGCGATCTGACCTCGGGCAGCGGCGACAAGGGAACGCCGATCATTCTGGTGCAGGGTTACTTTGACAACTACGCAGAAGAGAACTGAAGACTCGGTTTTATAAAAAACTTTGAAAGAGCTTCGAAAAGAAGGACTTCCTGTCCTTTTTTTCGAAGCTCTTTCTTTTTCAGTCCCATGTGAGAGAATACCGTCCGGTGGCGCTGCGCAGCGTGATGACCAGCAAATACCGCCGTCCTTCTTCTGCGTCAAGGCAGGCTGACGGATGCAGGGAATCCAGCACAAAGGCAGGCTGTTTGGCATCGAAAAGACAAACCTGCCATTCGCCCCTTTGCAGCGCCGCGTCCATCTCAAAATGATGAAGGCCGCCCTCGCGAAAGCGTATGACGCGGCGCAGCACCGCACTGCACGAGGAAACGCTTGCACGGCGGTAAGTGCCGCAAAATAAAACGGCTTTCTTTGTGCAGACGGTCAGATGTCCGTTTCGATAGAGAAGGGAAAAAACGCCGCCCAGCAGCAAAAGAAAAAGGATTGTCAGAATTGCGGATTTTCCCATCGTCAATTCCTCCCTTGGCGTATACCGGCGGGGAACATCCGAACGGTCAGCGTTCGGCCGTTTTTTTCAGTGCGTCTCCCGTCAGGCGGTACTGCGTCCAGCCCTCGAGAGGCTTGGCGTCCAGCGACAGATAAAACCGGATGCTCGGTTCGTTCCAGTCGAGGCACTGCCACTCAAAACGGCCGCACCCCCTGTCGCAGGCGATGGCGGCGAGCTTTTGCAAAAGGGCTTTTCCATAGCCGCGGCCGCGGTATTCCGGCAGAACGAAAAGGTCCTCCAGATAGAGGCCCGCACGTCCCAAAAAGGTCGAAAAGTTATGAAAAAACAGAGCGAAGCCGATTTCCCTTTGGTCTGCGACGGCAAAGAGAACCGCTGCCTTTTTTCGCTCGAACAGCCACTCTTCGAGAAGGGCCTCTGTCGCGACGACCTCGTGCTCCAGTTTTTCATATTGGGCGAGCTGTCGGATAAAAGAAAGAATGAGGGGAACGTCCTCTCTTTCTGCAAATCGAAAGATAAGCTGCTGCATGGCATAAAATCTCCTGTTGTTTTAAGGCGATCAAGGCGGCACGGCGCCGGGGAACAAATTCCACGGAAATTGGTCGGGCGGCGGCGCGGTGATTTCGAGAGACTCGCCCGTGACCGGATGAAGAAAAGAAATCCGCCGCGACCAGAGCGCGATGCCGCAGATACCGCGTCCCCCGTATCGCCTGTCGCCCGCGAGCGGAAGCTGCCGCGAGGCAAACTGCACGCGGATCTGATGGGTGCGGCCTGTTTCAAGCCGGATGCAGACAAGGGAAACTTCACCGAAAGGAGCGTCTGCCGTATGCGCCAGCACACGGTAGGAGAGCACAGCCTCACGCACGCCCTTTCTTTCCCGGCGCACCACAAAGGTTTTGTTCTTTTTTGCGTCGTGGAAAAGAAGATCCCGCAGGGTGCCGTCCGGTTCCTTGGGACAACCGCAGACTACGGCGAGATATTCTTTTTGAAACTGTCCGTTCTGAATCTGCGCGGAAAGCGCCGCCGCGGCCTTCTGCGTTTTGGCAGTCACCATGGCTCCGCCGACGTCCCGGTCAAGACGGTGCACGAGAAAGGCGGCCGGGCATCCGCACGCTTCGCGCACAAGGGCGGGAAGTTCTCCCTCCGAGAGAATGCCGGCCGGTTTTTCGCAGCAGGCGAGAGACTCGTCCTGCCAGAGAATTCGTAAGCTCATTCCAGTTCACTGATTTTTTTCGAAGCCGCAACAATCTCCTGAAATTTTGCAATGACGCGGCCGTAGTTTTCGGGGCGGTGCGGAAAGGTACAGGCGCTGCAGTCTTTGATGTCGCCGAAATACTGCGGATTTCCGCCGCATTTTTTGCCCAGTGCATACAGCGGGCAGTAGCAGAACAGACAGTTGAAATGTTCGGGATCCGCGGCGGCATGGCAGGGAAAATATTCACACTCGCGGTTGGTAAAGCAGGCGTAGTGTTTGCCGGCCCATTCGTTTTTTTGTTCGGACATGTCAAAAAACCTCCTTTATGCGGTGAAAGCGAATGCTGAAGTACGAAAAAACGCCGAATGCAGAAATTTTACGATAGAAGCCGTTTCTTGTAAAGCAAAAGGCCGAAACGGCAAAACACATTACCGGATCATTATAACACGAAATTTTTGTTTTCGCGAGACGAAGCTTGATATTTTCGATAAAGCAATGTTATAATGTTTCATATTGCCGATATATTTTTTTATCTGAAACAATCGAATCGTCTTGAATTTTGTTTTAAGTCAGAACGGTTTTGTTCGGAAATTGAACAGCTTAGAGATCTGTTTTCTGTTTTTGCCGCTCAAAAAAGCTGGCATGGAATTTGCATATTTAATATGACAGCAAGGAGAAAACGTATGGAACTTCTGCTTTCGACCTTCAACATGGTAATGCCGATGTTTGTGATCGTGTTTGCGGGGTACCTGCTGCGCAGATTTGGTGTGCTGGAGGAATCCGTGGCTTTGCGCCTCAACAATCTCTGCTATCGGGTTCTGCTTCCTTGTTCCATGTTTCGTTCGGCTTTGACGATGCGCTTCGACAAAGCCTACATATGGCTTGCTTTGTTTGAATTAGCCACGATTGCGATTTCCGTGCCGCTTCTCTGTTGGGTGGTGCCGAAGATCGTGCCGGATCGTCGGCAGGCCGGTGCGGTGGTGCAGACCTGTTTTCGGACAAATACGGCGATTTTCGGCGTCAGCCTGATGGAATCTATCTGCGGCAATGAGAATCTTGCGCCGATGGTTGTGGTAATCGCCACGGTGGTACTCGGGTTTAACGTAGCGGCTACGGTTGAATTGACCTATTTTTCCGGAGAAAAGACAGACGGCAGAATGTCTCCCCGTAAACTGCTGTATGAACTTGCGCGCAACCCGATGATTTTAGGCACGGCCGCGGGACTTGCGGTCAATCTGATGGGGATCACGCTTCCTTCGGCGGTGATGACCCCGATTACAAATCTGTCGCTTTGTGCAATGCCCATCGCGATGCTGTCTGTGGGAATGCGTTTTGATCTCGCATCCATCACAAGCAACCGGCGGATCATCGCTTTTGCGACGGCGGTCAAGCTGGTTCTCATGCCGTTGGTTTGGACGTCGTGCGCATATTTTCTCGGTTTCCGCGATTATATCCTGTGTGCGATTTTCTTTCAGCAGGCGTCGATGACGATCACAATTGCTCCCGCGATGGCGGAGGCATTTGGCTGCGACGGAAAAATTTCCGGAGAAATTCTGATTGTGCAGACGGGAGTCTCCTGCCTGACGATGTTTTTCGGCGTATATCTTCTGCGATTCATTGGTGTGATCGCATAAGGCTTTTGACATGACAGAAAGGTGATGTAGATTCCCATGCAGCTTTTTTTCTCAACGTTTAACATGGTGGTGCCGCTGTTTGTGGTGGTGTTTGTCGGATATTTTCTTCGTGAGACAAATATTGTGTCCGAAAAACTTGCGGGTCCTCTCAACAGTCTGTGCTTTAAACTCTTGATTCCGTGTACTTGTATAAAATCCATGCAGAGTGTGACGCTCGACATCACCTACCTCTGGATGGCGGTCTACATGACGGCGACGTTTTTGATCTCAATTTTTATTCTGTGCAAACTTGTTCCGAAGTTTGTTCCGGTACGCGGACAGGCGGGTGTTGTGGTGCAGGGAGCGTTTCGCTCCAACTCCGTTTTGTTTGCGCTGCCGCTGATGATCAGCGTCTGCGGCGAGGAAAACGTGGGCCCCATTCTTGTGAACGTGGCGCTTGCGGCGGTGCTGTTTAACGCGGCGGCCGTCGTCGTACTGTCGCGCTTCTCCGAGACGGGGGCAAGCGGAAAAATCAACCCGCTTTCCATGCTGCGCCAGGTCATCACAAATCCGATTATTGTGGGCACGGCGATTGGGCTCGTAATTCGGTTTTTGCCTTTTTCGCTTCCGAATGTGATTTTAAAACCGGTTTTTGACCTCGGCGCGTGTGCGACGCCGATGGCCATGATCGCAATCGGTCTGCAGTTCAGTTTTCAGAGCCTGTCGAGCAACCGCCGGGCAATCGCAATCTCTACGGTGACCAAACTGATTGTAATGCCGTTGGTCTGGACGGTTGTGGGGTATTGGATTGGCTTTCGCAGCTATGTGCTTTGCGCGATTTTTATTGAGCATGCCTGTGCCAGCGCAACGGGAAGCGTTCCGATGGCCGCCGCGATGGGCTGCGACGATAAGCTGGCGGGAGAAATTATTCTGGTGCAGACGGCATTCTCCTGCTTTACGATCTTTTGCGGTGTGTATCTGCTGAGATTGTTTGCGATTATCTGAGACAGAGGGATTTTTTATGATTCGGCCTGCCAAAAACAAGGATCTTGAGCTGCTGATGCCCATTTATGCGGCGGCACGGCGCTGGATGTGTGAAAACAATAATCCGACCCAGTGGGCGGGCGGGTATCCGACTCGCGAGCTGCTGGAATCGGATCTTAAAAAAGGGCAGCTCTACGTCTGCGAACGCGCGGGGCGTCTCTGCGGCGCGTTTGTACTGGCCGAAGGGGAGGAGCCGACTTACGCCGTGATTGAAAACGGCGCATGGAAAAATGATCTGCCCTATGCGACCATTCACCGTGTGGCGTCCGACGGACGGGAAAGAGGCATTTTTGCGGAATGTCTCGCCTTTTGCCGCGGCCGATGGGATACGCTTCGCATCGATACGCATTTTGATAATCATATCATGCAGCGGCTGATTGAGACAGGCGGTTTTTCACGCTGCGGGGTTATTCATGTGGAGGACGGCAGCCCGCGCATTGCCTATCAGTGGACGAAAAGCGAAAAGCAGGAGGGCGAAAATGACTCTTAAAAAGCGGCGGTTTCTTTTAGCGGCGCAGCTGCTCTGCTCTGCGGCAGTTGTTGTGCTGGCGGTGCTGCAGCTGATCGGCGCGTGGGAAAAGGCGCTCTATGCGGCGGAACCGCTGCTTGGTGTTGTTTTGCTGCTTAACGGCGCTCTTAACTGGAATAGAAAGAGGGCTGCAGCTGCGGCGTCCATTGTAGCGGCTGTGTTTGTCTGGCTTTGTGCGGCGGCGG
>CAKQGD010000067.1 GCA_934232845.1 uncultured Oscillospiraceae bacterium
CCCCATGCGCAATCGTCAGGCGCTCGATATGTCCATTCAGGCGCTCTGCGGCATTATGGACATCACCGGCCCGGAGGACGGTCCTCCCACCAAGGTGGGGCCTGTTCTGGTTGATTTTATCGGAGGGATCTATCTGCTCGTCGGCATCCTTGCCGCTTATTCCTGCTGTCAGCGCACCGGCATGGGGCAGCACATCGACATCGCTCTGTACGACGCAATGTTTGTTCTGATGGAAAATTATCCCGCAATTTACCGCATGACGGGCGAGGTGCCCCGCCGGGTGGGAAACGGGCGTCCATTCTCCAGCCCGACCAACACGTTTAAGGCCAAGGACGGAAAATGGATTCAAATCTCCGGCACGGCGGAAATGCATTTTGAAAAGCTCATCACCATGGTGGGACATCCCGAGTACATCGGCCTTCCCAATACGATCGGCGCCGAAAACCGCAGAAAGAACGCGAACAAAATGCTGGAAGACGCGATTCAGGAATGGGCCGGCACGGTGACCGCGCAGGAAGCCGCGGATGCACTGGATCAAATCGGCGTTCCGAACGCAGTCGTCAAAACAGCAAAAGAGGTTTTCGACGATCCGCAGATCGCATATCGAAACATGCTGATTTGTCCCGAGGATTCGGTGCTCGACGACATCCCGACCGTCGGAAATCCGATCAAGCTGAGCGCCACTCCCGCCGAGTTTCATCGTTCCGCAAAGCCCTCCGGCTTTGACACGGACTCTGTTCTGCAAACCCTGCTTGGAATGTCCGCAGAGGCCGTCGCAGAGCTGCGGGAAAAGAATATCGTTTGAAGAAAGGATTTTTGAACATGGAATATCAGAACATCAAAATCGAAGTGGAAAACGGAATCGGAATTCTGACGCTGAACCGCCCCGATGTGCGCAACGCACTGGATTACCGCACATGGGATGAGATCCGCGAAGGAATGCGCGAGCTGAAGTATAACGACAAGGTGCGGGTCATCATTCTCACCGGTGCGGGCGGAAAAGCCTTTGCCTCCGGCGCCGACATCCGCGCCCTGCAGGTCCGCACCGTGGGCGAGCAGATGAACAGTGAAATCAACGATATTCTCTACGAGATCCAGTATCTTGCCAAGCCCGTCATTGCCGCGGTGGACGGATATGCCCTCGGCGGAGGCTGCGAGCTTTCGATGGCCTGCGATATCCGCATCGCAAGCAAAAAGTCAAAGTTCGGCCAGCCCGAAGCCAATCTGGCAATCATTCCTGCCTGCGGCGGCACGCAGCGCCTCCAGCGCCTTGTGGGAATCGGAAAGGCCAAGGAGCTGATCTTCACAGGCGATATCATTTCCGCCGAGGAGGCAGAGCGCATCGGGCTGGTACAGAAGGTCGTCGAAGATACGACCGTTCTCGAAGCCGCCAAGGAAATGGCCGAAAAGATTCTGAAAAAAGGCCCCGTCGCGATTACGCTCGCCAAAATGGCGGTCAATGTGGGCAGCGATGTGGACCTCCACGCCGGACTCATGTTTGAGCGGTACTCTCAGGCCATTGCTTTCTCCACGGACGACAAGGCCGAAGGCACAGCCGCTTTCATCGAAAAACGCCCCGCAAACTTCGTCGGAAAATAATTGAAAATTTAGGAGACATCAAAATGAGTGAAACCGTATGGGTTATGACCGAATACGCGATCCAACAATACGCCGCCGCGGTGGAAAACACGGATCCTGTGTTTTTTGACGCGGACGCCGCCGAAAAGATCGGATTTTCGCGTCCGATCGCCCCTACCTCCTTCTGCGGTCAATATCAGATGTTTTTGGACCCGGGCGCCAAGGTGCCGAAAGGCGGCGTTCATACCCGGCACAAAATGTCCTTTTTCCATCCGATCTGCGCGGGAGACTACATTTACGCCAGAACCGAGGCCGTTTCCGGCAAAGACGCCAAAGGCCGCCCGCTTCTCACCTATGTGACCCGCTTCGTCAATCAAAACGGAGTGGAGGTTTGCCGGGGAGAGATGACAAATCTTCTTCCGTCAAACGCGAAGTGACAAAAAGGAGGGACAGCAATGAAATACCGCATGCTTCAAAATATCGCAGAGGGGCAGCCGCTCATCCCGGTAGTCAAACACATCAGTCAGGATAAGATCTCCCGCTTCGGCGTTGTCACCGGATCTACCGGCCCCGTACATGTCGATCCCGCCTACTGCGCGGCTTCTCCCCTGAAAACCACCCTTGCACACGGCTTTCTCACAATGGCCTATCTTTGCGAGGTCATGGAAAACAACTTTGGAATGGCGTGGAACCGCTCCGGCGTTCTCGACGTAAAATTTGTCGGCGCGGCGCGTCCCGGAGACAGTCTTCTTGTTTCCGGCACGGTGGACAGCATCCGTCACACGGATGAGGGAGAAGTTGTCGCGTGCAGAATCAATATCGTTTCTCAAACCGGCGCTGTGGTTCTTGCCGGCAGCACCAGCGTTGTGCTCTCTGAGCAAAGCTGAAATTTTTATTTTGATAAAAGAAAGGAAAATCGAAATGAGCGTTTCTCTCAATGACGTTGTAATCGTCGCTTATGGCCGTTCGGCCGTCGGCCGCGCAAAGAAAGGCTCTTTGCGCAACACGCACCCCGTCGATTTTGCAGGGCAGGTTCTTCGCCAGGTCGTTGCAAAGGTGCCCCAGTTGGATCCCGCCGAAATCGGCGACGTCGTCGTCGGCTGTTCGAAATGCGAGGAGGTACAGGGCTACAACATCGGCCGGCTGACCTGCTTTAAAGCCGGGCTTCCCTACAGTGTCCCCGCACAGACGGTGAACCGTTTCTGCTCTTCGAGCCTTCAGACCATCTATACCGCCGCCAACCTGATCCGCACCGGAGACGCCGAGGTCGCCGTCGCGGGCGGCGTGGAGACCATGTCCCTTCTCCCGATGGGAACCCGTGACGAGGTGCGCTATCAATGGCTGAAAACCCACCAGCCCGGCGCCTACATGCCGATGGGCCTCACGGCGGAAAACGTGGCGGAAAAATACGGCGTCACACGCGAAGAAATGGATCTCATGGCCGTCGAAAGCCATCGAAAGGCCGCGGCGGCGCAGGCAGAGGGACGGTTCAAAGGACAGATCGTACCGGTCGAAGCGCTGGACGACGAAGGAAACCCTTTTGTCTTTGACAAGGATGAGGGAATCCGCCCAAATGCCAATATGGAAGACATGGCGAAGCTGAAACCCTGCTTCAAAGAGGGCGGCATCGTCACCGCGGCGACCTCTTCCCAGATGAGCGACGCCGCCGCCTTTGTCGTAATGATGTCCGCCGAAAAGGCCAAGTCCCTTGGGACAGCGCCGCTCGCGCGTTTTGTTTCCTTCGCCGTGGCCGGTGTGGATCCCACCTTGATGGGAACGGGGCCCATTGCGGCCGTTCCGGCGGCGCTGAAGCGCGCGGGCCTGACCATCGACGATATGGACGTGATCGAAATCAACGAAGCCTTTGCCGCACAGGCCATCCCCTGCATCAAGGAGCTTCATATGGATCCCTCTAAGGTCAACGTCAACGGCGGCGCCATGGCGCTGGGGCATCCGCTGGGCGCAACGGGTGCGATTCTGACCATCAAGGCCATCAGCGAGCTCAGACGTACCTCAAAGCGCTACGGAATGGTGACCATGTGCATCGGCGGCGGTATGGGCGCAGCCGCGGTGTTTGAGCGCATTTAATCTCCCCCGGCAGTTTTCAGACGTCAGAAGGAGACTTCGCCGCCCGAGCGGCGGCTCGTCTCCTCTGCTCTCACCGGATATACCGCAATCAGAACGGAGGAGATTCATGGAAAACCGTCCCTTGAAAGGATACAAAGTTGTGGAACTGTCCACATTCGTGGCGGCCCCTGCCTGCGGCAAGCTTTTTGCCGATTGGGGCGCGGATGTCATTAAGATCGAAACGTCCGAAGGAGATGCCTGGCGCACCTTTGGCTCAACGCACCGGGTCACCGCGACAGAAGAAGAAAACCCCATGTTTGACCTTGTAAACGGAGGAAAAAAGAGCATCTCCCTCAATCTGAAAAGCGAAGAGGGAAAAGAAATTCTTTTTTCTCTGCTCAAGGACGCGGATGTGTTTCTTACCAACACCCGTGCGCAGTCTCTGCGAAAGATGCAGATCGATTACGACAGCATCAAAGAACGCTTTCCCCGCTTGATTTATGCCACCATCACGGGTTTTGGGGAAACCGGACCGCAGGTCGACCACCCGGGCTTCGATGTTGTGGCATATTGGGGAAGCAGCGGATTTTTAAACGACCTTTCCATCAACACGGGCAGCAATTATCCCATCCTTGCGCCGACCGGAATCGGAGACGTCACCTGCGGAACCGGCCTGTTCGGAGGCGTCTGCGCCGCTCTTCTTGCCCGTGAGCGCACGGGGCGCGGCGATTATGTGACCGTTTCCCTCTATGGAGGAGCCATTTGGATCATGGGCTTTATGTATCTGCGTGCGCAGGAGCAGTACGGAGATCCCTTCCCAAAGCAGCGCAAAAACAGCCCGCCCATGACGGCGCCCTACCGCTGCAAGGACGGAGAATGGCTGATGCTCTCCATCCTGCAGTTTGAACGTTACTTTCCCTCGCTGTGTCTGGCACTCGGCATTCCCGAAACGGCACAGGATCCCCGCTTCGCCGACAGAAAGAGTATGGACGCGCACCGCGAGGAGCTCTTTGCCATCTTGGAGGAACGTTTTCTCACCAAGACCTGCAGCGAATGGCAGTCAATCCTGACAAGCTATGACATTGTCAACGACCGTCTGAAGCATTTTAAAGACGTGGTCAAAAGCGAACAGGCGTGGGTCAACCATTATTTCACCACCGCAAAGTTTGCCAGCGGCAGAGAATGTGCGATGCCCTGCTCCGCGATCCAGTCGCACGAGCTTGGCGTGGTGGAGTATACCCGTGCTCCTCTGCTTGCAGAAAACACAGAGGAAATTTTGCGCGAACACGGCTATTGTGCCGATGAAATCGACGGTTTCCTGCAAAGCGGCGCCGTCAAAGTTCACCCGTAACGATTTATTTTAAAAGGAGGATCTCAATTATGAAAGTATCCGATGTAAAAAAAGTATGTGTGGCCGGCGGCGGTCTCATGGGCCGTCAGATCGCTCTGAACGCTGCGATTCACGGGTTTGATACGTACCTGACCGATGCTTTTCCCGCCGTTCTCGACAAGGTGGCCGCTTGGGCAAACGAGTATCTCGACGGCCGCGTCGCCAAAGGAAAAATGGATGTTTCCGCCGCTAAGGCCGCGCTGAAAAAATTCCACCTTGTGCCCACGCTGGAAGAAGCGGCGGAGGATTCTCAGATCGTCATCGAGGCCATCGTAGAGGACAAGGAGATTAAGGACAATTTCTACAAACAGCTCAGCCGCATCGTCGCCGAAGATACGATCGTGGTCACCAACTCCAGCTACATGCCTTCTTCCCTTTTTAAAGATCTTCTCAGCAATCCCTCTCGGCTTGCAAACATGCATTACTTCAATCCCGCTCTTGCGATGAAGCTGGTCGAGGTGGTCCGCGGGGAGCATACCGCCGATGAAACCGTGGATTTTGTAGTGGAATTTGCTGTCGCCAACGGCAAAAAACCGATTCGTGTCAATAAGGAGATCGAAGGCTTTGTCGTCAACCGCGTTCTCCGCGCGATCCGCGACGAGTCCTTCTATCTTGTGGAAGAAGGGATCTGCACCGCAGAGGACCTTGACACCGGTGTTGAGTTCGGGCTGAACCATCCGATGGGTCCGTTCCGCCTGCTGGATCTGACCGGCATCGATTTGAACTACCTCGCCAGCGACCGCCGCTGGAAGGAAACCGGTATCAAACCGCGCGGATATGACATCGTAAAGGAAAAATACGAGGCCCATGAGTGGGGCCGCAAAACCGGCAAGGGCTTCTACAGCTACGAAAAATAACCCGCGCAGCATAAGCCTGCATCTTTTGCACACGCGAACTTTTTAAAACAGAATCCGGTCCGAAAGAAAACTTTCGGCAGCGGTAAAGGGCCGGCTGCTTTGTTTTCACTCCTCTCCTCAAGGCATTTTTCTCCTGTCCGCCGCCTTTTGTTCCGCCGTTGTTTTTCTTTCCCGCATTACGAAGGCCGATTCCGCTTTGTTCCTTTTCAAATGCGAACTGCTCCGGCTGCAATGATCGAACCGATCGTTTTAAAGTTTCCTTCTCCATTTTTAAAGCCGTCCGGCGGGTACGCACCCCGTCAGACACGCCGTCGAAAGGAGTTTCATTATGTCAGTGGAAAGCGTCCTCTATGATGTAAAGGATCATATTGCGACCATCACATTTAACCGCCCCCACCGCATGAATGCGTTTATCGCCCCCATGTATGACGACGTCATTCATACCATCGATCTCGCCGAGAACGACCCCGATGTCCGTGTCGTGGTCTTTACAGGCGCCGGACGCACTTATTGCTCCGGGCAGGATCTGGATTCCGGCGACAAATTCGGACGTCAGGTGGAAGATATGACGCAGTACCGCGACCGCGGCGGAAAAATGTCCCTGCGCATCTACAACATGCGCAAGCCTTCCATCGCGGCAATCAACGGCCACGCCATCGGCGTGGGACTGTCCATGACGCTTCCGATGGATATCCGCGTCGTATCCAAAAAAGCAAAGGTGGGCTTTGTTTTTACCCGCCGGGGAATCATCAACGAGGCCTGCAGCAGTTATTTTCTTCCGCGCCTTGTGGGGCTTTCCAAAGCCGCGGAGCTTGTCATGACGGGAAGAACCTTTCTCGCAGAGGAGGAAGCCTCCAGCGGCCTTTTTACCTACTGCGTCGTACCGGAGATGGTCTTGGAAAAGGCTTACTCCATCGCGCACGAAATCGCCGGGCAGGCGGCTCCTGTTTCCGTCGCTCTCGCACGGGCCCTGATTTACAGAAATATGAGCGCGTCTCATCCGATGCAGGCACACGAGCTGGAATCCATGTGCATGTTCTGGACGGCCCGCAGTGCAGATTCTCAGGAGGGCATCTCCGCTTTTCTCGAAAAGCGCCCGCCGGACTGGAAACTTTCCTCCACCACAGACATGCCTCCTTTTTATCCGTGGTGGCCGGAACGCGGCTTCCGACAGGAGGATCCCATAAAAAGAACCCAGCGCCTATCACACCAAAGAGACCGCACATAAAATATTCAGGCTATAGGATTGGTGCTTCAGAATGAAAAATAGAATTTGCGAACTGCTTTCCATCCGATATCCCATCCTTTGCGGCGCGATGCAGTGGATTTCCAAAGCCGAGCTCGCGGCGGCGGTATCCAACGCCGGAGGTCTCGGCATTCTATCCGCAACCACCCATCCGGACGCCGAATCCCTTGCGGCCGAAATCCGCCACACCCGTGCGATGACAGACAAACCCTTCGCGGTCAATATTTCCATGCTGCCTCAGCACGATGCCAGCGGATTGATCGACCGCTTTTTTGACACCGTGATTCAAGAAAGGGTTCCCATCGTCGAGACCTCGGGCCGAAGCCCGGAAAAATATATAGACCGTCTTCACCGTGAGGGAATCAAAGTTCTGCACAAGGTTCCCGCGCTGCGTTTTGCCAAGAAGGCAGAAAGCATCGGCGCAGACGCCGTGACCCTCGTGGGGTTTGAATGCGGAGGGCATCCCGGCCTCGATGACGTCACGACCCTCGCTTTGATTCCGCGCGCGGCAAGGGAACTCTCCATTCCGGTTCTGGCGGGAGGCGGCATCGCCGATTCGCACGGCTTTGCCGCAATGCTTTCCCTCGGTGCGGACGGAGTCGTTTTAGGAACGCGGTTTCTCCTCAGCGAGGAATGCCCGATTCATCCGAATTTCAAAAAAGCGTTCTGCAGCCTGACGGAAACCGGAACGAAGATGGTGCAGTATTCCATTCGCAATCCTCTGCGCGCCTACCACAACGACGCAGTGGACCGCGTTTTGGAAATGGAACGCCGCGGCGCGTCCCTTGAGGAACTGATGACCGTGATCCGCGGCGCAAACGGACGCCGCTGCTGGGAAGAGGGTGACTTAAGCGGAGGCGTACAGGCTGTGGGGCAATGTGTCGGTCAGATTCACGAGATAAAGACTGTTCGAGAAATTATAGACGAAATGGTCAGCGGTGCAAGGGATCTCTTTGAAAAAAACGCCCGCATTTTCGACGAAAAATAAAATCTTCTCGAAAGGCGGCAGCTCTGCCGCCGTACCAAAGCGGGCGGCGTTATCTCCCTATGCAGTCCCG
>CAKQGD010000068.1 GCA_934232845.1 uncultured Oscillospiraceae bacterium
GAAGAAATGGCCGCGGCTTTCGTCACGCGCTTGTTAAAGAGCGCCGTCGTCAAAATCGGGAAGAACGCGGCGGCAAATACAGAGGAGCCGAAGTTGCCGAATGCGACAACAAAGGAACTGTTGCCCAGAGAAAGCACCGTACCGGCAATCGCAAAAATCACAATAAGAATACGGGTATATTTCTGTGCATCCTTGGCGCTCATATTGGGCTTGAAATGGCCCCAGATATCAATCGCGGCAGACTGCGCAATCACCAGCAGCTGCGTGTCTGCGGTGGAAACGCAGGCGGCAACCAGACCGAGAACACCCGCGAGTCCAATCATCTTCGGAACGGCGTTCAGGGCGAGCCACGGCATTACGGCGGAATTGGAGGTAATGTCCGGGTTGATCAGACGGCCATACGCAGCCGCAGAATGAACGGACCAGATCATAAATACAGTCACGCAGAACGCGACCATCATGCCTTTGAGCCACTCACGGTTTGATTTGGCAAGAAACGCGCGGGACAGATTGACCGGCGCGGCGCCGATGCCGAGAGCCCACAGCATGATAAAGCCGACCATTGTGCCGAACGGCGCGTTGGCAAGACCGCCGAGCTTGAGAAATTCGGGTGTAGTACCGGCAAGAATCTTCATTGCGGAAAAACCGCCGGCCTTCATAATCACGGTAGGGGCAAAAATCACGCCGAGAGCGACCGCAATCACGCAGAACAGAATCGTATCCGTCACGGTGACGCTCTTGGCTCCGCCGACCAAACTAAGGAAGGTGACGATCACCACGACGATAATCACCGTCGTATTAAAGGGGATGCCGACGATGGTTTCCAGAATGACGGCGGCGCCGATGGTCTGGCTGACAAAATAAGCGCCGGTGCCCAGCACGGTAATGATCGCGACAATCAGACGAAACGCCTTGCTGTCGAAGCGGTGCTGAAAAAACTCAGCAACCGTCGTCTTACCGAATTTACGGATCTGAGGACCGAAAAACAAAGCGGAAAGGAGCAGGCCGATCGTAGAGCCCCAGTTCGCCAGACCGTACATGTAGCCGATGGTGTAGGACTGTCCGGGCAGGCCAACCATGCCGACCGCGCTGACCAGCGTCGCAGTATAAGTACCGGCCAGATAAAGCCATGTCGCACTGCGGTCCATGTTGTTGTAATCTTCCGCATTATCGTCCTTGTCTCTGGTCAGCCATGTGTATACGCAAAGAGCGGCAAGCAATACAATTGTAAAAACAGGAATCAATGAAAATTGCATAGTCTACTTCTCCCTTTTTAATTTTTTCTTTTAACAGGAAAAACGAATGTAAAAGTCAAAGGGGACTGCGCATAATCACAAGAATTGTTCTATCAAATTTTGTGATTTTTGATCATCCAAATCGCGGTAACGCCGAAAAATACAAACTGCGCCAGATACAAAAGACCCATACCGATAAATGTTACGTTCATTTTTGTCCTCCTTTTTTTGATGCGAATTTGTTTATATCCAAAAAGAGGAAATCCGTTTCTCCGAAAATCGTGTGCCGTTGGAGTGTATTAACCTTTCCGAGAAGCGGAAAGGTTATTTTTTTTAAAAAAAATACGATTTTCGAAGGAAACAGATCTCGTCCGACCGAAAAAAGAGTTCTCAGGCGGGTGCAAAGCCGAATACAATCGGGCAAAGAACCACCGTGATCAAAACCCAAATGAGATTGATCGGCGTACCGATCTTTAAAAAGTCGCTGAAGCGGTATCCTCCCTGAAGCGTCATACTGACTGCGGTGCCGCCGATCGGCGTGGCCGCCGTCAGGTTGCTGGCCACCGCAATCGCCATCATAAAGGCATAGGGCGCTGCTCCAAGCTCTGCGGCAATCAAAATATAAATCGGCGCCATCATCGCGGCGGTCGCTGTGTTGGACATGATATTGGTCAAAACTGCGATCACAATCACGCAGCCCGCCATCTGGAGCCACAGATTATTGCCCACAAGATCGACTACGACTTTGGCCACCAGCTCGCCTGCGCCGGAATCATTCATCGCGGCGGCGATACCCTGTGCAAAAGCCATGATAAAGACGGTGTTCCAATCCATACGCTGAAATGCGCCCTTGAAAGTGACACAGCCGGTGAGAATCACTACCGACGCGCCGATAATCGCAACAATCGCGGTGTTCCAAAGATTGAATACGAAACCGACGACGCAGAAAACCATGACGCCGATGGCGATCCATGTCTTTGCGGTGGGCTTGAAATTCTCGACCTCGGAGGTGTCCACCTCCTGCACATTGTCCTCGAAATCGAGGACCTTCTTTTCCAACTTGTAGCCGATGGTGGTCATGTACAAAATCAGAGCGAGAAAGCTGGGCACGGCGACCGGAACAAAGTCAAACATCGAAAGAAGCGGAAGCCCCTGCGCCTCCAAAATAGAGTTGACCATCGGCTGCGAGGTCGAACCGATCAGGGTGCAGGTACCGCCGATCGAGACTGCAAAGCCCAGCGGCATCAGCAGGTTTTTATTCTTCAGCTTTCCTTTCGAGGTCGCAACCATGGAACCGATCAGCGGAATGAACATCGCCACGGTAGCGGTATTGGACAGAAACGCCGAAAGCGTTCCGGCCATCAGCATGATGACCGCCATCACCGCGCGTTCATTCTGAGCAAATTTGGATTTCATAATCGTGCGGCCGATCATTGTGACGGCCCCCGTCTGAAACATTGCGTCGCCGACTACGATCATTCCCATGACCATGATCGTCAGCGAACTGGACCATCCGGAATAGACCTTAGAAACAGGCATACATCCCATGATTCCGAGGACAATCGAGGAAATCATGGCCACAAGTCCAACCGGAAGTTTGTCCGAAGCAAAAAGAACCAGTGTCAGTGCAATTATAATCAGCGTCATAGATTCGACGCCAACAGCTGCCGTAATAGCGGATAACATAAAATCCCCCTAACAAAAATTTATAATGAATCAGATTATAAATTTTCGGCTTTTCGGCACTGTTTCCTTCTGGGTTTTATGAATCAATCAAATTGCCAAAGGACAAATCAGATAATGTTATTTTTCTCCATCTCTTGGATTTCCTCATCGGACAAGCCAAGCAGATCATGATAGATTTTGTGGTTAAACTCGCCGAGCTCCCCGCCGACCCACTTGATTTCTCCCGGCGTACCGGACATCTTAGGAACGACGTTCTGCATCTTGATGCGGCCGAATTTTTTTGTGTCAATTTCGACAATATCGTTGCGGAACGCAAACTGCGGATCTTTGACAATATCTTCGACATTGTAAATACGGCTGTTGGGGATATCGTCCCCAAGCGCTTCAAGACATTCGTCAATCGTATGCTGCAGCGCCCACTCGGCAAAGACGTTGTTGATCTCCTCGCGGTGCGCAGTGCGGCCGGTGCCGGTTTTATATTTCTCCACCTCATTCATGTCGGGGCGGCCGATCTTTTCCATACAGGTGCGGTACAGCTTGTCTCCCGAAACGGAAAGCGCCAGATACTTGCCGTCCTTCGTACGGAAATGACCGGAGGGAACGGTTACTGTGGTGCCGTTGCCGATGCGGGTGCGGATCGTACCATCAATGGAATACTCCGCAATAATGGACTCCTGCAGGCGAAGAATCGATTCCGTCAGACAGCAGTCTATCATCTGTCCCTCTCCGGAGCCGTTTATGTCGCGGTTATAAATTGCGAACATCGTAGCCATGCAGCCAAACATCGCGGTATAAAAATCCGCGACCGAGATGCCGGGCTTGACGGGAGGCGTGTCAGGGTATCCGGTCACTTCAAGAAAGCCGCCCTGCGCGAGTCCCATGCGGTCAAAGCCGGGCTTGTGGGAATACGGCCCCGTCGTGCCGTAGCCCGAGGCTACCGTATAAATCAGGCGGGGATTGCGCTTGTGCATCTCTTCCCAGGTAAAGCCAAGCTTTTTAAAAACGCCCGGGCGAAAATTCTCAATCAGAACATCCGCGTCCTCGATCAGTCTCCAGAGAATTTCCTTGCCCTTGGGGTCTTTGAGATTCAGAGTGATATTCTGTTTGTTGCGGGCCTCAATTGCATACCAAAGATCTTTTATACGCCCCATTCCACGGATCATATCGCCCGTTCCGGGCTGCTCTACCTTGATGACGCGGGCACCGAAATCCGCAAGCATACTGCCGCACCACGGTCCGGCAATGATGTTGCCGACTTCGACGACTTTCAGTCCTTCCAAAGCCTGTTTGGACATGAACACTCCTCCAATTTGTAGGATATGGTCTATTTGTGTCTTTTCGAATTGAAAATCAGCAGCTTTGGTTTTATTATAGAGGGCGCTTTGACGGCTTTCATTCTCAAAACGAGCCGAATTATTCGCATTTATGTAAATAATTCAGATTTACAATCACTCTTCCTCTTTCTTTACAAAACTTTTCTTGTTTTATGAATTATTTTTAAACTAATGTGTAATTATCACAATGTCTGCTTTAAAAGTGAAAAATATTGATTAAATTGACAAAAAAATATCAGGTCCTTTTTCCAAAAGGACCTGATACTTTGTATTCTCTACAACTCAGCGGAGTAATTCTTATAATAAGTAAGAAGAAACGATTTAAACGCCTTTGCATGCGAAGAAAGCTCTTTTCCCTTTTTCCAAAAGATCGCCTGTACCCTTGGATGCACCGGCTTGACAATGTCAATGAAATGAAGCCCATTGAGGTGAACGGACTTTGAACCCGCGGCCGTCGTGAGAGCAATTCCCACCCGGTCCTTTACCAGCTTGGCCCGCAGAGAGTAATCTCCCTCCACCACAATATTGGGCTGAAAGCCGGCCAGTTCACACAGCGTGTCAAAATAACGCCGGGAGGAAAAGGATTTGGACAGAGCGACAAACGGCTCGCCGCTCGCCTCAATGAGGGAAATTTCCTTTCGCTGCGCAAGAGGATGTCCTTCATAAACGGCCAGCATCGGTTTGTCGTTCGGAATCAGTATCGCATATTCGTAATTCTCGGGCGGGATATCCGCCAGCGCCGTGATAATAAAATCGCAGTTGACCGTTTGTTCCATATTGGCAAGACGGTCCACACTCATGGTTCGGTGATTAAAAAGAACCTTGGGGTTTTTCATAATAAATTCGGAAAACGGATCTTCCCACAAAACGTGGGTGGAGGTCACGACATTCAAGGTGTTTTCAACGGCAAGCTCCGTTTTTTTCAGTTCGGCACAAGCACGGTCGAGTTCGTCGAGAATTCTCTGCACGTGTACATAAAATTTCTTTCCGCTCTCGTTGAGACGAATGTTTCTCCCCACACGGTCAAACAACTGCACCCCCAGCTCAGACTCAAGCCGGCTGATCGCGGCGCTGAGCGCGGAAGGAGAAATGTACAGTTCTGTCGCGGTCTGATATAAATGCTCCCGTTCGGCCAGCGCACGGAAATAGGATAGCTGCAGCAATTTCATCTAAATCCCCTCCCCATTCATGCTTTTCTCATATTTTATCCTATCACACCAATTAATGCAATATGGCCGTTTGACAACCTTTTGTCATTTTACCTCATTTCTTTTCTTTTGATATTGAATTTTAGAGATTTTTAACAAATCATTCGCTTTGCAGTTGACATTCTACGATTTCTTCTTTGGAATCGTTCTATTTCTGTGAATTATACTTTTTGAAACGAACGATTTGAAAAAAACCTGATAATTGTTATCACAGATTTTCAATGCTATGATAAAGATGAAAATCAGCAGCGGAGAATTGAAACAAAACCACTTTGATCAATCAGAAGGAGTTTTGATGCACCATGAAGCTGAAAAATAAAGTTGCCATTATCACCGGCGCGGCTGTCGGAATCGGTTATGCGGCCGCAGAGCTTTTCCTCGAAGAGGGCGCCCGTGTCGCTATCTGCGACATCAATGCCGCCAAGGTTGAAGAAGCCGCCTCTAAACTCTCTGCAAAGGGAGAAATCCGCGGCTACGTCTGCGATGTTTCCAACCGCGAGCAGGTCAACGAAATGGTGAAAAAGATTGCCGAGGACTTTGGCCGTGTGGATATTCTTGTGAACAACGCCGGCATCACAAAGGACGCGCAGTTCTATAAGATGTCCCCCGAGCAGTTTGAAGCCGTAATCAACGTCAACCTGCTGGGCAATTTCAACATGACCAAGGCCGTCGTTCCCTACATGATGGAACAGAAATACGGCAAAATCGTACATTGCTCTTCTGTCTCCGCCTTCAACGGCAACTTCGGCCAGACGAACTATGCCGCTTCCAAGGCAGCGATCATGGGCATGACCCGCGTACAGGGAAAGGAACTCGGCAAATACGGCATCAATGTCAACGCAGTCTGCCCCGGCTCCATCATGACGGACATGTACATCGCCGTTCCGGAAGAGGCCAAGCAGAAAAAGCTCGCCGGCATTGCGCTGCGACGCTACGGTGATCCCAGAGAGGCTGCGCAGGTGTATTGCTTCCTCGCTTCCGACGAGGCCAGCTATATCACCTCTCAGACCATCGTCTGTGACGGCGGATTTAACTGAGATGCCGCAAAGCCGAAATCGAGGATTTTTTCGGCACTTTCTGTTTCCCTTGTAATCCATGCCGCTGAGCCGTGCGGCATTGTCCCAAATACAATACAAAACGAGGTGTCATTATGAGAGAAGTCGTTGTAGTGTCGGCGGTGCGCACGCCGATCGGATCGATCGGCGGAACGCTGAAAAACATGGAACCGGAGCGTCTGCTGGCGGTTGCGCTGGAAGGCGCAATTGAAAAGGCGGGAATCAAAAAAGAAGACATCGACGAGGTAATCTGCGGACAGGCGAAGCAGTCCACAGACCAGCCGAATATCGCACGTCTGACGTCGCTGATTGTGCAGATCCCGGTGGAGACGCCGGCCTATACAGTGCACCGTCAGTGCGCGTCCGGCATGCAGGCGATTTTGTCCGGTATGCAGCAGATTCAGTGCGGAGCGTCCGACGTGGTGCTTTGCGGCGGCGTCGAGAGCATGTCTACCGCACCGTTCTATGTCCGCAAGGTGCGCTTCGGCTGCGGCAACGGTACACAGCAGTTCTGTGACCCGAACATTGAGAGTCAGCCGCACAGCCAGCCCAACGAGATTTACGGTACGTTCAATATGATTCAGACGGCGGACAACGTCGCGAAGAAGGACAACATCTCCCGCGAGGAGTGCGACGTCTTCGCGCTGGAGAGCCAGCGCCGGGCGGTGGCCGCGATCAATTCGGGCCGTTTCAAGGATGAGATCGTTCCGGTCGTGATTCCGCAGAGAAAGAAAGACCACATTGTGTTCGATACGGATGAATATCCCAAGCGCGATACGAGTCTTGAGAAGATGGCGAAGCTCAAGCCCATCTTTGAGGGCGGCGTAACGACGGCGGGCAACGCCTCCGGCCGCAACGACGGCGCTTCCGCGCTGGTCATCATGGCAAAGGAAAAGGCAGAAGAGCTCGGCCTTAAGCCGATTGCGAGAATTCTTGCGGGCGCAGCGGGCGGCGTGGATCCCAGAGTAATGGGTCTCGGCCCTGTCGCCGCGACAAACAACCTGTTTGATAAGTTCCTCAAGCCGATGGGCATCGAGATGAAGGATATCGGCCTGTGGGAACTCAACGAGGCCTTTGCATCCCAGTCCCTCGGCTGCCTGAAGGAGCTGGGTCTTGAGGATAAGCAGGACATCATCAACGTCAACGGCGGCGCGATCGCACTGGGCCATCCTCTGGGCTGCTCGGGCGCGCGCATTTCCACCACGCTGATCCATGAGATGCAGAAGAGAGACGTCCGTTACGGCGTCGCTACCCTCTGCATCGCGGGCGGTCTCGGCATGGCCATGGCGTTTGAAAA
>CAKQGD010000069.1 GCA_934232845.1 uncultured Oscillospiraceae bacterium
GTTTCCGGTCTGAAGGTCACCCCCAAGTGGACCGACGGCGGAGAGTATGTCAAGTCTGTTGAGATCGTCAAGAAGGATGGCGCTTATTATGTAGCCATTTCTACCACGGGCTCTGAACTGGACTCTGTGGATCTTTCCGGCAAGATCTACCTGAAGGGCACCTCCGGCACCGGTGATGACAAGGAAAAGATTGATGCTTATTTTACTGTTGACACCACGATTGGTTATGCTACCTATGTTGTCAAGAACGCCGAAGGGAAATGGATCTTTGAAGGCAAGACTGGAGATCAGGATGATGTAACCAAAGCCAACACGAATTCTGCGCACAATGTATGGAACAATCTCGGCAAGAAGCTGGTTGTCATTGATGCTAAGAAGGTTTATGATCTTGAGGAAGTTGACAACGACGAGTACACGATTGATTTTGGCGATGTCGCTACTGCCGTGACCGATGTCACTAACACCGAAGAGATTCTGCTTGCTTACAATGTGGATGATGTTGATGCGGTTGTCGATGCGTATCCGGATGCCAACATCGACTTTGTTGCGCTGACCGCCAACTTCAAAAAGACCGCCGAAGTCACCGTCTATGCGGACGAGGATACCTACCTCTACAAGGTTGTCGACGGCAAGCTTGTTGCCATGGACGCTGAGTACGACGAGTGGGAAGAGGGCTTTCTTTTCAAGGCTAAGGCACTCGGCACCTACGCCATCTCCGATGTGGAGCTCGACCTCGACGCTGTCACCGATGTGATCGAGACCCCCTCCACCGACAACCCCACCACCGGCGCTGCTGCCTGAGCACTGCCTCGGACAATTCCCGGTAAAGTGAATCTTTGATTCATAAAAAAATCCCCTTCACTCTCCGAGGGGGATTTTTTGCATCTGTTCTTTTATATAAGGGGCAGAAAGCCGCGGGGCGGCTTTTCGAACAGGTGCGGCTGTCTGCCGCGCGTCCGAAGCGCGGGCTTCGTAGCCACTGACAGGGCCGCTTTTGCAAAGCCGGCGCAAGAAAACTTCACGGGTGCGGCAAGACCGTTTTTTTAAAACTTGCGATGGATACAAAAGCACACCGGGGCTTTTTGAAGGGCGAGCTCTTTGTGCCGGTGTAGGGGGAGAGGGTTTGAGAGAAAGCCATTCGAAAGGGCTTTTCTCAAGCGATCTTTACGGTCTTTTTTGCCGGGTTAGAAAGGGCCGTTCTCTCCTCTGGCCACGGAGTGGGGCGAAAGAGTTTCTCCGCTTGCGGTACCCGAAAAAACCTTCGCGCTGTTCGCCTGCTCGGTTTTTTCGACCGCGGCGCTCTCAGCCATTCGGCTTGATCGCCCGCAGGGCGCGCCGAATGGCTTCGCCCTAAAAAATCCCCCTCACTCTCCGAGGGGGGTGCATCTGTTCTTTTATATATAAGGGGCAGAAAGCCGCGGGGCGGCTTTTCGAACAGGTGCGGCTGTCTGCCGCGCGTCCGAAGCGCGGGCTTCGTAGCCACTGACAGGGCCGCTTTTGCAAAGCCGGCGCAAGAAAACTTCACGGGTGCGGCAAGACCGTTTTTTTAAAACTTGCGATGGATACAAAAGCACACCGGGGCTTTTTGAAGGGCGAGCTCTTTGTGCCGGTGTAGGGGGAGAGCGCTTGGAAGAAGTGCAGGCGCGAAAGTGATGTTCGGCGGGTACATTCTTTTCCCGAAAGGATTTCAGACGTGAAAAGGCCCCTTTTTGAAAGGGGCCTTTGGGATCCATAACCGGACGGTCCGAAATGTTTTTTGATTTTACGGTGTGCCGCATATCAGCACGGAGAGCGCGGTCGCCGCGAGGCTCACCGCCGATCCCGCCATCAGCTGGGGAAGGGTATGGCGCGAAAGGCGCAGGGAAGAATGATACACCGCGGCGATCAACAGCAGAGACGGCACAAGCATCAGCAGATGCAGCTGCCATGTGAGCAGTACAGCGGGTGCGGTTGTGCTGCACGCGTGCCCGCTGGCGCGAAAGCCAAGACCGCGGTTGAGCAGCAGAAGACATATGATCGAAATCAGGTAAGAGAGGAACAGCAGCCGCACAAACCGCGAACAGGGAAAGATCGACGACCACAGAAAACCGCCTGCATAGCCGACGGCGCTGCACACAAGGGCCGTACTGCGCTGCCCCGCGCGGCGATCCTCCCCAATGTGAAAGAGTTCGCGCAGGGGATAGGCCGACGCGGGAATAATCAGCAGAAACAGTTCGCAGAGCAGCAGCTCGCGCAGAGTCAGAAGCTTTGCAGGGGCATACATCAGAACCAGCGTTGCGCCGATTACGAGGGGAGGCAGGGTGAGAATCCGCACGGCGAGGTGTACTCCTCTGGATAAGCGGGCTTTTTTCTCCGAAAATTCCGAAAGAGACGGCCGTGCGGCTGTGCTTTTGCGCCCGGTCATGCTTCAAATCCAAGAAGGATTCCGCCGAGTTCCGCGTAGTAGCTGCACAATCCGCGCAGGGGACGCAGCTCAATTTCCGCCTTGGGAAAGAGACGCAGAATTTCTTCGCGAAGTCTCTGCGCAAAAGGCTCGTTTTGGCAATGGCCGATCGCGGCGCGTCCGCCCGTGTAACCGAGCTTTTCTATTTGACGCAGGAAAAAATCGAGAGTTTTCGCTTCTCCGCGGCATTTTTCAAGCAGTTCGAGCGTTCCCTCGGCGCTTGCCTGTCCCGCCGCGCGGATGCCCAGCACACCTGCGGCGGCAGCGGTCAGCCGGCTGACACGGCCGTTCTGCGCGAAATTATGCAGAGATTCGAGGGCGAAGAGCAGGTGCGTGTGCGTCTGGTATTCGGTCACAGCCCGGCACACCTCGTTAAAATCCGCGCCTGTTTTCAGCAGAGCAACGGCCTTCTCGATCAAAAGAACGGTTTCAGGGCCGACCGTCAGCGTATCAAATACATGAATGCGGCGGGAAGGATTTCGCTCTTCGCAGGAATCCTTGGCGGCGCAGGCTGCGGCGAAGCTTCCGGAAAGATTGCTTGTGATCGGAAAAACGAGGACGTCACCCGTCTCGCCGAAGGCGCTTTCCCAGTCGGCGATGTTGGGACATGAACTGTAGGAGCGCCCCTTGTAGTGCCGCAGCGCGTCGGTCATGGCGGCGACGTCGAGCGAGGCGTCGTCGCGGTATTCCGCTTCGTCGGTGCGGATGGTCAGCGACACACTGATAAAATCCGCCCCGGCGAGCGTGAGAAGGTCACAGCTTGAGTCGGCGGCGATACGGATTTGCTGCATGAGAATAGCCTCCGGATAAATAAAATCTTTTTATCGGTTTTTAAGAAACCGATTTCAAAGAAAGAATAACAGCTTTTAATATTCTCGTCAACCACTTTTAAAAAACTTTACAAAAGATTTTAAAAAGCAGTTGAAGTTTTGGCGGCGCACGCTTATAATAAAGCTATGAAAAACGAATTGCAAAATAAAATGACTGCGGCGGTCGCTGATTTTCGCCTGCCGCGCTATGCACAGATTACGGACGTCGGCTTGTATCTGGAACAGACGGTTCGCTATGTCAACTTTTATCTGGCGCCGCTGGGAGAGCCGGAGCTGACGCCGTCGATGGTGAGTAATTATGTCAAGCAGCGCTTAATTCCCAGCCCGGAGAAAAAGCTTTATAGTGCGGGACAGATTGCGCGGCTGTTATTTATTGCGGCCGTAAAGCCTGTGGTTTCGCTCGAAGGGCTGCGGCTGATGTTTGTTCTGCAGGCGGAAAGCTATGACCTGCCCACTGCGTACGATTATTTCTGCGACGAGTTTGAGAATATGCTCGGCGCGGCATTCGGCATCGCCCCCGCAGTACAGGGGTTGGGCGAAACGCAGTCCGATGCAAAGGATCTGCTTCGCAACACGATTGCGGCCGTTGTCAACAAGGTCTATCTTGACCGCTATCTTGCCGCTTATCGGGAAGAAAGAGAAAAAGCATCCCTTGCATAAAACCAGCCATACAAAAAAAGAAACCGTCCCGCGCCTTTCGGAAAGAGCCGAAGGGAGCGGGGCGGCTTTTGCTTTTTAAAACGGATTGCCAAATGATTGAATGCCGAGCTTTTCGTAAATAGAGGGCAGGTTATCCTGGGCGGCGCTGCCGGATTCCTCATAGATGCTGTGGCCGTGCGCGTCCATTGCGACGGTCAGAGGGCCGAAATTCTTGATGCGCAGGCGGATGACGTTATCTGCCCAGCTTGGCTGCGGCCAGTATTCGGCCTCGAGCGACTCGACGCCGGTGGTATAGATTGCCGAGCAGCCGCCCGCTACGGCGAGGTAGACGCCCCCATGCTCTTTGAGCGCGGACAGCACGCCGGTATCCATGCCGCCTTTTCCGATGACGGCGCGCACGCCGCTGAGCTTGAGAAATTCCGGCGTCCAGGCGTTAAATTTGGAACTGGTGGTCGAACCGACGAACCGAAGATCAAACGTGCCGTCTGCATTTTTGCGAAAACCTGCCGGGCAGTGATAGACGGCGGAACCATCCACGAGGGGAAAAGGTGTTTTCTCGCCCTTTTTCAGAAGATCGATCGCCTTGGTGAAATGGAACGGATACAGCATGCAGATAAGTTCGCCGCTTAAGTAAACGGTGTCGTCAAGAGACAGGGAACGCACGGCCTCCTCCGTCAGCGGGGTGGTGAGATAAACGGTTTTCGACATGGTGATTCCTCCTTTCACAGCTCTTCAATGCGGCCGTCGCGGTACACGCGGATGACGGCTTTGCGGCCCGGCCAGCAGTTGATGTTGACGGCACAGGGCAGCCACGGCTTGTGCGTGCCGGAGCATTCCACATTGACGGCAAGAACGGTGGTATCGCCGCCCATGCCCATCGGGCCGATCTGACTCATGTTGAGTGCGTCTTTCAGTTCCTGCTCGAGGGCGGCGACGTCCTTGCGGGGGCTGCGTTCGCTGAGCGGACGGAAGGAGGCTTTCGTCGCGAGACGGGCGACCTCTTCCAGAGGGCCGCCGAGACCGACGCCTACGATCACGGGCGGGCAGGGATTGGAGCCGGCGCGCAGCACAGAGTCGACGACAAATTTTTTAACGGCGGTCATGCCCTCGGTCGGGGCGAAGAAGTGAACCTGACTCCAAATGCCGGAGCCCGCGCCCTTCGGGCAGGATTTGATTTCCATATAGTCAAGACCGGGCTCAAGGTCGATGTGAATAAGAGGGATGTTGTCTCCGGTATTGTCGCAGCGGTCCTTGCGGGTGATGGGATCGACGATCATCGGGCGCAGGGGAAACTCCATCGTTACCTCGCGCACAGCTTCGTCGAACACTTCGCGCAGATCTCCGTCAAAGGGAAACCCCAGCGATGTTTTGACGAAGAAAGTAGGTACACCGGTGTCCTGACAGATGACGCCGTGCGTTTTTGCGGCGGTTTTGGCGTTTTCAATCAGGATATCGAGGTTCTTTTGCCCGCGGGGGTTCGTCTCCTTGGCGCGGGCCTCGGTCAGAGCTTCGATGACGTCGGAGGGAACTTCGGTGTTGGAGCGGATCAAAACGGTTTTCACGGCGTTTTTGAGAAGCTCTTTCCTGACGGTGTTGGGCATAAAAAAGCCTCCATTCTTTCTTTGATTTTTTAAAAAACGGAATTATCGATACCGGTTTGGTATCGACAGGAAGCGCGATATTTAGCTTGCTTTTTATTATAGACCTAAAAAACCGCAGTGTAAAATACTTCTTCGATGACCATGCGATACCAAGGAGGTATGGATGTCGAAGAGACGGCTTTGTTTTGCTGTTTAGATGCGCAGGCACGAGGAAAGAGGAAAATTCCTTTTCTGTTTGGAGCGCGGTTTGGCATGCTAAACGTTTTTTGCCTCGCATAGGATAAAAAAAGGACAAAGGGGGAATGACGATGATGCATGCGGGATATGCCGTGCTTCTGAGCGCAGCGGCGGGCGCCGCGACCGCACTGGGAGGGGCCGCGGCGGTCTGGCTGCGTCCCTCACGGCGGATTTTGGCTGCGGCGCTTGGCTTTGCAGGCGGTGTGATGGTTTCGGTGTCTCTGGCGGATCTTCTTCCGCAGGCCGCCAAAACGGCGGCGGTCTTTTTGGGCGGGGCCGCCGGAGCGGCGGCTGTGACGCTGGCTATGGCGCTGGGAATGGCGGTTTCACTTTTCATGGAATGGTTTCTTCCCGAGCAGAGCGGTGACGCAAACGGTCTTTGGCGGCTGGGGCTGCTTTCAATGGCGGCGCTGCTGCTGCACAATCTGCCGGAGGGAATGGCGGTCTTTGTGGGAGCAGGTGCGGACAGGTCGCTTGGACTGTCCCTCGCGGGAGCGATTGCGCTGCACAATTTTCCCGAGGGGATTTCCGTTGCAATGCCGGTTTGGGCTGCGACGGGCAGCCGCGCAAAGGCGATCGGAATGGCGGCGCTTTCCGGGGCGGCGGAGCCGATCGGAGCGCTGCTGACATGGATTTTTACCGGAGGAAACGTCGGAGAGCTGACGCTTGCGGTTTTGTTTGCAGCCATCGCGGGGTTGATGACCTGCCTTTCCTTTGCACAGCTTTTTCCCGGCGCGCTGGCTAAAAGCACTTCCTCCGCGGCCGCAGGGGCTCTTTTGGGAACCCTTGTGATGATTTTCAGTCTGTGCATGGTCTGAGCCGAAAAAGTGAAAGCGGGCGGGTACAATTTTTTCTCAAAATGGTATAATTGTGAACTTTTTTCGCAAATTACAGGAAAGCACTTGATTTTTTCTTTGGAATGGCTACAATATGATTTAGCACTCGAACATAAAGAGTGCCAATAAAATCGTTTATAATTATTATCATACATGGGAGGAATTACAATGAGAATCAAACCCCTCGCTGACCGTGTTGTCATCAAGATGGTCGAAGCGGAAGAAACCACAAAGAGCGGAATTATCTTGGCATCCTCTGCCAAGGAGAAGCCTCAGGTCGCGGAAGTCCTCGCGGTAGGCCCCGGCGGCGTCGTCGACGGCAAAGAAGTCACGATGTATGTCAAGGTGGGCGAAAAGGTTCTGATCAGCAAGTACGCGGGCACCGAGGTCAAGGTGGATGACGAGGAATACACCATCCTGCGTCAGTCCGACATCCTCGCAGTTGTGGAATAATCCGAGTAGAAAGGAAGAAAATGCATCATGGCTAAGATTCTTGCATATGGCGAAGAAGCCAGAAAATCTCTTCAGAACGGCATCGACAAGCTTGCCGACACCGTAAAAATCACGCTTGGTCCGAAGGGCCGCAATGTCGTGCTGGACAGAAAGTTCGGCACTCCGCTGATCACCAATGACGGTGTGACCATCGCCAAGGAGATCGAGCTGGAGGATCCCTTTGAGAATATGGGCGCGCAGCTTGTCAAGGA
>CAKQGD010000070.1 GCA_934232845.1 uncultured Oscillospiraceae bacterium
GGATATTATATAATAACGATAGGACTTCTTTTATAAATATCATCGTACAAAAGAGGAAAGATACAGAGGCTTCCTTATATAAGAGAGCCTTTTTCAGAAGTCTGTCTCGCGGCATGCAAAACGTTGTCGCATAGCTTCCCAAGTTCCATATAAAAAGATCGAGTATCGTTTTTCGATACCCGATCTTTTTCAGTTACAGAGTTTGCTCCCTTTACGGAGATTTTATCACCGGACAAGAATCTCTTTTCTTGCATTTTACCGTTTGTTTTGATATTCTGAAACCATACAAATACAAAGGAGGCGCCACATGAAGCAAATCTTTTTTACTGTTTTTCTTTTACTTTTTGCCGTATGCTCCTGTTCACAAAGCGGCCCCTCTTCCAGTCGTAATCTTACCTCGCCGGAATCCTCATTTTCCCAGGAGAGCGCTGACGTTTCTGAAGAAAACACCGTACAAGAAATGACAGGCATTGCGGTTCGCAGTGACACACGGGATTTTTCTTTTTCCCGCAATCCCATTCTCGGCACAGAGGGAGATAAAAAACAATTTGATGCACAGATTGCCGATCTGTCAAAAACAAGCAGCCGTATGATTCTCGGCTTATATAGTAAAGGCATTGAAGAGGAAGGGCAGGAACTGACACAGGAGCAGGTTCTTTCCGTTTTCTCCGCTCTGCAGAACGCTTCGTACGCGGTCTTTGACGATCCAAAAGAACCCTCCTCCGGCGGTACCGTTCATCTATTGTTTTTAGATGAGGAAGAAAACATTCTGCTTCATGCATCCTACGATGGAGGAAGCTGGCTGACGTTGGAAGCCGATAACGGCCCCAGAGTCTTTGACGGATCAGACTGCGGCCTGGAGGTTTTGTTTGACCCGTAAAATAGTGCGATTTTACAAAGTCAGAATATCTCCCCCTGAAAAATACTGAAGCTGTTCTCCCATTATCTCACGCATCTGCAAAAATGCTTTCTGTCCGGTGCAGTGACAAGTATAAAACACCGTCGGATAGGTTTTGAGACGTGCGGCCATTCTGCGAATCAAGTCCAGCTCTTCCTCGGAATACTCCTCCTGCATCAAATGAAAACCACCGATCGCCGCATTCGGATATTTTCCGAGGCGCAGACGCATCGCCTCTATGATATTCACAATTCCACTGTGCGAGCAGCCGCAGAGCAGCGCCGTTCGTCCCTCGTCGAAAACGACAAGATTCTGCTCATGCGAAAACTCATCCCGGCGCAGAGCAGTGCCTTCCTTTACATACAGCGTTCGATTCGCAAACGAAGAAAACTCTGTATTTTTTACATCTCCAAACAGAAATAGTTCCTCATCCAAACGCAGATCTGTGTCTTGAATGATAAGCCTTTCTTCTCCGAAAAGCTCTCTCGGCAGGCTGATCTCTCTGCTCTGCCCGTCCCGACAGCTTATGAATTCTCCAAAAGCGCTGCCGCGAAGATAAATTTTAGCCTGCGCATTTTCTTTTAAAAAATAAGGAAGACCTCCCCCGTGGTCGCTGTGCCCATGAGAAAGCACTGCCGTATCAACCCGTGTAAGATCGATGCCCATAATTTTGGCATTTTCTGCAAAAGCTCTGCTTGCCCCACTGTCAAACAGCACGACATGCCGTTTTGTTTCAACCAGAACACTCAAGCCATGTTCCGCTGCAAGGCAAGAATTCGACGCGGTATTTTCCAACAGACAGGTCAGCTTCATTGAATTTTCCTCCTTTTTTAATTTTGAAAACATGCAGCGGCGTGTCACTCGGAAAGATTAATAAAGTATCCGGATTCCCGCATCGAAACACAATCGTCCCGTGAAAAAACAAAGTGATCGAGAACCCGAACGGAGATTGCCTTTAAAACCGTCGCAATATGCTTTGTTACAAAAATATCCTCATTCGAAGGCACCGCAAACTGCGCCGGATGATTGTGTGCCAGAATCACGGCGGTTGCCGAAACGCGCATCACCAGATCTACAACACGGCGCATGTCGACATTTACGCGGTCTATGGCTCCCTCTCCCAGACACTGACAATGCAGAACACGCCGCTTATCATCCAGACATACGAGATAAAAATGTTCCTCACGCATTCCGAGAAATCTTGGAGAAAGGAAATCGATCATCTTTTCCGCAGAGTCGAGAATCATCCCTTTCTTTTGGGTATCCGTCAGATATACTCTGGAAAGCGCCGGAATGCTGCACAATAAGAGCGCGGATTTCGGGCCTATTCCATCCACGCGGAGAAGTTCTTCATAGCTTGCTTCAAACACCCCTGTCAAAGAACCGAAATAATCCAGCAGGCGATGTGCTATCGGGTTTGTATCTCCACGAGGAATTGTCGTATATAAAAGAAATTCCAGCACCTCATGCGGAGCGAAATGTTCCAGTCCTTCCGCAAAAAATCGGGCCCTCACCCGCTCACGGTGACCGCTGTGTATCTGCTCCAAAACACTCCCTCCGTTTCCCTGCAATCATAGCACAAATTGAGAAAAATGAAAAGCACATAGCCAAGAAATCCGGCCTGTGTTATACTCATTTTCAGGTGATGATATGAAGGAATTTATAATCGGACCCAACGATTCGGGACAGCGGCTCGACCGCTTTCTCAAAAAAGCCATTCCCTCGCTCCCTGCCTCTCTGCTGCAGCGGTCCATCCGTCTCAAGCGTATCAAGGTCAACCGCAAGCGCGCGCAAAACGCCCAGCTGCTCTGCGAGGGCGACATCGTCGAAGCTTATCTCAACGATGAATTTTTTTCGACGAAGGAGAACGGACCGCTCCCTTTTCTTGCTGCCCGCGGCCCGATTCGCGTCGTGTATGAAGATGAAAACCTTCTTCTCTGCGACAAGGAACCGGGACTTGTGGTACACGAGGATGAAAGCGGCAGCCCCGATACTTTGATCGCCCGTATTCAGAAGTATCTTTATGAAAAAAAAGAATACCGACCTGAGGAGGAATCCTCGTTTGCCCCGGCCCTCTGTAATCGAATCGACCGAAATACGGGCGGCATCGTGATCGCTGCAAAGAACGCCTCCACTCTGCGTGTGATGAACGTTCTCTTGAAGGAACGTCTTCTCGATAAATATTATCTTTGTATCGTGCATGGAAGGCTTTCTCCGGCAAGGGGAATCCTAAAGCATTTTCTTCGCAGAGACGAAACAAAAAAACGCGTTTATGTATTCGATTCCCCACAAAAAGACGCGCGTACGGCCCTGACAAAATATCAGGTATTGCGGGAAAACGAACGTTTTTCTCTTGTCGAAGTCGAACTGCTCACCGGACGCACCCACCAAATTCGCGCACAGATGGCACATATCGGTCATCCTCTTCTCGGCGACAGCAAATACGGGCTCGCCCGTGAAAATAAGGATACCGGCTGGCGATATCAGGCCCTTTATTCCTACCGTCTCGTATTCTCTGCCGGAGAACGAGCGGAGCATCTTGCCTACCTCAACGGAAAGGAATTTCGGGTAGACCACGTTCCTTTTGAACAGGATTTCGATCGGCTGTGACAGCCCGATGATCTTCGATGCTGTTTAAGAAAACATTGCTCACAGAAAAAAAGAGGCGCTAATCATGATCAGAACGCTTAATTTAGAAGCCGGAATGCCGAATACAAAAACAGCCCGGCTGCGTCTGACAGAAGGGCTGCGTACCGCCCGCCTTGCCGGATATAAAGCCGTCAAGCTGATTCATGGCTACGGATCGAGCGGACGCGGCGGTGCGATTCGCCGTATGACGCTCGAAGAGCTCTCCCGGATGAAGAAGCGGGGACAGATCCGGGCATATGCGTCCGGAGAGGACTTTTCGCCTTTTTCTGAGGACGGGCGAAAAATTGCACTCGCCATACCGCAAGCGGCGCAAGACCGCGATTATTCCCGGGGAAATGACGGTATCACCGTTGTACTGCTGTAAAGGAGAATTACTTTTCACATGTCCGTTCAATCTCTTCTTCCGCCGAAGCGCACATTTGCCGGTGAAGCATTCCGTATTTTTCTCTGTATCTGTCCGGCGATTGCCGCAGCCGCAGTGATCGCTCTGTCCCGCATAGACGCCGCCGCGACAGAGGCCGTCTTTTCACAAGGCGTCTTTCCCGTTGTCAGCACTGTCATCGGACTTTTGGCGCGCGTACTGCCTTTTTCCCTGATCGCAGTACTCGCTTACGTCGGAATCGGTCTGGCTGTTTTTTTCGCCGCTTTCTTTGCCGTTCGTATTTTTAAAACCCACGATCCTGCGGGACTTCTTCTGCGGTATGTGCGTGGGCTTCTGCTTATTCCTTCCGTAATCTTTTTTATCTACGCGATTACCTGCGGGCCCAACTACAGCCGCCTTACTTTCGCCGAACAGAGCGGACTGAGGATTCGTGATTCCTCAGCGGAAGAACTTGCCGCTCTTTGTACAGAGCTTATCGAACGCACCGCCGCTGCCCGTGAAATGGTTACGGAAGATGAAACCGGTATTTTCTCACTCAATGAGGAGTTCTCCGTCAGCTCATCACAGGCCCTCTCTTCATTTCACGATCTGAGATCTGAGTATCCGTTTCTTCTCAATGCAGCTATCGCGCCGAAAGCCATGATCGGATCACAGCTTCTTTCTCGAGTACAGGTTACAGGTTTTTACTCCTGCTATACCTCTGAGCCAAATGTAAACACTCATATGCCCGATCTGGAACTGCCCTTCACCATGTGCCACGAATTGGCTCATACCAGCGGCTTTATGCGCGAAGATGAGGCTAATTTTATTGGATATCTCGCCTGCTCGCGGTCGGAAAATTCCAATTTTCGCTACAGCGGCCTGATCTGCGCTCTCAACTACAGTATGGGGCAGCTCTATAAAGCTGATCCCGACGCTTATTGGGAGCTGCGCGCCTGCTATTCCGAAGAAATGAACCGTGATCTTTCTGTGCAGTCTGCCTATTGGAGGCAGTATGAAGACTCAAAAGCGCTCGAGGTCTACGCCTCTGTCAACGATGCGTTTCTCAAAGCAAACCAACAGACCGACGGCCGTCAGAGCTACGGCAGAATGGTCGATCTTCTGCTTGCAGAATACCGTTCTCTGCACGAACTGGAATAAGCTTTCTTCTGCTTTATGCTTTGAACTAAGAGTTTTGATCATCAGAAGATCTCATATGGGCGCGGCTGCCTTTCTTATCTCAGATTGTCCGCTTCCCAAAAGAACGCCGTCTGGGGGTTTTCTCTTTTCTTGAAATAAAGATAGACAAGAAGACCGTCTGCGGCAGAGATCAGACAATCATTTTCTGTATCCGTTTCGGGAATGTCTTCCCTTGTGGAGATAAAAAATACGGTTCTCTTTTAGAGCGGGCTATAAACGTGTAAATCAGATTTTAGTATATCTGCCTTACTCTGGATCAAATGAGCTTTGCGGAAATTTTGCATGTCCGGCTGACGGATTTTTAAATGCGAAGAAAAGTTCGTCCTGCAAACAGCTTTCGGATCAGCCGGAGAGCTCGCTGTGAAGAATATGAATCGCCTTCTGGAACCATTGCAGTTCGGAAACGCCTGTCATCAGTTTATACGCCCAGTCTTTCGCGAATATCATTTAGCCATTCGCCCTTATACTTGAAGAACTTAGGGCCGGCAATTGCATATTTCTTGCCTGTAAGTTGTTTTGCAAGTGCTGTCAAGGACATGGTCGTTCCATTATATTCAATGGCTTCAATGGCGCGATCGCCAACAACAGTTGCTGTAATGCTGGGATCGTATGCATATTCGATCTGCTCACCCACAGCGATCTGACACTTAAAAAAGGAGAAGTTCGACGCTTTTTCAGCGTGCTCGGTGTCGACTTCTTTCGCGGTTTCCTCTGCCTGCGCTTCTTCTGCACTGGGGGTAATCAATTTCAAGCTTTCTGTACAACCATGGATTTCTGCGATAGCTTCTAAGATAGAATATGCATCTTCTGGCGCCATAGCATAAAATTCCCGGACACGCTTTTGCCCATTGAAATTCTCAATAGAACGAAGATTGGGATTCAGCTTATCTATAATCGAATGAATTTTCAAATCGGATAAGCGGGAGCTGACTTCGTACGTCGCATATACGCGAAATGCAAAGGGAGTGCACTCGCTCCGGTTCAGTTGCTTAAGTCGCTTGTCAATGTCATCTGCATATCCGATTTTGACATACTCCGGGAAAGACGGATTCGTGAGTATGTAGATTACGCCTGCTTTTTCCATTTATTTCACCTCGTTCTGTGTCTGTTTTTCGCACACCGAAAGAACAAAATCTGCCATTGTCATTGCTGAGTTAACAAAAAGGCGTGCGTGATGGTCGGCAATCGTTATTCTCTTAGCACCGACGCCATGAGAGTCACTACTTTTGTTTCTCATTTCCGCTATGGCTGAAAGAATCTTTTCTAATCCAGATAGTAATCCGTTAATACGCTTATCTATGTCCTTGCTCTGATGCATATTGTAGAGTGTTTTTACCTGACCATACAATTTTCCGATATCTCCACTTTCGGAAAGTGTTTCGCCTTTTTTTCTCAATCGCGTAAATAAAAACTTCTTCTAACAATGTTCTGCACTTTGTCAGTGCGCTGTCATAATGTTCAGTTTCTATTTCTGTTATTGCTCGAGTAGCAATATCCTTTATATATTCTCTATTAACACAAGTAATTGCAGGAACCGCAAGTGATAAATTGGCTTCATCGCGATCCATAATTTGTTTGCATTTTTCGAACAACCGACGGTCGTCATCGCCCTCCGCATAGGTTCCAGCGATATTATATTCATAATAACGCAACAGGTCAAACAAAAGCTTTGCCGTTTCTGAATCAGAAGCCTCTGAACAAAACGCTGTCAACGAAGCTCCCTTGGATAAACCATATTTCTGAGAAAGAGGGATCCCGATGCTCTCGGTTGTAAAAATATCAAAATCATTTGTGCTAAAATCCAGAACATAACCGCGTTTGTTAAACAATTTTAAAAAGGCAGCTTTTTCGATTTTATCCAATATTATGCCTCCTTTTCAAAACAAAAGCTATTGCAACTTGCAGGATTTATTGAAGTATATAACAATTCAATAGGAAACATAGCACAAAATATACAAATTTCAATGATATACGAGAAAAAGCCTCCAGATATGGTGTTTTCCATATCTGGAGGCTCAATTCTTGCCACTTGAAGGTACCGCACAAACTAATATTATGGTTTAATCACTGTGGCACACCCGCCGGTGCCGTCAAGATTTATGCGCAAAATTGTTTGCAGGCTCCGGCTGAATGAAGTCAGCCGGCAATAGAGGCATCGTCCATG
>CAKQGD010000071.1 GCA_934232845.1 uncultured Oscillospiraceae bacterium
CGGCGGGTTCCTCCTGTACTTCGGGTACAGAGACGGTCGCGGCGGCTTCCTCCTGTACTTCGGGTACAGAGACGGTCGCGGCGGCTTCCTCCTGTACTTCGGGTACAGAGACGGTCACGGCGGGCTCTTCCCGCGCTTCGGGTACAGAGACGGTCGCGGCGGGCTCTTCCCGCGCTTCGGGAGCGGAGACAGCAGCGGCGGGCTCTTCCCGCGCTTCGGGAGCGGAGACAGCAGCGGCGGGCTCTTCCCGCGCTTCGGGCGCGGAGACGGTCACGGCGGGCTCTTCCCGCGCTTCGGGCGCGGAGACAGCAGCGGCGGGCTCTTCCCGCGCTTCGGGCGCGGAGACAGCAGCGGCGGGCTCTTCCTGCGCTTCGGGCGCGGAGATAACCTCGGCGGGTTCCTCTGCGGAGGAGGGTACGCTTTTGCTGAGAAGCTCGCGAAACTGTGCGAGTCTGCGGCGGGATTCCCGTATAGAATCAGGAATAAAGTTTGCATCACTCTGTGCTTTTGCGGGGGGACAGATCTCTTTCGGCTCCTCCCCCGGCGAAGGGGCGGTGAAAATCGTCTGCTCGGGCAGCTCCTCTTCAAAAAAAGGAGAAGGGGACTCTGCGCCGCCTCCGGCGTTGGAACGGGTTTGTACGCCCCGGCGGAGCGGGCCGGGCGTTCCCCGCGGACCGGACGCGGTCCTCGGCGGGGGAAGCGGTTCCCCTGCGGGGGATTCAGAGATTTCCCTTTTTTCCAGCCGTTTGGTCAGGGGTTCCCGCCCGGGAGCGGTCGCCCGCTGATAATTTAAGAGCTCCTGCCGGCAGCGCTCCATCATGGCCTCGAACTGGGCCTCGCTCGTAATTTGCTTTGCCATTCTTGTTCCTCCCATGCCGATTCGTTTTTTCTTTCTTTATGAATATGCCGGGGGAGGGTCCGAATAGAAATGATGCAGAAGGTTTCGGGGGGGGGGGATTTCAAATGGCCTACAGCGACGCGGAGCTGCTCGCACGGCTCATCCAGTGCGAGGCGGGAGGAGAAGGGGACAACGGCATGCGGGCGGTCGCCAGTGTTGTGATGAATCGGGTGAATGCGCCCGCCGGAGAATACGCGCGCATCGGGCAGGGCAGCCTGCGCAACATTATTTTTCAAAAAGGGCAGTTTCAGTGCGCACGCGATTATGTGCAGCAGAATCTTTACAACATGAACCCCGAGCAGCAGCATTACGATATCGCGCAGTGGGCGCTCGCCGGCAACCGTCTGCCCGGCCTCGGGGATGCGCTGTGGTTTTTTAATCCCTACTCCGACACCTGTCCGACCTATTTTCCGACCGGGGTCGGACGCTTTGCCGCCCGGATCGGCGACCATTGCTTTTATTCGCCGACGGACGCCTACTATACCACCTGAGGAGGGACTCGTGTATGAAGCAAATCGACGGATGGAGTATCTCCGTCAGCCCGGATGCCCCCGTCAGCGGGAGCGAGATCAGCCGAACCGGGTATCCCGGCTCGATTCAGCAGCTTTTGCAGCAGAATCTCGGATACTATGTCATCTGTGAATTTTTGGTTGGAACGAACAACCTGCTTCGCAGAGAGGGAATTCTGTATGCCGCCGGCACGGGATGGATCACCCTGTATCTTCCCGGCACGTCGCAGTATATGGTCTGCGACATCTACGCGGTCAAGTTTGTGACGTTCTATCCGCCGGGCAGCGAGCCCGCCATTTCCGGTATGTAAAAGAGCTGCGGGCGCGCAGGGCCGCTTTGACGAAGAGACGTCGAAGCGGCCCTGCCGGCTTTGCCGCTTTTTGCAAAAACAAAAAGAAAGGGCCTTTTCAAAACGGCGGGCAAGAGCAAAGAAGCTTTCACCCGGCGTTCATTGACACAAGGCCCGCCGAGCGGTAAAATAAAGCCAATCATTTTTTTCGGAGGCTTTATGAAACGTTTTTTCTGTGCGGCGCTGGCCGTGCTTTTTCTGTTTGCGGTGTGCACGGCGTGCGGCGCCGGCAAGACCTCGCCCGGATATCCCGTCACGGTGGGGGACGTGAGCTTTTCCTCCTCGCCGCGGCGCGTCGTCTGTATGAGCCGCGCCTTGACCGAGGGCGTCAGCGTTCTCGGCTTCGGCGGGCGCATCGTCGGTGTGGACGATTCCTCCGACCGGCCCGCGGCTGCGGTCAGGGGACTTCCCCAATGCGGCAGCGTGCTGCTGCCGGATACGGAGACCATTCTGTCGCTTTCTCCCGATCTGGTGCTGACGCAGGTGCCGCTTCCCTCCGCGGCGGCCGAAGCGCTCGCAAAGCAAGAAATTCCCGTGCTGATGATACCGTATTCCGACACCTTTGACGGAATTCTGTCCAATCTTTCAGCGCTCGCGGCGGTGTTTGCGGGGGCGGACGGCGGTGCGGGCCTGTCCGAGCAGATCGAGTTTTACGCCGACGGCACGTTGGAGTATCTGGCGGGCGGCGTGACCGAGGGAGAGACGGCCGTGTTTCTCATGCGTCTGCCCGCGGCCGCGGCTACGGGAGATACCTGGCTCGGCGAGGTGCTGACCCGCCTCGGACTCGAAAACGGCGCGGCCGCCGGCAGCGGATGGGTTTTCGCGCCGGAGGACGGCGTGTATGAGGCCGACGTGCTGTTCTGCGACGAAAGCATTTCGGCCGAAGCACTCTCACAAAGCGTGTGGAAGGACACCGCCGCCGTGCAGAACGGGCGGGTGGTGTATCTCGACGGCAGTCTGCTCGAGGCGCAGAGCCCGGCGATCTTTTCCGTATTGGAAAACGCCGTGCTGAAGGCGTATCCCGACGGAGAATTCGGCGAGCGTCCCTCCGTCTCGATGGAAATCGAGGTTCCCGAGCCGAATGAGCCCGGCCTTTGGGAAAAAATCCGCGGCTTTTTCGGCGGATAAAAGAGGAAAATAAGGCGAGCCTCGGCGCGGTTTCCGGCTGTTTTCGCGATATTGTGCATTTTTTTAATAAAAATTCGTACCATTTTTCTGAAGTTTTGAAAAAACCTTTGCAATTCTCAAAAACTGTGTTAAAATTCAGATAATACAAAGAAGGAGGGTTCTTTACATGGCATATGCGATTTCTGACAGCTGCATCCAGTGCGGCGCGTGTGCGGACGCCTGCCCCGTCGGCGCGATCTCTGCCGGAGACGGCAAGTACGTCATCGATGCCGGCGCCTGCATCGAGTGCGGCGCCTGCGCGGGTACCTGCCCTGTCGGTGCTCCTGAGCAGCAGTAATTTCCGGGCAAAGAACGCATGGGGCGGATTTTCTGACCCCATGCGTTTTTCTGTCTGTTTCAGTCCGTTTTTCCGCCGCCGGGCGGAGAAAAACGGCTCTGATCAAACATAAGGGAGGAAAGTTGCCGTGTCCGTTCTCTACGTCGTCGGCACGCCGATCGGAAACCTCGGCGATTTGTCGCCCCGCGCGCTGGAGACGCTGTCCAAGGCGTCGTTCATCGCGGCGGAGGATACCCGTGTGACGCGGTCGCTGCTGACGCATTTCGGCGTGCAGAAGCCCCTCGTCAGCTACTATGACCGCCAGAAAAACCGCCGTGCGCGCGCCGAGTCGATCGCGGACCGCATCGCCGCGGGTGAGAGCTGTGCGCTGGTGACAGACGCGGGCATGCCTGCGGTGTCCGACCCCGGCGAGGAGCTGGTGCATATCTGCGCCGAGCGCGGCATTTCGGTCGAGGTGGTGCCCGGTCCGTCGGCGGCGATTACGGCGCTGGCGGGATCCGGGCTGCCGTCCGCCCGGTTTTCGTTCGAGGGCTTTCTGCCCTCGGCGCGCAAAGACCGCCGCGCGGCGCTCGCCTCCCTTGCGGAAGAGCGGCGCACGATGATATTTTACGAGGCGCCCCACCGTCTGCGCGAAGCGCTCGCCGATCTGGCGGAGTCCTTCGGCACAGAGCGGCGCTGCGCCCTCTGCCGCGAGCTGACCAAGCTGCACGAGGAATTTCTGCGCACGACGCTTGGAGAAGCCGCCGCGCTTTATCAGGAGCGCGAGCCGCGCGGCGAATATGTTCTTGTGATCGAGGGCGCTCCCGAACGAAAGCTTCCGGCCGCGGGTACGGCAGAGGCGGCCGCTCTTGCGCGCTCTTTGATGGAGGAAGAGGGGCTTTCTCCCGCCGCCGCCGCAAAACAGGCCGCCCGCGAGACGGGCGCCGCGCGCTCGGCAGTCTACCGCGCGCTTGTCACCGGGGAGAAAGAACCATGACGCTCTCGGCCCGCTACCGCATGCATCTGCCGGAGCGGTTTTTGCAGAAGGAAGTCAACGAGCGCGTCGTGTGCGAGCTGCTGTGCCGGGCGCTCTGCATCGGCGAGGCCCGACGCGGCGATCCGGCGCTGCGCGAGCCGGATCTTTTTCTCGACGGACGGGGAGAAGAGGTCACCCTCGCCACCGAGGGAAAGCACAACCCGTCGTTTCTCGGGAAATACTGCGACGGAGAGTACCGCCTCGACGAGGCGCAGAACGCCATGACGCTGCCCATTCTGGCGGCGCTGGAGCGCAAATCCCGAAAAAGCTATGTCGGCCGTCCCGTGGCCGTGGCCGTGCTGTGCATGCTGGAGCTGTTTGACTGGACGGAAGACACGTTCGGCCGCCTGCTCGCGGGGCAGCCTCTGCGCGAGCGCGATGCGTTTTTTTCGATTGTGCGCGAGCTGTATATCGAGCGGGGAATTTTCTCCGAAGTGCATCTGCTTGTGCCGACGCTCTCGCGCGGGTGGGTCGTATTCGCCCTCGCCGAAAAAAAGCAGTTTCTCGTGCCGCTCGCGGATGAGGCGGATAAATTTCCGTATTTTGAGAAAAACGGTTAATAACATAGCCGATTGCATGCGTCCGTCCCGCTCATGGCTTGTTTTTTTCAAAAAAAACGGGTAATATGGAAAGAACCGAAAGTTTTCGACAGGAGGATTTTCCAGCATGGATGAATGGCGTTTCGTTTCCGACAGTTCCTGCGACATGGATCCCGCAGAGTGGGACTATGCCGGCGCGGGGCTGGGAATCGCACCGCTGACCGTCACGATTGACGGGGTGGATTACGTAGACCAACCGGGCACCAATCGGGAAGAAATGATTGAAAAAATGGGACGCAGCCGCACCTCGTGCAGCGCCTGTCCCTCGATCGAATCGTTTGCCAATGAGTTTCGCAAGGCGAAAAACGTCATCTGCGTCGCCATGACGGCCAAGCTCAGCGGCACGTACAACTGCGCGGTGCAGGCGCGCAATCTTGTGCTGGAGGAAGATCCCTCCCGCAGAATCAGCATTGTGGACAGCCATGCCGTGGCCGGCGTGCATGTGCTGCTGCTGCGCGAGCTGCGCCGCCTGCACGAGGCGGGGCTCTCGTTTGACGAGATGGTGCTTCGCATCCAGTCCATGCGGGATAATATGCATATTCTGTTTTCTCTGGCGAGTTTTCATAATTTTATCCAAAACGGGCGCGTCAGCCGCGCCACGGGCGCAATCGCGGCCGCGCTGCGCATCCGCCCCGTCGCGTGCAATTCTCCGCAGGGCGAGATCGCCATGCTCGAAAAGCCCCGCGGCCTCGACGCCGCGCTCGAGCGCATGGTGCGCATCGCGGGTGAAAAGAAGAATCTCGCGGGACGCGGCATCGTGATCAATTATGTCGACGACATTGCGCCGGCCGAGCGGCTGAAGAAAATGATGCTGGCGGCGTATCCGGACGCCGCGTATGTCGACGTTTTGCCGTGCGGCTGCCTCTGCTCGTACTACGCCGACCGCGGCGGGCTGCTTCTGAGCTTTTGACAAAACAGAGAGAATCTAAAACTGCCGCGGCGGTCAAGTGACCGCCGCGGCAGTTTTTATGTCAGAAGAAAACGGTTTTCGCCCAAAACGAATTCTGCTTAAAACGAAAGCTGCCGTTTCTGCTTCGGCGTCAGTTTGCCTTGACCGCCAGAACATATCCCACGCCGGGCGGCGCCTGCATGAAATGCTCCGGGCTGCAGCGGTTGTAAGCCGAGAAAAATTGCTTTGTCATCTCCTTATCATCCAGATGCTCATAAATCAGAAAGCCGCATTCCTGCAGGAGCCGTTCCAGTTCCAAGGCGGAATACCGCGCTTTCATCGGTTCCCCGGCGGCCTGTGCCAGGATTTGATTTGTCTCTGCCTCCCTGCCGCCGTCTGCCGACGGATAATCAAAACAGATGGCCGATCCCGCCGGTATGATGTCCGAGGCGGCCCGCAGCAGCCTTTTGAATTCCTCTTTGCTGAGGTAATAGCTGATGCCGAGCAGACTTCCGAAGGATTTCTCCCGCGGGTGAAAGCCCGCCTGCGTCAGAAGGTCCGGCCACGTGTTCTGCGCAAGGCTGCAGGGAACGAATACGGCGTTCGTTTTCAGATTGCAGGCCTTTAGCCGCCGTTTTTTGTCCGCCAGCATTTCGGGAAGATCCAGCTCGAAAACGGCAAACGCGCTGTCACGGTTTCTGACGCAGAAGGTGTCGAGGCCCGCCGCAAATAAAACACACTGCCTGCACCCCAGACGTTTTTCGTTTTCCATGCTTTTTTCACAGAAAGCGCTCCTTGCAAGCACGGAAGGGGAGAGCCGCCTGTCCGCAATCAAACGCAGCCCCTCCTCTGCGGAGCCCTGAAATTCTGGGAAAAAGAAACGGATCCCGTTCATCATGCTCCGTGCAATTTCGTCATATTCTTTCCCCAAAAGCGCTTCTGCGGCAGAATCGGTGAAAATGCAGGTCCGATTCTGTTTGTAATGATAGGCCCTTGCAAAACAGCTCACCTTTGCGGTCATATGATCCACGATAGTTCCTCCTTTTTAGATAGGCGCTCCATATGAAATACACCCCGCGGAGGGAAAATACAAGTCTTGAATAAAAACGGAAAATGTGGTAATATAAGAGCGTCGAAGGAAGAAAATTTCCTTCGTTTTTTTGTTTTTGAACACCGAAAGCGGCGCTTGACATGGCGGGAGCCGCCGCCGCGGACAGGCGATAATTTTACAAAAGACAAAAAGAAAAAGGGGTAAATCGAAAGATTTACCCCTTTTTGAAAACGATTTCTTCTCCGGCGAAACGCGCCGGGGGATTTTTAAGCTTTAAAAAACGGCGTTTAGTCCTGTGCGGCAGAATTGGCGGGCGTCTGTCCGGCCGGTTTCGGGCGGTGGCGCACGCCTCCCCTGCGGTGACGGCGGCGCGGGCTTCGGCTGCGCCTCGGCGGGAGCCGCCGCGGGCAGGCGATAATTTTACAAAAGACAAAAAGAAAAAGGGGTAAATCGAAAGATTTACCCCTTTTTGAAAACGATTTCTT
>CAKQGD010000072.1 GCA_934232845.1 uncultured Oscillospiraceae bacterium
ATACAGAGCAGCACCAGGAAAAATTGGGGTTTGTAATCGCGGAAAATATAAGACAGTAACCGTTTGGCGGAAGCTTTGTCCACAGGAGGACGTTTTGCGGCGAAAGCCGCGGCTCTCGCTCCCGGACCGTGCATGGGAGCCGGACGTTTATTCTGCATCATCGCAAAGGCCCCCTTTCTGCTGAGACTCATAGACTTCACGATAGATTGCGTTGGAAAGAAGCAGTTCTTCGTGCGTACCCACCGCATCAATGCGGCCGTCATTGAGAACGATAATTTTATCGGCATCCTGTACGGAAGCGATTCGCTGTGCGATGATAAATTTTGTGGTGTGAGGAATTTCCTCGGCAAAAGCTTTGCGGATCAGGCTGTCGGTACGGGTATCCACCGCACTTGTCGAATCATCGAGAATCAGGATTGCCGGCTTTTTCAGAAGAGCACGGGCAATACAAAGACGCTGTCTCTGTCCGCCGGAGACATTGGCGCCGCCTTGCTCCAAGTGGGTATCATAACCTTCGGGAAATTCCCGAAGGAAGGAATCCGCCTGTGCGAGACGACAGGCGTGCCGCAGTTCATCTTCATTCGCATCGGGATTGCCCCAGCGCAGATTTTCCTTGACTGTTCCGGAGAAAAGAACGTTTTTCTGCAGCACCATCGCAACCGCACCCCGCAATGCGTCGAGATCATAGTCCCGCACATCAATGCCTCCCACGAGAATGCGCCCCTGCGTCACATCATACAGGCGGGGAATCAGCTGCACCAAAGTACTTTTAGAGCTGCCGGTAGGTCCCACGATGCCGACGGTTTCACCGGATTTGATATTGAGGCATATATCCGTCAGGCACAGTTTATCGGTGCGGCCGGTATAGCTGAAACTGACATGCTCAAATACAACAGAACCGTCCGCAACCTCTTTTACCGCATCTGCAGGGCTGATGAGATCGCTTTTTTCGTTGAGCAGCTCACAGACGCGCTGTGCACTGGCACGCGAAATCGTGATCATCACAAAGACCATCGACAGCATCATCAGGGACGTCAGAATCTGCATCGAATATGTGATGATTGTCATCAGCTCACCGGTTGTCATTGAGCCGCTGACAATCAGACGGGCGCCGAGCCAAGACGCAAGAAGAATACTGCCGTAGGAGCAAAACTGCATCAGCGGCATATTAAACGCAAGCAGTTTTTCTGCGCGGGTAAAATCACGGTAAATTTCATCGGAAACGGAGGAAAATTTTTCGACCTCATAATTTTCACGTACAAAAGCCTTGACTACGCGCACTCCGTGGAGATTTTCCTGCACGACGCGGTTCAGCTTGTCATAGGTGCGAAATACACGTTCAAAAATCGGATGGGCGTGCGTCATAATACAACCGAGTCCGACGCCGAGAATAGGAATCGTCAAAAGAAAAATAAACGAAAGCCGGCGGTTGACCGAAAATGCCATTGTTAATGAGAAAATCAGCATGACAGGAGAACGAACCGCGATGCGGATTATCATTTGGTATGCATTTTGCAGATTAGATACGTCCGTTGTCAGACGAGTTACAATGCTGGAGGTTGAAAATTTATCGATATTGGAGAAAGAATAGTCCTGTACGGAGTAAAACAAATCGTGCCTGAGATTTTTGGCAAAACCCGCGGAAGCTTTTGCTGCGGCGCGTCCGGATAAAATGCCGAACGTAAGAGAACACAGCGTCGCCAGAATAAGCAAAAGGCCAATCTTTTGGATAACTGCCATGTTGCCTGCGTCGATGCCTTTATCAATCAGATCCGCCATCAGAAGCGGAATCAGAACTTCCATGATGACCTCTACCGTGACAAAAACGGGGGAGAGAATGGACGGAAGCTTATACTCCCGTACACAGAATAAGAGACGTTTGATCATAACATCCGCTCCTTTTCTTTTTCGATATTTTCCACATTTTTACGAATCCGTTTCAGCATTGACAATAGGGAGGAAATCTCCTCCTCTGAAAATCCCGCGGTAAGCTTTTGCTCATAAATCTCAATTTCTTTCTCGTGCTGCTCACAGATTTTACGAGATTTTTCGGTTAATGACAGAGACTTAAAACGGGCATCATGAGGAGACGGCGTGCGTTCAATCAGTTGATTTTCTTCCATCAGAGAGAGAATTCCGCTGGCGGTTGACCGGCGAATGGAAAATTCTGCTTCAAGATCCTTTTGATAGGTTGCTTTGCCTTGTTTTTCATTCATATAAAGAATGCCCAGAAAAAAATTCTGCATGGCGGTCAAGTTCGGGCGACTGCCGCAGCTTTCTCCGAAGTTTGAGCGGCGGATCATATTGGCGGTTCCGATCAGGCTGTGACCGATATGATTGTGCATAATGATCTCCTCTTTTTGTTAGGATACGAACTAAATGATATCATCCGGGGCTGTCGAAGTCAATAGATTCCTCTGGAAACATTCTGTGAACAAAGATTGTGTATCCGCATTGTCTTGGGGCATACTATCATCAATCCGAAAAAAGGATTGGAGGGAAATTATGAAAACGCTTGCAGTGATTTTAGCGGCCGCATTTGTTCTTTTGACAGCAGGCTGCACAGGGGAGAATCCTCCCAGCTCGAGTCTTTCCAGTTCGAGCAAGCCGTCCAGCAGCAGTTCCAAGCCGAGTAGCTCCGCTTCGGAGAGCAGTTCTATTTTAAGCAGCTCTTCTCACGAGAGCAGTTCCGGTTCTGCGGCGAATACCGGTAAGTGACAAAAAAGATTTTAGGAAAAAAGACTTGAAATTTTCTTCCGGCTGTGCTATTATAATCGACAGCGAAAGTCTGGGGGCGTAGCTCAGCTGGGAGAGCGTACGGTTCGCATCCGTAAGGTCGAGAGTTCGATCCTCTTCGTCTCCACCATTACAATCTAATCCGAACATTTTTGTAACGCTTGACGTGTTCGGGTTAGTCGTTCAGATTGAACGCTAAAAAATAACCCCGCTTTCCGGTAATGGAAGGCGGGGTTATTCTATTCCGCTGAATGAAGTACACAACCAACGCCGTGTAGTAGTGTAAAAGTGCCGTATCTTTGAAGCGGTACAATACCGAATTTTCCATGTTAAGCGCCGCTTGAAGTTTAATCCGGTCAGCGCGTCCGTGATTTCTGTTGATATAGAACCATTCAAGCACGGCTTGTTCTTTCTCCGGCAACTGCGCCAGCGTCTTTTTAATCAGCGCCGCCCGCTGCCGATCCTCGGCGCTGCTGCTGTCTGCAAGCTGCCTGTACTGCGTAAGATCGTAAATCGCCATTTCTTTCAGTTTAGAGAAGTCCACCCGTTATTCCCTCCAATTCTTTTATGTATCGCCGTTTCCATTCGTTTAATTGTTCTTCCGCCGCTAATGCCCGCTCCGGTGTCGTGCTTTCATACGAAGGAATTTCCGGCGGATCGTCGAAGTTTGAATAATAATACCGCCGTAACGGTTCGTTTTTGCTTAATACGTTTAGCGCTTTGTTTTTTACGCGGAACGCCTGTTGTGCGTCCGTAACTCCTAATTCTTCCGCAAGCTGCGCCGTGCTTTTCTCTTCAAAGTACACCCCTTGAATAATTGCCCGCTGCTTTTGGCTTAAATCCTCCAGCGCGGCGGTAATCAGCTTTGAAAGCTCGCGTTGCTCAATCATCTTTTCCGGATCGCTGCTATCATCGGAAACGAACCCTTCTAATTCGTCGCCCTCTCCCTGCTTCGTTTCCTTGTTTAGTGAAGCTGGATCGGGCGGTAATTCCCATATTCGCCCGCGATCGCTGCGGACGCGCCGAATGCCAAGCATTTTATTAACGCAATCCGTATAGCGGTATTTCAGATATGACGTGAAACGGAATTGCTTTGCCGGATCGTATGCGTTTAGCGCCTCGATCATTGCAAAATACCCGCATTGTATAAAATCTTCATTATCTACAAAAGCGGAGTATTTTTGTTGCGCCGTCATGTAATACCGCGCTGCAAGCATGGCTGAAGTGGCACTGTGGCAAGACAGGTAAAATCAAAGCAGCGTGTGGCTGACCACGGCGAGGTATTTACAGCTGAGCGTGAAGTAGAAGCTATGTGCGATTTGGTGAAACAAGAAACAGAACGAATCGACAGTCGATTTTTGGAGCCAGCGTGTGGCGATGGAAACTTTCTATCCGTCATTCTGAAACGAAAATTATGATGTTGATTGAAAAAGATTACCGTGGAACAAAAGCTACGCTGGCTTATAGCGGTATGCCGTTCTCAGTGCCGGAAAATCTATATATCATCGGTATGATGAACACAGCAGACCGTAGATTGGCGATGATTGACTATGCATTGCGCAGACGCTTCAGCTTCTTTGAAATGGAGCCCGGATTCAACTCCGACGGATTCCACAATTATCAGAATGCATTTGCAAACGAAACATTCAATGCCCTTATTGACCAGATTAAGGTGTTAAATAAGGAAATTGCCGAAGATAGCGCATTGGGTCGAGGTTTCAGAATTGGCCACAGCTATTTCTGTGGAAGAGAAGAATCAGGCTGCACAACGGACTGGATGCGTTCTGTGGTAGAATTTGATATTCTTCCTATGCTTGCTGAATACTGGTTTGATGAGCCAGCAAATTTGCAACGTTGGGAAAAGAATCTGCGTGGTGTGTTCGATGACGAATGATAAAGGCATATTCATAAAAAATACATAATACATGCTGTCGTATGCATTTCAGATTTTGAAACAGTCGAATTATGAAAATGTGGCAGCCGAAAAATTCGATAAGGTACAGGACCTATTTGCGGCTATTCTTGCTAAAGGTGTGGCTAAGCAATTGAAGCAAGGCTTGTACCGTGAATATATGACACAGCATGAAACGCTCTCTGTCATGCGAGGCAAACTGTATATGCCGGAAACAATAAGAAATCGCATTCAGAGGAAACAGAAGCTGGCTTGCGAGTTTGATGAACTTTCCGAGAATAACCTCTTTAACCAAATATTGAAAACCACGATGCATTATCTGGTCAGAGACAGAGGCGTTTCCAGTGAGCATAAATTAGCATTAAATAAGCTACGTGTGTTTTTTGATGGTGTTTCTCTGCTTGAGCCGTCATCCATTGAGTGGGGACGCCTTCACTACCAACGTAATAATAAGAACTACGAAATGCTCCTGAACATCTGCTATTTTGTTTTAGACGGCATGCTGCAGACGACAGAAAAGGGCGGCTATAAGATGGCCATGTTCTCTGATGAACACATGGCCCGTCTGTATGAAAAGTTCATCCTTGAGTATTATCGCCAGCACCACACCTATCTTTCGGAGGCGAGAGCAGCACAGGTAAAATGGGACTTGCAGGGCGAAAACGATGAATCGATGATTCGCTTTTTACCGGTCATGCAAACGGACATCTTTTTGCGCCTTAAAGAAAAGGTCCTAATTCTGGATGCAAAATACTATGGCAGAACGCTTCAGAAGCAGTTTGATAAATACACACTGCATTCCGGGAATGTCTATCAGATTTTTACCTATGTGAAAAACCAAGACAAGACCAATACCGGAAATGTTGCGGGTATGCTGGTTTACGCAAAAACGGGAGAAGATATTACTCCTGATTGCGTGTTTAACATGGGCGGTAATCAAATAGGAGCTAAGACGCTGGACCTAAATAAAGACTTCAAATTGATTGCTGCGCAGCTTGATGCCATTGCGGAACAGTTCTTCGGAAAGGTGGTGGCCTGATGTTGAAATTATTTCCTATAACAAATGGGGATGTAGTGTTTGGAAGGCATGATTTCACATATCAACGTGTTCTTGATGATTTTCCGAATACGAAATTTATAGGAATACTGACGTTTAACATTTCGCCAAAGGCTGACAGTGAACTTTTGCGGTCGCTGAAAACTGCATGCGCCAATGGAACAAACGCAGTGCTTGTTACCAATGCCGAAACGATATCCTTCGTATTTCGGTGTGAAATATGAGTATCCAGCTAAAGAAAATATTCTTTTGTATAAACGACAGCTCGATCCTCGCAAATTCGGGTTGAGGCTCAGTCCATATTTTACATTCAAAAATCATGCAAAAGTAATCGTTACGGATAATTTGATTTATCTTGGGTCGAGTAATTTCTCTGATGAGAGTAGCGATAATCTTGAGTGCGGAATGGTGTCATCGGATAAGGAACTTATTAAATACGTTCAGAGGAGTGGGGAAAATTGACGATTCCGGCCTGTGATAACGCGCTTCTGCGCGTTGTCTCAGGCCAGAATCGTCGCAGCCCTACGGGGCTGCGTAGCATTATCGTGAAATCCTTGACATTTTTGCTTCTGTACAAAACCGTTGTTGCAAATCGCTTTGCACCATGGTACCATGAAATTGGTAAATTTGGAATTTATGGAAAGTTGAATTGATGTGTTCGTTCAGTTTCCTTAAGAAAAGCAAAGCCGAACTGGCTGGCGAGCAGAAAGATTGGATAGTATGAAAAAGTAGAGGCGTTTCGAAGTCAAAAATATAGTTTAAAGGAGATTATGCTATGAGCTTTGGAACATCAATAGTATTGATATATGCTTTGCTTTTATTTTTAACTGTTTTAACTGTTCTATGTACAATAGTACGAACTTTAAATATAAAAAAGAAAATTAAGGGATTATCTGATAGTGTATTGGAAATTACACCAGAAGAATTTTTCAAAATAAGAAATTCAAGTAATGGTGGCAGAGGAAGAAAACATATTTCTACTGAGTATGATTTTTCTGGCGTTTATATAATTTATAATCATACCCAAGATATGTATTATGTTGGACAAGGAAAAAAGGTATTTCAGCGAGTAAATAATCATTTTACCGGTCACGGGAATGGTGATGTTTATGCGGATTATAAATATGGCGATGACTTTACCATTAAGATGATTGCATTGGAAACGAGCGGATTCAAAACTTTAAATGAATTGGAACGTAATACAATAATGACATATAATGCATACTCCAGAGGTTACAATAAGACAAAAGGAAACAAAGGATGAATGTGTAATTAAAACGTGCTCTTATACGTCCCTTATTTTTATAATGAATGATAAAACTTTCTTTTTCAAGATGTGCCAAGGTTAAAGCCATTACCGATACTCTTTTGTAGTCGGTGCCGTCAAGATTTATACGCAAAATTGTTTGCAGGCTCCGGCTGAATGAAGTCAGCCGGCAATAGAGGCGTCGTCCATGACCGCCTCCAAGTGC
>CAKQGD010000073.1 GCA_934232845.1 uncultured Oscillospiraceae bacterium
TGGCGATGACCAGCGCGTACAGACCCGTCGTCTCCGCGATGGCACAGCCCATCAGCATGGTGCTGGTGACGTCGCCCTTGCACTCGGGCTGACGGCCGATAGCCTCCAAAGCCTTTGCAACGGCGTTACCTTCGCCGATACCAGGGCCGATACCTGCAATCAGAGCGCAGCCTGCGCCGATTGCACAACCTGCAAGAGCGATACCTTTCGCAAGAACGGTGAAATCCATGAATGTGTCCTCCTCGTTATTGTTTCAAAGTCTTTTTTATTCCTGCGCAGCGGCGTTGCCGATGAACATCGTCGTCAACATGCAGAAGATGAACGCCTGCATACAACCGCTGAACCAGTCAAAGTAAACACTGAGCACGGCCGGTACGCCGACCGCAAGGAACGGAATATTGCCGAGAATATCTCCGACAACTCCGGGCAGCAGCGAGAACAGCGCGTGGCTCGCCGCCGTAAGGGAACCATAGATCAGAGTGCTGATGACCAGACCGGCCAGAATATTGCCGAAATGACGGCAGGCCATACTGATCGGGGTTGCGAGATCCGACAGGATGTTAAACGGAGTCATCAGGGCAATCGGCTCGGTAAAGCCTTTGAGATAGCCGCCGAAACCGTTCGTGCGGATCTTGTAGTAATTGATCAGAATGTAGACGACAACGGCCCATGCGGCTTCCGTAGAAAGATCCGCGGTCGGGCTCCAGATGCCGAGCAAACTGATTAGGTTGCTCACGAGACTTGTGGAAAACAGCGCCGCAATAAAAGGAATAAAGGCGTCGAACGCCGGACCTCCCATATTATTGCGGGTGAATTTTGAAGCGGTTTCAACGAGCATTTCCGCCACGGCCTGCCGTCGGGAAATTTTCTCGACCTGCAGATCGTGCGTAAGCCAAATGCACAGGCCCGTGATCACCGCCATCACAACCCAGCTGACCACAATGGTCTCCGTGATGGGGATGCCGCCCAGCACCGGTATGGTATACAGGATGCGGGCGCCGTTCAAGGTTACATTCATAGGCTGTCGGAAGCCTCCTTTCCGGAAGAAAGCTCTTTCCTGCGTGTGTGAATCACAACGCGCGGGAAGAGAAGCGGCAGGACCGCGGCCGCCCACTGAAAGCAGGAAAGCTTCAGTGCGAGCACAACCCACAGTCCGTGCAGGAGCATCCGTCCGGTATAGCTGCGGCGAAACGCAAGCTCAGCGGCCTTTCCCTCCATAGAGGCGGCCTTCTGCACCGAGCGGGCAAGGTAATAAAAATTTCCGGCGGCGACAAGCGCGCCGCAAAATCCGCCGAGCAGCACCGTCCAGTCAAACGGCACGGCCGGCGCCACGGTGAAATGAAGCGCCGCAAACACGCCCCACATGACCACGGTTAAAATTCCCACTCCTGCCAAAATATAGAGAAAGTCTTTTTTTACCTGCGGCTGCAACCGCATTTTCAGCACCTCCTGTCTGAATCAGAGCCCGACTCGTCCTCTTTTTTAGAGGAACGGCACAAAGGGCGAACCAGCTCGCGGGCCGAAGAAAAAGCCGCGCCCAAGCCGAGAATCATCGCGGCAATGTAGATCCATCCGCCCAGAGAAAAACGCCCGGCGGCCCAACGGGCGGCAAGCAGGCAGAACACCGGCGGAACCATAATGGAGAAGCCCAGCTGCGTCAGAAGGAACAAACCCCGCCAATCGATTTTTGTGCTTTTTTGAGGAGGTTTCGGTTTTTCCATATGGCAAAAATCCCTTTGATAAGAATAAATTGTTTTTGAACTTTCCATGTCGGTTATAGAATACACCTGCGTTTCAAAAAAAGCAAGAGAAAGTTTGAGAAATTGTGACTTTTTTTATATTGAACGAAATGAATTGTTTTTTAAAAATTAACATTGTATTGTTCATAGAATACACCTGTATTCTAAAAAAAGCAAGAGAAAGCTTTGAAAACGCACAAATTTTTTAAAATGATTTTTATTTTATATTTATAATTGTATATATTAATATTTATTTAAATAAAATTATTGCTTCAGAATTTCTTTACCATTAGGCTGAAATAAAACAATATATTGTTGAAACAAAAGACGTTATAATAGACTAAAATAAATTCATACATCGAATCGTCTTCATAATACGTAATTCTGTCTTTTCCCTTTTCGCAGTCTTTTTCTCCCCAGTTCAACAGCAGATAAAAAGGCCCTCTTCCGATCCGGAAGGGGGCCTTTGTGTTTCTTATGTTTTCAGATGTTTTTTCAGTTTCGTCTTCTTCCCGTTCTCATCCACCACATAGGTATTGGCAAGCTGATTTTCCAAGCTGCGCTTATAAGAATCGATGTATTCACGGCGAAGCGCCGCCTGTTCCGCGCGTTCCTCCTCCGTTAACCCCTCGGATGTTTTCGCTTTTCGGGCAAGCTGGTTGATTCGGTCTATTTTGCTCTGTTCCATCTCAAACCTCTTTCACAGGGCGGCGCGCACAGACACAGCGCTCCACACCGCACAGATCACGACGCGTCGAAATTGCTTCATAACCGTTTTGATCCAAAATTTCCCGTACATCCGCCGCCTGCCGGTAGCCCACCTCCAGCACAAGCCATCCGCCCGGCCGCAGCTGAGGCACGGCATTCTGCGCGATAATACGGTAATAGTCCAAGCCGTCCTCGCCGCCGCGCAGAGCGGTTTCCGGCTCACAGGCGACCTGCGGCGGAAGGCGGGTCATCTCCTCTTCCGTCAGATACGGCGGATTCGACGCGATCAGGTCCAGCGCCGGAAGAGGCAATCCCTCTCTCACATCGCCCTGAACAACCGCAATTCGGTCGGCAAGGCCGTTTTCCGCCACATTCTGCCGCAGGTATTCCAGTGCATCGTCAAAAAGTTCAACCGCATATACCCGTGCCTCCGGCAGGTGCTTTGCCAGCGCGAGCGCGATTGCCCCGCTGCCCGCACAATAGTCGGCCGCGACTGCGTTGGGCACGGGCGCCAGAAGTTCCAGCGCCAAATCCACCACCGTCTCGGTGTCCGGCTGCGGAATCAAAACACCCGGGCCCACTTTCAGCGGAATTCCGTAAAACTCCCATTCCCCCAAAAGATACTGAAGAGGATATCCCTCCGACAGGCGATGCACCTTGTGGCGAAACACAAATGCCTCCTCATCAGGGACCTCCGCCTCGGAAAAGCGCAGGCCCGGCGCGCCGGAAAAATGCGCCCGGAAAAGCTGCGACAGATCAAAATCCGCCGTCTCGCCGGTCAGCGTCTGCCGGCACTGACGGTACAGCTGTGCAAACGTCACGGCCTTGTCACCACCTGTCCTCGTCACTGTTCTCGGGAATGCAGGGCTTCATCGCCGCGATGGCGCACTCGATCTGGCTGTCATCGGGTTCCCGCGTCGTCAGACGCTGCAGCCAGAGGCCCGGCTTTGACACAGCACGCATCACACAGCTGTCGGAACGGCCCGCCAGCTTAATGATTTCATAGGCGATACCGACCACAATCGGCAGGCACAAGAGTTTGACCAACACACGGCCAAGCATACTGCTCCAGCTCACCATCGAAAAAACAAGGGTCGAAACGACCAGCACAATCAAAATAAAGCTCGTACCGCAGCGCGGATGAAAACGAGTATGTTTTCTGACGTTTTCGACAATCAGCTCTTCTCCCGCTTCGTAGCAGGCGATCGTCTTATGCTCTGCGCCGTGATATTCAAATGTTCTGCGAATGTCCGGCATTCGGCTGATCAGCCAAAGATACAGCACAAAAATCCCGATTTTTACAACGGCCTCCGAAAGGGAAAGCAGCGCCCGCGCGTCGGTAAAACGGCGCAGCAGTCCGACAAGAAGCGTCGGCAGTATCAGAAAAAGCCCCACTGCAAGAACAACGCCCAAAACTACGGCAAACGCGTTGAACACTGTCATGAATTTGTCTCCGAGCAGCTTCTGCAGCTTCTTCTCAAAGGGAGACGGCTCTTCGTCATCCATTCCGGCGATCTCCGCCGAACGGGTCAGGCAGCGATAGGATACCGCCATACTGTCGATGAAATTAAATACTCCCCGTACAAAAGGAGTGGTTTTATACCAAGGTTTTCTTCCTTCTCCATTCTCCCATTGGGAGAGATCGATGCTTCCGTCTGGCTTTCTGACCGCCATTGCGGTTACCTTCGGTCCGCGCATCATTACGCCCTCAATCAAAGCCGAGCCGCCGATTGAGGTTTTTTTCATGGAATTTCCGCTTTGCAATACCAGAGTTCTCCTTTCCGCCCGGTTTCCCCCGTCCGGGGAGGGCGCGGCGCCTTATTCCTGCGGGTATGTCTGCTGCTTTGCCGCGGCGTCTGCGGAAAGCTGCTCATATTTCTGCGCAGTCGGGATTCGGATGGTCACCGTCGTTCCCTCACCCAGAACGGAGGTAACCTCCAGCGTGCCCTGATGCGCTGTGACGATCTCGTCGGCCACCGCAAGCCCGATGCCCGAACCGCGGCGCGTCAGATTCGCCTTGTAAAATTTCTGCTTGATTTTGGGCAGATCCTCGCTGCTGATGCCGCAGCCGGAATCCGCTACCGCGATCACAATATAATCATCCGCCTCTCCGGCGAAGACGTGTACGCCGCCGCCTGCGTCCGAATACTTGATCGCATTGTCGATAATATTGATAAAGACCTGCCGCAGACGGTTTTTATCCGCCACAACGACGGCAGAATCCACATTTTCTTCATACTCGAGCGCAATTCCCTCGCGCCGTGCCTTTTCCGTATACATCAGTACGGCTTCTTCCAGCTCGGCAAGCAGGTCGATCCGCTCAAAGATCAGGCGCAGCCGTCCCGACTGCATTCTCGAAAAGTCGAGCAGCTCCTCCACCATCAAAGAAAGCCGATCCGTCTCGGAGGTGATCACACGCATCCCCTTTTTCAGCGTGTCGGGGTCGGACTCTCCGGCGGCCAAAATCGTCTCGCTCCAGCCCTTGATTGCGGTCAAGGGTGTGCGAAGTTCGTGCGACACCGAAGAAATAAAATCATTTTTCATTTTTTCGGCAGTGCCGAGTTCCTCCGCCATGTCGTTGATCGTCTCGCAGAGGTCGCCGATCTCATCGTCGTTTTTCTTTTCCAGACGCGTACCGAAATCGCCTCTTGCAATGCGCTGCGCCGTCTTGCTGATCTCTCCCACCGGAATTACGATGGAATTGATAAAATAAAGTCCGGACAAAATCATGAAAAATACAATCGCCGCGCCCACCGCAATCGCGAACAGCGTCAGCGTCCACAGTACGCCGTCCACCTGAGAAAGAGAGGCGATCAGCCGCACGGCCGCCAGAGACTCCCCCGTTTCGGGGGCGCGCACTGTAACCGCAAGAACATTTTCTCCGCCGATGGGCCCGCGATAGCGGCCCGTACCGTCCGGCGATGTCATCGCGGCCTCAAAATCCGGCATCTCCATTTTTTCGGTGATCTCAAAGCCGGAGGAGGTCGTCATCACGGAGCCCGACGCATCCAGCGCCATCAGTTCCATTCTGTCACGGCCGTCAAAATTTTCAATGACGTTGCGCACCTCACGCGTATAGTCGGCCGAGGGATCGTCCGCATATTTGGTCAGCAGGGCAGACACCGTGCTGGCCTGCGCCATCATCGTCTGTTCAGCGGAGCTGTAATAAAACATCCGCACTCCCACCGCAAAAGCGGCCTCGACCAGCACCAGAATGGCCAGAATGACGCCAAGGCTGCCCGTCAGCCACCGGGTTGTTATGCGCTTTCCGCGGATAGCCAAGCAGGCCGCCTCCTTTCCCTCATTGACCGCAGTGCCGCGTTCTTCGTTCGGCAGCGGCCTGCAAAATCGTCCTATACAAAAAATCTTCCGCACATACCGCACACCGGCGGCAGTCTTTCAGAGCGGTTTCTTCCATGCCGAAGCCGGGCGGTATGACAGCTGCCTTACGGCATCCACTTGTAGCCGAAGCCCCATACCGTTGTGATATACTGAGGATTAGAGGGCTCGTCCTCGACCTTCATGCGAAGACGCCGAATGTTGACGTCAACGATTTTAACGTCGCCGAAATAATCCTGCCCCCATACCTCGGACAGAATCTGCGCGCGGTCCAAAGCGGCGTCCGGATTTTTGAGAAACAACTCCATAATCTGAAATTCAACCTGCGTCAGCTCAATCGGCTTTCCTTTTTTGGACAGCGTGCGGCTGCGCAGATTCAGCACGAACGGGCCGGAGACGATCTCGTCCGAGGTCGGCTTCGGTGCGGACATGGAAACGCGGCGGTAAATCGCATCTACCCGGGCGGTCAGCTCCGAAGGAGAAAACGGCTTTGTAATATAGTCGTCGGCGCCGAGCATCAGCCCGTTGACCTTGTCCATTTCCTGACTTTTGGCGGTCAGAATGATAATACCGAGAGAGTCGGATCTCTCCCGAAGCTTTTTGCAGACGGAAAAGCCGTCCAGCCCCGGCATCATCACGTCGAGCAGCACTACGTCAAACGGCTCCTTCGCGTTGTCGTAGGCATCGATCGCAGCCAGCCCGTCGGCGACATCCGTCACATTGTAGCCCGCACGCTTGAGGTTGATTACCACAAAGTCGCGGATACCGTCCTCGTCTTCCGCAATCAGAATATTTCTCATTTTGGGTCCCTCCTTTTATTCAATAGACATTCAGCTTAAAAGCGAAAACAGCGACGCAGCTTCCTCCCGGGTTACGGCGTAAGCGGCGGGAGCATCCTGCGGCACACTGATCTGATACTCGTAGATTCCCTTTGAGGCGATCGTCGTATACTCCGCCGTTTCAAATTTATCCTGATAATCGGACGGAGAAATCACCCGGATGCGCAGAAGCTCCGCCGCCGAAGCGTCGTTGAGAACACCGGTGTAGAGTACAAAGCTCCATTCTCCGTTGTCGGAGCGGCGCCGTACCGTCACACCGTCTCCCCACCTCTCGGGAAAAGTAAAACTGTATCCTCCCGCCTCGTTGATGACAAGACGCTGCACATCCGTCAGGCTGCCGCCCAGAATGCTCTTATAGGTCACAAGCCAGAGCGTATCCTCTTCGTCCGCATCCTCATAGCCGGGAAGCGGCAGCGCCGTCGGCACGTCGATCAGTCCGTCTCCGTTGACGTCGCGGCAGAGCGCCGAAGAAGCGCTCCTCTCAAAGCTCTCATAGATGC
>CAKQGD010000074.1 GCA_934232845.1 uncultured Oscillospiraceae bacterium
GACCTACCTCTCTTTATTTTGCGAATCTTGAAGGAATAGACGGCTATATTCTTCGGCTGGGCTCCGAGGCAATCCGCACCGCGATTGAAAAGGCGCAGGATATTCTTTCCTACAGCCGAAAGGAGCACGAGCAGAGCAACCGCCTGAACAGCGCGCTTCAGCTTTTTCCGGACGGAGTGCTGATTTTGGACGAGCGGGGTGTGATCACGGAATGCAACGCGCGCGCGGGCAGTTTTTTTGGCCGGCGTCCGGAGCATATTGTGGACATGCGGATTGAGAAGCTGATCGGCGACAGCGGAAACGAGAGATGGAGCAGCGTGTACCGGGAGGGAATGCAGCGCCTCGACCGGCTGATTGAGCTGCCGGGCATCAGCCTTTTCTCCAACCGAATTCCCATTACAATGGACGGCCGCGTGCGCGGAGCGATTATTATTCTGCAGGATGCAAGCAAGATTGAAAAGCTGGAGCGTACATACCGCAAATATCAGTCCCGCGGCTTGGTGGCAAAGTATACCTTCCGTGATATTATCGGCTCCAGTGCGAAAATGAGAGATACCGTCGCGCAGGCGAGAGCTTTTGCGGCCGTGGATTCGCCGATCTTGATCGAGGGTGAGACGGGCACCGGAAAAGAACTGTTTGCGCAGAGCATCCACAATGCAAGCTACCGCAAGAGCGGCCCCTTTGTCGCGATCAACTGCGCGGCTCTGCCCGAAAATCTGCTGGAAAGCGAATTGATGGGATATGAAGAGGGCGCGTTTACGGGAGCACGCCGCGGCGGGAAGGCCGGTTTGTTTGAACTGGCGCATACGGGAACGATTTTTTTAGATGAAATCAACCAGATTCCGGTGCAGCTGCAGGCTCGTCTGCTGCGTGTTCTGCAGGAAAAGCAGGTGCTGCGTCTCGGCGGCAGCAAGATGATCCCGATTGACGTGCGGGTCATCGCCGCTTCAAACGAGGACCTCGGCCGCATGATTACGGACGGACGCTTCCGAGAGGATCTCTACTACCGCTTAAAAGTACTGAATTTTGTGATTCCTCCGCTCAGAGAGCGCCGTGAGGATATTCCACAGATGGTGGATTTTTACCTCAAGCAGTTTTCACGGATGTACGGCGCGACGGAGCCCCTTGGCGCTGAGGCGCTGGAGCTTCTGCGCGGTCACAGCTGGCCGGGCAATGTGCGAGAACTGGTCAACTGTGTGGAGCGCTACGTCGTAATCCGGCGTCAGCTGGAAATGGACGACAAAACCTTCGTGGGGCAATACATGGAAAGCGAGCTGCGGTCCCGTCGGCTCGGGCAGCCGAGGCAGACGGACCCGGATCTTCTCAGCGTACGGCTCGGCCCTCTGTCGGAGATGGAGCGCCATCTGATTCGTCTTGTGCTTTCGCGATGCGCCGGCAACCGCCAGCAGGCGGCGCTGCTTTTGGGAATCAGCCGGACGACGCTTTGGAAAAAAATGCAGGAAGAGGAATCAAAAGAAAAAACGCATGACGTTTGTTAACTGATTTGTTTTGTTTTTGAACGTCATGTTTGAGAAAGCCACCGAAAAAACGCTAAAAAAGACGGAAAAGCGTCTGTTTCGAAGTTGGCACGATAATTGCTTTTATATATAAAATGACATGGACCAAGGAAAGGAATCCTGCGGGGCGGCCATGTACAAACAAACTGCACCCGCAAAAAGCGTCTGTCCGAACACCGTGGAAAAACGGCAGTGCCACACCGTTTTTTTCTTGCACACGGGGAGAGGGCGGCAGCTTTTCCCAGAGAAAATATTTGATAGGTGGTTTGAAAGATGAGCGAAAAGAAATTTGTAACCCGTACGGGTTATGAGCTGAATCGCCTGTATACCCCTGATGACATCAAGGGCTTTAATGCAGGTGAAAAGCTCGGTGAACCCGGACAGTACCCGTTTACCCGAGGAATTCGCGAGAACATGTACCGCGACGGCCTGTGGACGATGGGCCAGTACGCCGGCTTTGCGACTGCTGAGGAAGCGAACGAGCGTTACCGCTATCTGATTGAGCAGGGCGGCACCGGCTTCTCTATCGCGCTGGACCTTCCGACCCAGATGGGACTCGATTCCACCGACCCGATGTCCGACGGCGAGGTCGGCAAGGTCGGCGTTGCGCTCGACTCCCTGCAGGATATCGAAGCTCTGTTCGAAGGCATCCCCTTTGAAAAGGTTCGCCAGATCCGCACCACCGCGAATGCGGACGGCGTAATCATGATGGGCTGGCTTGTTGCGTTCTGCAAAAAGAACGGCATCGACCCCAACAACATCTCCTTCTTCATTCAGAACGACTGTCTGAAGGAATATTTCTGCCGCGGCGCGTATGCGTTCCCGCCGGCCGCGGGCGTCAAGCTGACTGCCGACGTCATCGAGTATGCGGGCAGAAAATTCCCGAACTGGACGCCTGTCGCCGTTTCCGGCTATCATATCAATGAGGCCGGTGCTTCCGCGGGTCAGGAGATCGCGTTTACGCTGGCCAACATGTGCGCTTACTTTGACGATGCGCAGAAGCGCGGCGTTGACATCAACGTCTGCGCCCGCAACATTTACTTCTTCCTCGGCGCCAACACCGACGTTGTGGAGGAAATCGCAAAGTTCCGCGCTGCCCGCCGCGCATTTGCGAAGATCATGAAGAACCGCTACGGCTGCACCGATCCCGAGACCCAGCGCCTTAAGATCTTCTGCTACACCTGCGGCTCCGCTCTGACTGCCGAGCAGCCTCTGAACAACGTCGTGCGTGTCACGCTTGAAACGCTGGCCGCCGTTGCCGGCGGCGTGCAGACGATCGCAACCTCTTCTTATGACGAGGCGATGTCTCTGCCGACGCCTCAGGCCGTTACCGTCGCGCTTCGTACGCAGCAGATCATGGCGTATGAATCCGGCCTGATCAACACGGTCGACGTGTTTGCCGGTTCCTATGCGATTGAGGCTCTGACCGACAAGATTGAAGAAGAAATCTTCAGCTACATTGACGAGATCGACGCCAAGGGCGGCGCCGTCAAGTGCATTGAGGAAGGCTATTTCCAGAAGATCCTTTCGGACAACTCCTACAGACGCCAGAAGGCGATTGACGAGGGCGATGTCAAGATTGTCGGCGTCAACTGCTTCCGCGAAGAGAACGAGCCGGACATCCCGGTGTTCAAGCTCTCTATGGATGCGCAGGAGAAGCAGACCGCCAAGATTGAGCGCCTGAAGAAGACCCGCGACAACGCGCGCGTTGCCAAGGCCCTCGAGGCGATCAAGGAAGCCGCCAAGAAGAACGAAAACCTTGCCGAAACCGTCATCGAGGCCTGCGAGGCTTATGCGACCCTCGGCGAGATGTGCGGCGCTCTGAAGGAAGTCTACGGCGAATATGAGCCGATGAAGATTTATTAAGGAAAGGAGCCTTGCGAATTATGTCTGAAGATATCGTAAAGGTTTTGATCGCAAAGCCCGGTCTGGACGGCCATGACCGCGGCGCGAAGGTAATCGCGCGCGCGTTTGAAGACGCCGGCGCCAAAGTGTATTATACCGGTCTGCATGTGTCCGCGGAAAACATTGTGGATATGGTAGAGAAAGAACATATTGATGTTGTGGGTGTCAGCCTTCTCTCCGGCGCACATGTCACTCTGATGCCCAAGATCATCGAGATGTGCCGCGCACGCGGTCTCAACGACGTCGTCTTTATTCTGGGCGGCATCATCCCGCAGGCGGACATCCCCTCTATGCTGGACGCGGGCGTTCACGGCGTATTTACGCCCGGCACCCGTCTTGACGACTGCACGAACTTTGCATTCCAGAAGGTCGCCGAGATGAAGTCTGCGAAGATGATGGAGAAAATGGGAACTACCGCTGCCACCGGTTCTCTCAAGCTCAACTGATTTTCTGTTGTATCTGTCATACGGGGAAGCTTTCTTCCCCGCGTTAGATAAAATTTTTTCAGGAGGTATGAAAACTATGGAAGGTATCCTTAAGGGTGTCAAGGTCATCGGTATTGAACAGCAGGTTGCTGGCCCGACCTGCACGATGATGCTTGCTGATATGGGCGCCACCGTCATCAAGATCGAGCGTCCCGGTACCGGCGACACGACTCGTGAAGGAGCGCCGTGGATCAAAAACGAGGCGACCGGTGATAAGGAAAGCGGATATTTCGCCCGCTTTAATCGCGATAAGCAGTCCCTCACGCTGAACACGCAGACCCCCGAAGGCCAGGAGATTCTCTGGAAGCTGTTTGACGAGGCAGACATTGTCGTCGAGAACATCAAACCCGGCGCGATGGATAAGCTCGGCTTCACCTGGGAAAACATCCACAAGAGAAATCCCAAGCTGGTTTATGTTGCGATCTCCGGCTTCGGCCGCTGCCCCGGCAAGTATCAGGGCCCCTATGCCAAGCGCCCTGCGTTTGATATCATCGCTCAGGCTATGTCTGGCCAGATGTACACCTGCGGCAATGACCCCGACGGCGCTCCGACCTGGCTCGGCTTTGCTCTGGGCGATGCAGGTTCCGGCGTGTACGCGGCTTACTCCGCGCTGCTCGGCTACATCAACGTTCTCAAGACCGGCGTCGGCGAATTCATGGATGTCGCCATGTATGACTGCATGATGGCTCTTGCCGAGCGTTCCCACAACATTTACGCTTTCACCGGCAATGTCACCGGCCGCGGCCCGGACAAGCTGATTGCTCCTTGGGGCGCTTTCGAATGCAAAGATGGCTATGTCACTCTGATCTGCCCGATGGAGTCCATGTGGAGAAAGTTCTGCGCCGCTATCGGCCACAACGAGCTGGCTGATCCCGAGAAGAATCCCGATCTCCAGAGCGGCCCCGGACGTGCCGCTAAGATGTCCACTGTGATTGGTCCGCTGATCCATGAGTTCCTCAAGGATAAGACTATGCTGGAAGCCACCGATCTGTTTATGGCTCAGGGTCTGCCCTGCGGCCCCGTCATGTCTTCTAAGGACTGTGCCGAGGATGCTCATACCGCAGCCCGCCAGATGATCGTTGAAGTCGGCGATCCTCACGTTGGCAGCATTAAGATGGTCGGCTGCCCGATCAAGATGCCCGATCACGAGCCCTGCTATGGTCCTCTGCCGGCGCTGGGTCAGGACACCGACGCGATTCTTAAGCATCTCGGCTACGACGACGCCAAGATTGCCGCCCTGCGCGAGGCCAAGACAATCTAAGCTTTGTTTTCCCTATGTTACGGTCAATGACCGCAGTACACATATATAATAATATGGATTAAGGAGAGATACTAAGATGGAATTCAAAAAGGTTGCTATTGTTGCCGCTTGCCGTACTCCGTTCGATAAGTTCGGCGGCGTTATGAAGAGCGAGGATACCGTCAAGCTTGGCTCTTTCGTAGTTAAGGAAGCTCTTAAGCGCGCTGGCGTAAAGGGCGAGGAAGTGGAAGAAACTTACATTGGTATCAACATGCCTTCCGGCAACCGCTCTATCGCTCGTCAGATCTGCTTGGAAGCCGGCATGGGCGACAACTCCAACTCTACCACCTGCGACCGTGCCTGCTGCTCCTCCATGGTAGCTATCGCTATGGCTATGCGTGCGATTCAGGTTGGCGCTGCGAAGATCGCTGTCTGCGGCGGTTCTGAGAACATGTCCAATGTTCCTTACTTCATTCCTGAGCTCCGTTGGGGCAAGCGCATGGGCCACATCACCCTGACCGACCTGATGATCGTTTCCTGCCCCTACACCCATCAGCCCCGCGCTCAGCAGGCTTCTGAAGCGGCTGAAGAGTACAACATCACCCGTGAGATGCAGGATGAGTGGGGCTGCCGCTCTCAGGCTCTCTATCAGGAAGCTGACAAGAAGGGCATCTTCGATTGCGAGATCATCCCCTACACCGTCGATGGCGGCAAGAAGGGCCCGATCGTTATCGAGAAGGACGTTTCCCCCCGTCCCGGCACCAACATGGAGACTCTTGCGAAGCTCAAGCCCGTTAACGGCGCTAAGACCGTTACCGCCGGTAACGCTCCCGGCCTGAACACAGGTGCTTCCGCTCTGGTTCTCATGTCCGAGGAAGAAGTCGCGAAGCGCGGCGTCGAGCCGATCGCTTGGATCATTGCTCACGCACAGGCTTCCGGCCATCCGAAGTACATTGCTACCATCCCTGCTTTCGCAGCACTCAAGGCTCTTGACAACTGCGGCATGACCGTTGATCAGATGGATATGATCGAAATCAACGAAGCATTTGCTGTTATGCCCCTTGCTTCCACCCTGTTCATGGGTGCATACGCTGCGATGCCCGCCGAGAAGAAGGTTGGCATGACCGACGAGGCCAGAAGAGAAATCGTTTCTGAACTCGCGAAGCATCCTTCTGAGGAAACCCTCAAGAAGACCGAAGAAATTCGCGCCAAGACCAACTTCAACGGTGGTGCGATCGCAATCGGTCATCCTACCGGTGCTACCGGCGGCCGTCTGGTTCAGCATGTTGCTTTCGAACTCCAGCGCCGTGGCCATGGCTATGGTGTCATCACCATCTGCGGCGGCGTCGGCGAGTCCGAGGCGTTTGTTCTCGAGCGCTGATTTTCTCACCTTTCAAATACCTATTGCAAAAAGAGCCCGCAAGGGCTCTTTTTGCTTGCATCAACGGCCTTATTTAAAAAAGAATGACAAGAGCATCAAATTAAGATATAATAATAGAGGAATGAGAGGCATTCGGCGTGGCTCTCCGGAGAAAATAAGCAAAGGTGATTTACTTATGAAAATACAAAAATCGTCCGAAGACTATCTTGAGGCCATGCTTATGCTGCAGAAGGAGCGCGGTTATATTCGTTCTATTGATGTGGCGGAGCATCTTGGCGTAACAAAGCCCAGCGTCAGCTATGCAACAAAACGTCTGCGCGAAAATGGCTATCTCAATATGCAGAAGGATGGCCTGATCACCCTGACTGAAAAAGGGATGGAGATCGCGGCAAGAATGTATGAAAGGCATACGATGCTTACGGAGTTTTTGATCCGGCTTGGAGTAGAGGAAAAAACAGCCCGCGCGGACGCCTGTAAAATAGAA
>CAKQGD010000075.1 GCA_934232845.1 uncultured Oscillospiraceae bacterium
TTCCCAAGGAGACCTTGTCATCACCACATGGAACACGAACCTCCGCGACGGCGCCGCCGTAACGGTACAGGAGGGGTAACGAATGTTCGGTCTGACAAAGCTTTCCCTCAAGCGCCCCGTTTCGGTTTTTATGGTAATCGTCGCTCTGTTGGTGTTCGGCGTGTCGGCGCTGTTCAGCACACCTTTGGAGCTGATTCCGGACATTGAAATGCCGATGCTCATTATCTACACACCTTATGCGGGCGCTCCGCCCGAGGATGTTGACGCCCTCGTCAGCGGGCCGATTGAAGACGCCCTCTCTACCATTGCGGGCGTTAAAAATGTACAGTCCTCCTCCATGGAGCATGTCTCAATGGTCATGCTGGAAATGGAATACGGCACCGATATGGAGACGGCACATTCCGATGTGAAAAATGCGCTCGATTTGTACGCTTCTTCCCTTCCCGACGAGGCGGGAGATCCCACCGTCATCGAAATCGGCATGAGTATGATGTCCACCATGGCGCTTACCGTTTCTTCGACGGCGGATATGGATCTCGCCAATTACGTCGAGGAAACCATTGTCCCAGAGTTTGAGCGTTTGTCCGGCGTGGCGTCGGTCGGCGTTTCCGGCGGGCAGAGCGACTATATCAGCGTGGAGCTCAACGAGGAAGCCGTGACGCAGTACGGCCTGTCTATTCAGACAATTGCCCAGATCATCGGCGCGGCGGACTTTACTCTGCCGGTCGGCACTCTGTCGCAGGGCGACATCGATATGACGGTGCGCGGCGGTGTGAGCTACGACACCGTCGAAAGCCTCAAGGACATTCCTCTGACGCTGGCCACCGGAGACGTGATTCATCTTTCCGACATTGCGAGAGTATATCTTGCCAAAGAAGAGGCTTCCTCCGTCAGCCGCTACAACGGCAGCGAAAACGTTACAATCAGTATTTCAAAACGTCAGAGTGCCTCTACTCTTGCCGTAACCCGCGCCGTTACCAATGTCGTCGATCAGATCAATCAGCAGGACCTCGGCGTCGAAATCGGCGTTATCTTTGACAGCAGTGAAACGATTCTCAGCGCGCTCTCATCCCTGTCTCAGGCATTGGGCGGCGGCATTCTGCTCGCCATGCTGGTGCTGTTTCTCTTTTTCGGAGACTGGCGTGCCTCTCTGATCGTCGGCGCCTCTATCCCCGTCTCGCTGCTGGTGACGATCTGCGCTATGATGCTGATGGATTTCACCTTCAATATGATGTCGATCGGCGGTCTTGTCATCGGCGTCGGCATGATGGTTGACAACTCCATCGTCGTAATCGAAAGCTGTTTCCGTATGCGTGAAAGCGGAAAAAGCTTTTATGACGCGGCACTGGAAGGCACACGCGTCGTTACCGGTTCCATTTTCGCATCCACCCTCACCACAGTCGTGGTTTTTCTGCCGATTGCCCTGCTGGAGGGAATGTCCGGAGAGCTGTTCGGCGAGCTGTGCTTCACCATTGTCTTTTCTCTGATCGCCTCACTGATCTCCGCGGTCACGCTGGCACCGCTGGTCTTCTACCGCATGTCTCCGGTAGAGCACAGCTTCGCGGGCGTTTCCAAGGTAATGAACCGCCTTTATGGCTGGTATTCCAAGTTTCTGCCGAGTACCTTCCGTCATAAAAAGCTTGTTGCCCTGATTGCGATGGCAATGCTGATCGCTTCGTGCCTGCTGGTCCCTCTGACCGGGGTGGAGCTTATGCCCGCAACCGATGAGGGTACCGTCAGCATCAGCATTGAAACCCGTCCCGGTCTGAGCACCGCCGCTTTGGAGAAGCGAATTGCCGCAATTGAAGAAATGGTGGCCGCTCATCCGGACGTTGACCGTTATTCTCTGACCGCGGGCGGAAGCGGACTCTCATCCATGATGGGCGGCTCCGGCAGCGCCAGTATTACGGCGTATCTCAAAAGCGACCGCTCGATGTCTACCATTGAAGTTGTCGATGAATGGCGCGAGCAGACCGCCGGCTTGCTTGACTGTACCGTTGATGTTTCCTCGTACAGCACAACCAGCATGATGGTCGGCGGCAGCGACGTCATGATTTCTCTGGAATCCACCGATTATGAACCGCTCAGGGAAGCTTCCTCCGTTGTATCCGAAATGCTCGAGGCCAATCCCTATATTATCCGCGCGACCTCCAATATTTCCTCCGGCACGCCGCAGGCCGAGATCGTTGTAGATCCGATCAAGGCAGGCGCTAACGGCCTTGTTCCCGCCTCCGTTCTGTCCAACGTATACACCATGATCTCCGGCACTGAAGCAATGACGCTTTCCTCCAACGGACGCGACTACTCCGTTATGGTGGAATACCCGGAGGACCGATTTGTGACCGTGTCTGATCTGGAGGACATGATGATTACAAATGCGGCGGGTATGCAGGTGCCGCTGCGTGATATTGCGACCATTAAATTTTCCGACAGTCCGTCGAGCATTACCCGTCTCAACGGCAAATATCAGCTTACGGTGACTGGACAGAAGGCCTCTGACGCACCGGCCACTCTTGCGGCCACGCTGTACAACGAGGCGCGTGCGCTCGAGCTTCCGGGCGAAGTTCAGGTTGTACAGAGCTCGATCGATGTGGAAACACAGAATGAATTTTCCTCTTTGTTCTCTGCCATCGGAGCCGCTGCATTTCTTGTCTTTATGGTCATGACAATGCAGTTTGAGTCTCCGCGTTTTGCGATCGTCGTGATGATCTCTCTGCCGTTCGCGCTGATCGGCTCGTTCGTCGTCGTCTTTATCAGCGGCACAACATTCAATATGCCGTCTCTGATGGGCTTCCTCATGCTGGTCGGCACAGTCGTCAACAACGGCATTTTGTTTATCGACACGGCCAATCAGATGCGCTATGAGGATCATATTCCCGCGGAGGACGCGCTGCTGCAGGCAGGTCTTCTGAGAATGCGCCCGATTTTTATGACAACGCTGACGACCGTTCTCGCAATGGTGCCGATGGCCTTTTCCACCAGCGGCAACGGCGCGCTGATGAGCGGCATGGCCTTCGTCATCATGGGCGGCCTGATGGCCTCGACCATTCTGACGCTCTTGCTGCTGCCTTCGTTCTATCTGCTGCTTGACAGCAAGCATACGCCTGAAGAAAAGCAGCGCATGCGCGAAGAAAAAGTCGCCGCCAGAGTCAGAAAAGAAGAAGAGCGAATGGCCGCAAAAGCGAGGTCTTAAATCTGCAGACCGCCTTAAGCGCTCCGTCCGTTTTCTATGATTCCTGCGCTTTATTCGCAGCAAACTATCTCTGAAGTCTATCACAGACAAAACGCCCTCGTACGTATTGTACGAGGGCGTTTTGCTTGTTTTCGTTCAGATATTCTGCATTGTCCGCACGGCGGCCTCCAGAACACAGCGAATCTGGCTGCCTTTTTCTTTCTGCCGAATTGCAATGCAGTCAATTCCATTCTTTCTCAATTCTTTTTCCATTTCCATTCCGGGTGCGTCTCTCAACCCGACGGCATATACCACGGCATCAAATTTTCCGAAGGAACGGCGATGCCCGTCTTCCTCCCCGAACAGCTCTCCGTTCTGAATCGCGGCAGCCGTTACACCTGTCTCAAGCCGAACTCCCCGCGCACACAGGCGCTCCAAAAGCGGATTGCGGATATTCCAGTAAGCATCCTGCGCAAGGCGGGGGGCCATCTCGAAAACCGTGATTTCTTTTCCGTATTCCGAGAGAAATTCGGCACACTCACAGCCAATCAGCCCGCCGCCAAGCACCGCCACCCGCTCGCCGCACCATGCGTCGCCGTTGAGAAGATCGACGGCGCTCGTTTCTTCTATGGAACCGTCGTTCTGCGCGAGTTTCGGTGCGAAGGCCTCCTTCCCGCAGGTCAGTACCACAAGATCATATCCTTGTGCGGCGGCCTGCTCGGCGGTAATCCGCGTGCCGGTCAGAATGCGTACACCGAATCTTTCCGCCTCGCGGGTCATCGCAGGAATCATGCTGAGGATATCCCATTTCATTGGGGGAACGCCTGCCGCGCGCACCAAACCGCCGAGCTGCTCTTCTTTTTCCGCCAGCGTCACTGTATGGCCGCGGCGCGACGCTGCAATCGCGGCCTGAAGGCCCGCGGGACCTCCCCCCACCACGAGAATTCGTTTCTTTTCTGCGGCGGGTTCAATGGAAAGAAGCGTTTCCTTTCCGACAAACGGATTGACCGTGCAGACAATGCCCTTTTGCTTTTCCTTTTCATTGATACAGCAGGTGCATCCGATGCAGCGCCGGATTTCGTCTTCTCTGCCAAGCCGTACCTTTTGCGGCCAATATGGATCCGCAATCAGTCCCCGATTGATTGAAACAAGATCCATTCTGCCGTCCTGCAGTGCAAGCTCCGCCATTTTCGGTTCCGTAATGCGCCCTCCTCCGATTACCGGAATAAAAACGGATTGTCTGATTTTTTCCGCATCCTCAATCAAAAAGCCCTGTTCCTGAAAATAGGAGGGAAATTCCCAGTCGTATTCATTCGGCGAGCCGGCATTCACGTCGAGACAGTCAATGCCCGCGTCCTGCAGAAGACGGGCAAACACACGGCTTTCTTCGATGCCGCGTCCGCCGTTAATCTCGCGCGAAGCAAAACGCGCCAGCAGAGGATATGCGGGGCCCACCTTCTCTCTGACGAGCTGCGTCAATTCCAAAGCAAACCGCACACGGTTGTCAAAGGTGCCGCCATAGCGGTCCGTTCGCTTATTGGTGCGCCCGGAGAGCCATTCTGCAAGAAAATAGCCGTTTGCAAAGTGCAGCTCGATTGCATCAAAGCCCGCTGCCACAGCCAGCTCTACCGAATTGAGATAATCCTTTTTATACTGCTCGATCTCTTCCTCGCGAACTGACCGCGTGGGCGCCTGCGCAACCGGACACCGCACCGCAGAGGGAGCCATCGCTTTTTGCCCCACAGAGGCGGGATAGTCCGTGCAGCGCCCCAGATGCCCGATCTCGATAGCCGCTTTTGCGCCGTGCCTGTGAATTCCTTCTGTAACCGCTTTCCATCCGGGAAGCGTCTCCCAATCCCACAGACCCGCAGAAAGCCGCGACTTGACACCGAGCCGCTGAGGATACGCATGCTCTACGATGATCAATCCCACGCCGCCTTTGGCGCGTTCTTCATAGTAATCCGCGAGGCGCTGCGTCGGACGTGAATTTTCGTCGCAGAGGCTCGTCCCCATCGGCCCCATGACAATACGGTTTTTCAGTTCCATCGAGCCGATGTGAAACGGCAAAAACATTTTCTCGTAAGTCATGGCGTCTCCTTTTTTCATAGGCCACAGTTGAAATCGACCTGACAATATACGATTTTTCCGTCTGCAATGGTCATCTGCGGAACCAGCAGGCGGTTTGTCTCGCGGTAGGTGGATTTGGAATCCTCAAACGATGCCTTCACATTTTCCATTCGGAAAATCGCAGCGTCCGCAAACGCGCCGGGCCGAAGCGTTCCGATTTTCCCCTTGAGACCCATCAGCTCAGCGGGTTTCTCCGTCACCATGCGGGTCAGCGCCGTCATATCCACACCCGCAAGCAGGTATTTTGACATCAAAAACGGCAGGTTTCTGACCTTATGACCCATGTTCGCGGCATAGATTACGATGTCAGACCCTATCACATCGGGAAGAAAGCCCTGCCGGATTGCAGCCTCGGCGACCTCATGATCGTAATGGAATGTGCCGTTCGCCGCGTCGAAGATGACGCCGCGGCGGCGTGCCTCCATGACCTCGGGGAGAATCTTTCCCTCTTCGTCAAGAATGCTTTTTCCGTCCGTACAGGTAAAGCAATGGCAGTAAATATCGCCCGGACGCAGACGCGAGGCGACATCCGCGGCAGACACCGTCATGCTGGTAGTATGCACGCAGACACGGCAGCCGATCTCATCGGCAAGGCGCAGCGTCGCTTCGAGAATTTCGATTCCCCTGTCTCCCACATTCGAGGTGCTGAGCATCAGCTTCAGCCCAAGAAGCTGCTCCGGATATTTTTCAAAAATGGCTTTTATATTGTCGTAGCTCATATGGCCGGGCGTCAAAAGCGCGGGGTCGTAATGCGTATGCCATTCACGCCCGTAAAGACCGCCGGGGTTGACGCTGATGTAGGAACGGATTCGCAAAATGCTGCTCACGATTACATTCTGATAAAATGAATCGAAATTCGCACTGCCGGCGGTACCGGGATCTACAACAGAGGTCACGCCGAACGGCAGGCACTGCTCCGGCTTAATGCAAAACTCGCTTGCGCCGTAAAATACATGCGCGTGGTAGTCCACAAGCCCCGGCAGCACATAGCAGCCACAAGCATCCACCATTTCTCCGCAGGTATGCTCACCGGGCGTGACCTCCGCCATCTTGTTTCCTATAATGCCCAGTGTTTTTACCTCATCCACGCCCGAGGCGGGGTCGATCACATGCCCGTTTTGGATCAAAATATCATATTTCATTGAAAAGAAACCTCCAAAAATCTGCTTTGGAAAGATGGAAAGTTGCTGCACCCTAAAGAAGCACAGCAACTTTTCCATTACATCAAATCAAAACCGGATTTCCGTCAGGGCACCGCACAGGTGGCCAAGTACAGCACAAAGGCAAAGAATACCGCGCCGAATACAAGCAGTCCGGAGGCAATCTTGATCATGTGGCTGTCGCTCAGGTTGGGGTCAATCGGTTCCTGCACCGCCATTGCACTGTCAAATGCAGCAATTTCGTTGGCGGTGGGCTTGGTCATCGCAGTCACGAGGAACAAAGCAATGTACGAAGCGGCAGTGGACCAGATGACAGGATGAATGCCATAGGGCAGATAAGAAACCGTGCCCCATGCCATGCCGTTGAAAACCGGAATGACATGCAGG
>CAKQGD010000076.1 GCA_934232845.1 uncultured Oscillospiraceae bacterium
GGTGCATATTTCTGAGGTCGCTGCTACATATGTCAAGGAAATCCGCGACTTTGTACAGGAAAACCAAATGGTTCGCGTAAAAGTACTGGCCGTTACACCGGAGGGAAAAATCAACCTTTCGATGAAACGTGCCATTGATCAGGCACCGCCGCCTTTGCGGCCGCGCACTCCCCAGAGGCGCCCTTATACACCTGCACCCCGCCACACGGGTCCGGGGGCTGATGTGGCTTTTAATCGTACTCCTTCCGCTCCTCAGAGCTTTGAGGACATGATGTCACGTTTTAAGCAGACAAGCGACGATAAAATGTCGGATATTAAAAGGAATTTAGACGGCAAGCGCGGCTCCTCCCGCAAGGGCGGACATGGGCGGCCTTGATTAGATTTGACAAAGCGGCTCCTTGGGAGCCGCTTTTTTACGTAATTGTATTATAAGCGACCTAAAAAGTGCAATAATGTGAAAAATTATTATGAATTATGTTGATTTTCCGGTTTGATTATGCTATACTAAAAACAGCAAAAGTCCAAAGAAGGATCATAGATCCATGAAAGGGGAGCCCTTATGAACATCACAATTACAGCCAAAAAAACAACGGTAAGAGAGCCTTTTAAAGCCCGCGTGGAAAAAAAGCTTGAAAAGTTCGATCGTTTTTTTGACAATGCCAATGCTGCGGTCATGGTAAAAAACGAGCGTGACAGAGAAACGGTCGAGGTTACGATTCTTTCGAACGGAATGATTTACCGCGCGGAACGCACAACGCCTGATCGGACAGAATCTCTTGATGCTGTGGTGGATGTTCTCTTTAAGCAGATCGTCAAGAATAAGACAAAGCTTTCCTCCCGTGTAAAGGATAAAGGCTTTGAAAGCGTACCGGAAGAAATCCATGAGGAAATTCCGTCTGAGCCGATCAAAATTAAGAAGTTCCCGATTCACGCCATGGACGTCGACGAAGCAATTTTGCAGATGAACATGCTGGATCACGAATTCTTCCTTTTTAAGAACGCACAGACCGGCGAGATGAATGTGGTCTACCGCCGCCATGGAGACAGCTATGGTGTGATCGAACCGGTGGACTGAACGCCGAAAATGTGATATGATAGAAAAAACGGCTGCGCCTATCGCGTAAGCCGCGTCTGCAAGAATATTTCCTGCTGACAGTGAGAGCTGAGGCCCCTGTCGGACAGGCGGCTGCCGGACAGCGGCGGGCGTGCGGTCAGATGCGGGATCTGAGCACAGCCTGTATTGTCTTAAAGCCCCAAAGAGAATGTCAAGCTGTCCGGGCAGTTTGCTGCGGCGGCGCTCAGAGAAGGCTGAGCGCCGCCGCTTTTCCGGACTAAAAGAAGGGAAACAGATTATATGAGTGGGGAAAGCTATCGTATCGCATGCCCGTGCCTGTTTGGATTGGAAAGTGTTTTGGCCGGAGAAATTCGCCGCATGGGAATGCGGGATGTAGAGGTTTCTGACGGACGCGTGTCTTTTTCGGGTGATATGCTTGATATTGCAAGGGCGAATGTGCAGCTTCGCACCGCGGAACGTGTCGGCGTCATATTGGGAGAGTTTCATGCCGAAACCTTTGATGAGCTGTTTGAAGGAGTGCGCGCTCTTCCTTTGGAAGATTTTATCGGCAGAACGGATGCGTTTCCTGTCAAAGGCTGGTCGATTCATTCCAAACTGCACAGTATTCCCGATTGTCAGTCCATTGTGAAAAAAGCGGCCGCAAAACGTCTTGGCAGCAGCTATGGCGTACAATGGCTCGAAGAAAGCGGACCTGTGCATCAGCTGCAGTTTACCATTTTGAAAGATCATGTCACACTCTTGCTGGATACCTCCGGCGTACCGCTTCACAAAAGAGGGTATCGTCCCGCGGCCAATCTTGCGCCCGTCAAAGAGACGCTTGCCGCAGGTATTGCCGATCTGGCCCGTGTGCGCGAAAATACGCTGCTGCTCGATCCGTGCTGCGGCTCCGGTACGCTGCTGATCGAGGGTGCGATGAAGGCGCTGCGTGTTCCCCCGGGGCTGCGTCGGCGTTTTGCCGCCGAGCAGTGGGAGAGCATCCCTTCGTCTGCTTGGAAAGACGCCCGTCAAATGGGCTTTGACGCGATTCGCCGCGACGGAAAATTTCGTGGAATCGGCGCAGACATCGATCCTAACTGTCTGCCGCTTGTGCATGCGAACGCCAGCCGAGCGGGCGTAGACAGCAGGCTGCGTTGTCATACCGCGGATATAAAGGATATAGTTCTGCCCGAAGAGTCATTTGTTCTTATTACAAACCCGCCTTACGGAGAACGCATGATGGAGAGAAAAGACGCGGAGGATCTCGCCCGGACCATGGGACGTGTGTTTGAACCGGGAGAAGGGCGCACCTATGCGGTGATCAGTCCGCTGGAAAATTTTGAAGAGCTGTTTGGAAGAAAAGCGCAAAAACGCCGCAAGCTTTATAACGGTATGATTAAGTGCCAGCTTTACCTTTATTACTGAGACCTGTAGAGGCAGGTAAAATCACTTTTATAAATACGGACACCCCGAATTCGGCGGAGCTGGAGGGGTTATTTTCTCTTGATTTTTTGCAGAGTTCGTTTTTCTCGGTTTGCATCGTTTGCCGATTGCTTCTACCTATGAAAAAAGCGCACCGCAGCAGCGGTGCGCTTTTTATGACGGGAACGGAGGCGCTTTCGCCTCCTGCGGTTTCCAACGTCCGCTTTTCGAGAATTTTCACCGCCTATGTCCTCAGAAGGGACTCTTTGTTATCAATTTGAGCACTTTCGTGTCAGTAATTACCGGACGATAATACGGGATTCATCTGAAGAAGAACTATAAAACCGTTTGCAGCCTTTTTACCATATTGGCTCTGTAATCTGATAAAGGCCGGCAGTGATCCGAATCCGCTGCGAGAGAAGCACGAATGTACTTAAATCGGGCGAGTTATCTAAAATAAAGAAAAAGATTCAAAGCCGGCTTTGCTTGACTTTGAATCTTTTACTTTTATGAACTTCTGATCAAGATCAGAGATTTTATGCCTGCCCGGAAAGAGCTTGTGCATGTGCGCAAACCGGCGCCATGACACAGGCGGCGCATTGAGGGCGGCGGGCGACACAGACTGCGCGTCCGTGCAGAACAAGCCTGTGACAGAAATGATTGGCTTCTTCCATCGGCAGACAGGCGCGCAGTTCTTTTTCCGTTTTGAGAGGGTCTTTTGTGGTGGTCAGGCCGAGCAGATTGGTGATGCGGATGCAGTGCGTGTCACAGACCACAGCGGGCTTGTGAAAGACATCTCCGACAATGAGATTGGCAGTTTTTCTGCCTACACCGGGAAGTTTTGTCAGCTCCTCGACCGTGTCGGGAAGGCTGCCGCCGTATTCATCCAGAAGCATCTTGGCCATGGCGACGATGTCGCGGGCTTTTGTTTTGTAGAGTCCGCAGCTTTTGATATATTCGCCGACTTCTTCCGGTGTGGCAGCCGCAAAAGCCTCCAGCGTGGAAAAACGCTCGAAGAGCGCAGGCGTTACAAGATTCACACGGGCGTCTGTACATTGCGCCGCGAGCCGAACAGAAATCAAAAGCTCATAGGGCTTTTCATATTCCAGAGAACACACGGCGTCTGGATATGCCTCTTTTAAAAGGCGGACAGCCTCGTATGCACGTTCTTTTTTCGTCATATACGCTCACCTCTTTTGGCATTGTAGCGTATTTTAGAGAAAAAAACAAGAACGCGGCTCTTTTTAGGGAAGGAGGAGGGCCTTTTGGCCGCGCAGGCTTCGGGGAAGCGCGAAAGAAGGCCAAAAGCTTCTGTTGGGAATCGGGCAGCAGGCGCCGCAGGCGGGGGATTCTCGGGCGGTGGACTGAGAGGATGCCTCGGGAAAAGAGGAGGCTTTTTTGCCGGTTTGTGCGCTGCCGGCATTTTTTCTGCAGGCACGGCAGCGAGGACAGCTGCACATAGACGATCAACTCCTGTAGCTGTTTTTTATTATTGTATTATACAGAGGAAAAAAGGGTGCATTCAGACAGAAAGGCACATCCGCCTTCGACGGAAAGCGCCCTCTCTTTCGTCTTATAATGAACGAAGAAAGGGGGAGGCGTTCATGATTGTGTATGTGGATGTGCTGTTGATTGTCAATTTTATGGTAAATTTTATTTTATTGAGGCTTACCGCACAATTTTCCGGAGAGTTGTTTTCCGGAAAAAGGGCGGCTTGCGGGGCGTTTGCAGGGGCACTGTCGGCACTGATTGTTTTTTTTCCGGATCCGCCGTTTTTAGGGCTGGCGGCGCTGCGCCTCGGCGTCAGTTTTGTGATGGTTCTGATCGCGTTTGGCGTGGGAAAAGACCGCGCGCTGCCGAAGCTTACAATGCTTTTGTTTCTGATTAGTTTTCTGTTTTCCGGGATGATGCTCGCTGTAAGCATCATTTTTGAGCAGGATATGATGAGCGTATATCACGGAGTTCTGTATTTTGACATTGGTCTTCCGGCCCTTCTGATGTCCGTGACCGCGGCGTATTTTCTTTCCAAGCTGCTTTCCATGCTGCTTTGGGGCAGAAATCCGCAGGGCAGTCAATGCCGTGCGACGATTGTAACGACCCGAGGAAGCTGTACCGTTTCCGCTCTGATTGATACGGGAAACAGCCTGACAGAGCCCTTTTCCGGAGATCCGGTGCTTGTCTGTGAGAAAGAGGCACTGAAAGGAGTTCTCCCCATGGCAATGGAAAAACGAGGTCCCAACGTACCTCTTCCGGTGGGATGCAGGCTTGTTCCGTATCGTACGGTCGGGGGAAAGGGCGTACTGGAGGCGTTTCGTCCGCTCTGTGTCCGCATTGAATCGGGGCAGAACATTTATCGGTGCGAGAGAGTCTATGTTGCCGTCAGTTGTGATCCAATCGGGGCCGGCTCTTTCTGCGCTGTCTTAAACCCCATTCTGTTGTCCGAAGGAAAAAGAGAGGAGGCCCCCGCTGTATGAAAAAGCTTTGGATATGGGTTTGGACACTGTGGAACGCGGTTCTGCATTTTTTCGGTGTGCGGCGATATGTGCATTATATCAACGGCCCGGAGACGCTGCCGGCCCCGCTTACCCGTGAGGAGGAGAAAGAGGCGTTTCACCGTCTGGAAGAAAACGACCCCAGCGCACGGGAAACTTTGATTGTTCATAATCTTCGCCTTGTAGTTTACATTGCCAAAAAGTTCGAGAGCACGGGCTACTGCGTCGAGGATTTGATTTCCATCGGAACGATTGGATTGATCAAGGCGGTCAATACCTTTTGCCCCTCTAGGGGAATCAAGCTTGCGACCTATGCATCGCGCTGTATTGAGAATGAGATTCTGATGTATCTCAGAAAATGTCAGCCGCTGAAAAATGAAGTTTCGATTGATGAGCCGCTCAACATTGATTGGGACGGCAACGAGCTTCTGCTTTCGGATATTCTCGGCACGGACCCGGATTCGATCAGCCGCCCTATCGAAGCGGATGATGAACGGGTAATTTTGAGGGAGGCAATTGAGCGGCTTGAAGAACGTGAACGCACGATTATGAAGCTGCGCTTCGGATTTACCGACGGAATGGAACGAACGCAGAAACAGGTGGCGGACCGCATCGGGATCAGTCAGTCATATATTTCCAGATTGGAAAAACGAATCATCAAGCGTCTGCGCCGTGAACTTGCGAAAAATCTGTGATTCTTTTTTGAAAAAAGGGTTTCAGCGGTGGATTTTTGTCACCGCATCTGCTATAATGACTCTGGGCTTGTTTGCGGAAACGCGGGAACAGAAAGTCTGCTCCCGCGTTTTTGTCTGCGCCCGAATAAAAAACAAAGGTGATTATGTATGAAGCAGGAACGAAATACATATGATGTCGCGATTATCGGCGGCGGAATCGGCGGTCTGATGGCTGCGTATCGTCTGGCTGAGAAAAATCCCGCGCTGAAGATCGTTCTGCTGGAAAAAGGAACCGCGCTGCGCGAACGCAAATGTCCGATGATGTCCGGAAAGTCCAAGGTCTGTCTGAAATGCCCTCACTGCTCGATCATGGAGGGAATGGCGGGAGCCGGCGCTTTTTCCGACGGAAAATATGTAATTTCCACCGAATACGGCGGGTGGCTGACAGAGTATCTGCCCGAGGACGTCGTACTCGGTTATATTGAGCAGGCGGATTCGGTTCTGGTGCGGTTCGGCGCACAAAAAGAACGGTTCATGCCGAGCGACGAGTTAAAAAAGGAATGTCTCAAGCATGACCTGCATATGCATCAGGCTCAGCTGAAGCATCTGGGAACGGATGCAAACTACAACACGATGCTGAAGCTGATCGAATCGATCGCGCAGTGTGTGGAAATCCGCACCGAGACCAATGTGACGGATGTGGATCCGCAGCGGCATCTGGTGCGTTTCTGCGAGAAAAACGGAGAAGAAGCCGAACTCTCGGCAGAACATATCATTTTTGCCGTGGGCCGCGCGGGAAGCCGC
>CAKQGD010000077.1 GCA_934232845.1 uncultured Oscillospiraceae bacterium
GTTCGAGTCTTTTCGCTGCCGCAAAGAAAAAAGCACCGCTTCTGCGGTGCTTTTTTGTGGCGGAGATGGAGAGACTCCTTCCCCTCTTGCGGTTCCCAAAGTCCGCTCTCCGCGGCTGTTCGCCGCGGCGGACTTTGACCGCAGCGCCTGCCCCTGCTCGCTTTTTCCGCCGCTGGCGGTGCTCACAGGCGCAGCCCGCGCCTTCGGCGCTCGAGTTCGAGTCTTTTCGCTGCCGCAAAGAAAAAAGCACCGCTTCTGCGGTGCTTTTTTGTGGCGGAGATGGAGAGACTCGAACTCTCGCGCCGGTTTCCCGACCTACGCCCTTAGCAGGGGCGCCTCGTCACCAACTTGAGTACATCTCCGTGTCGGTAATCGTCAGATAAAAATGCAGTTTTCAACCAAAAGAATTTGGCGGAGAGGGTGGGATTCGAACCCACGGCTCTCACGAGTCACTGGTTTTCAAGACCAGCTCCTTAAACCACTCGGACACCTCTCCTTTTGGCTGCGCGGGTATGCCGCGGCATCACTGCCGCAACGCGGTTATTATAGCATAGCAATTTCCTCTCGTCAAGTAACCTTTGGAAAAGATTCTTTCCCTATTCTCACAAAACATCCTTTGAAAACAGAAATGCACCTGCCTTTCCGGCTCTCGACTGGCTCTTCTCTCTTCTCTTCGGACAAGACAACTTTTTTCAAAAAACGGCTTGACATCCCCCCTCTGTTTCGATATAATAGGATACGCTGCAGCGCCGTATGCTGTTATAGCTCAGTCGGTAGAGCGCATCCTTGGTAAGGATGAGGTCGGCGGTTCAAATCCGCCTAACAGCTCCACAGGCCCGCCGTCCGGTTGGACGGCGGGTTCTTTTCTTTTCTGACCGGGAAAGGAGCTTTCTATGCAATACAGCTGTGAAAATTGCTTGTACTACACCTACGACGATCTCGCGGACTGCTGGGACTGCGAAATGCAGCTCGACGAGGACGAGGTCTTTCGCCTGCTCGAAAGCGGCGGGCGCTGTCCGTTTTATCGTTTCGGCGACGAATATCTGATTGTAAAAAAACAGATGTAGTGCCGAATGCAGCCGTCTTTTTCGCACGGGAAAAGGCATCCTCACCGGCCAAGCCGGCAGCTTGATTGATCCCTTTAAAGGCGCTGCCTTCAGGCATCCGGAAAATTTTCTCCATCTGCGCTTCAACGATAATTTTTATCTGTAACCGGTTCCCTTTTGCAGCACTTCACTGGATGCCAGCGCCTGCAGATTCCCACGATCATCAAAAAGCGCTTTCCAAAACGGAAAGCGCTTTTTGTTATTCTCGGTTAAATTCAGTCAGTGCAAGGCCGGGGTTCTTATCGAGCGCCCAGCGGATGTTCCACTCGCTGGCAAAGATCAGCAGGTTGTTGCCCTTGAGATCCGTCACCCATTTTGTGTCGGAGGTGAGATTAAGCTTCTTGGGGTCCAGCTCGCGGTCGACGATCCAGCGGATATGCTCGTAAGGCAGATCTTCGCGGCGGATGTCGACATTGTACTCGTTTTTCAGACGATATTCAAGCACCTCAAACTGCAGTACGCCGACCACGCCGACAATGATACGCTCCATGCCGCCGCCCGGCTCGGTGAAGATCTGAATCGCGCCCTCCTGCGCGATCTGTTCGACGCCCTTGACAAACTGCTTGCGCTTGAGCGTGTCAACCTGCGTAATCAGCGCGAAATGCTCCGGCGCAAAGGTCGGAATTCCCTCGAACTCGATCTTTGCCGATGCGTCACAGACCGTATCCCCGATCGAAAAAATGCCCGGGTCAAATACGCCGATGATATCCCCCGCGTACGCCTCATCGATGATCTCACGCTCCTGCGCCATCATCTGCTGCGGCTGGGCAAGCTTGATCTTTTTGCCCTCCTGCAGGTGCAAATATTCTTTTCCGCGCTCAAATTTTCCCGAGCAGATGCGCATAAACGCGATACGGTCCCGGTGGTTCTTGTTCATATTGGCCTGAATCTTAAATACAAACGCGGAGAAATGCTCGTCAAAGGGATCTACTTCTGCTTCCCGTGTGCGGCGCGGCAGCGGAGAGGTTGTCATTTTTAAAAAGTTTTCGAGAAACGGCTCCACGCCGAAATTCGTCAGCGCCGAGCCGAAGAACACCGGCGTCAGCTCGCCGCAGCGGACCTTTTCCAGATCGAACTCATAGCTTGCGCCGTCGAGCAGCTCAATATCGTCGACAAGCGCTTCGCGCTGATACGGACCGATCAGCGAATCCATCTTCTCCGTATCGGTGATGTCGCACTCAACGGCCTGTACGCGGCTGACGCCGCGGTGCAGTTCGCCGAAAGTCAGAATCGAACGGCGGTCGCGGTCAAATACGCCCTTGAAATCCACGCCGCAGCCGATCGGCCAGTTAACCGGGTAGGTGCCGATCCCGAATTCACCCTCAAGCTCTTCCAGCAGGTCAAACGGATTTCTCGCCTCGCGGTCAAGCTTGTTGATAAAGGTGAAAATCGGGATATGGCGCATCGCGCAGACCTTAAAAAGCTTTCTGGTCTGCGGCTCGATGCCCTTTGCCGCATCGATGACCATAACGACGCTGTCCGCGGCCATCAGGGTGCGGTAGGTGTCCTCTGAAAAGTCCTGATGTCCCGGCGTATCGAGAATGTTGACGCAGTAACCCTCATATTCAAACTGCAGAATCGAAGACGTGATCGAGATTCCGCGCTGCTTTTCCAGCTCCATCCAGTCCGAGACGGCATGTCTCGCGTTCGCCTTTCCCTTGACGGCGCCCGCAAGCTGAATCGCCCCGCCGTACAGAAGAAGCTTTTCGGTAAGGGTTGTTTTACCGGCGTCCGGATGCGAAATGATCGCAAACGTGCGCCGGCGTTTAATTTCTTCCTGAAGATTGGCCACAGTCGGTTCGTTCCCTTCCATCGGATTGCGCAAAAGGATTTTTCTTTTGCGCATACAGTTTATTATTATATGCCATTCCCTGTCAAACCGCAAGAGAAAGCGGTGCAAAATCGCACACGCATTTGTAAATCTCAAAAAAGACCGCATCGTTTTTGTTGGCGCGGCGAAGCGGTTCTGCGTATGATAAAAGGAAGGAGGTGACTGACTTTGTCTGCCAATCATACCCCGTTTTCCCTGCGGATCCCGCGGGAACTGCTGGAACGTCTCAAACGGCTCGCCCGCCTCAACAAACGGTCCGCAAACCGGGAGGCGGAGCAGATTCTCGAGGAGTATCTGAACCGCTGGGAAAAAGAGAACGGCACGCTGTAATTACGAAACTACGGCGTCCTTGAAATATACGATCCGCACCGCCGGCTCGTACCAGATGCCGCCGATGCCCTGTGCGCAGGCGAACAGAGACGGCGTGTCATAGACGGGAACCGCCAGATATTCGCTGAGCACCGCCTCTTCGGCCAGAAGCAGATCCTGCGCCGCAGCCTCCGGACTGCTCTGCCGGCGCACGTCCTGCAAAAGCGCCTCCAGCTCTGCCGCCCCGTCTTTGAGCAGCGATGCGAACAGCGCAAGCCCCTTTGTCTCATCCGCACCCTGCGCGGACAAGGGGGCGAGCGCCATTTCAAAGGCGCCGTTCTGTACGCGGGCGGTCAGTTCCGTCAGCGCAAGCGGCTCCATGTTGAAATATGCCGAGAGCTTCGTGCTCCAGTCCGACTGCATCGCGCCGCCCACGGCCGTACCCGTTTCATCCTTGCAGACAAGAAGTTCCGCTTTGGGAAAGCGCTCGATTTCCAGCGCGGCAAAGGCGTCAAGCATTGTCTGACGCGGATCGTCGGGATATTCCGGCAAAGCGGGCGCACCGGCCGTTTCGCGGTAAAACACCGCCCCGATTGTCACCGCAGGAGGAATCAGCCCTTCTGAGGGGCGCGCAGGAGAGGGAGCGGTATGGACAAGCGTTTGCTGCGTCAGCGCGCCCAGCACGGCGGCGCGCAGACGCTCATCCGAAAATGCCTCGCTCGCGGGATTGAGCAGCAGCGCCCAGCTGCGGTCGTAAAACAGTTCTCCCTTTACACCGTCCGGCAGACTGCCGCCGTCAAACAGACAGGCGCTTGTCTCTCCGGCAAGATACCGGCCGGCCGCGTCCGTCTGAGAAAGATTTAAATTGACTCCGTCAATGGAAACCGGTTCTCCGTAGTGCTGTGCCCGGCACAAGCGCACCCGTGAGCTTCCCCATGAATACAGCTCAAAGGGGCCGTTTGTCAGCAGTCGTCCGTCGGAAAGACCGTAACGCCCCTTCTGTTCCTCAAAAAAAGCCCGACTGCACGGCATAGCGGGCGTCTGCGCCAGCAGAGACAGAAAAGAAGCGTTCGCCTCTTCGAGCCGGATCACAAGTGTGCGCTCATCCGGCGACGAGACGCCAAGCGCAGAGAGCTGCGCTTCTCCCGCGAGAATCTCCCGCGCGCCGAGAATACCGCTGTAGGACTCGGCATGCAGAGACGCGGCGCCGGGTGCAAACAGGCGTTCAAATGCAAATACAAAGTCGTCTGCAGTCACAAGACTGCCGTCCGACCAGAAAATTTTATCCCGCAGGGCAAACGTATAGGTCCGTCCGCCGTCGGATATCTCCCAGTCCTGTGCACAGGCGGGAGAAATCGTCCCGTCGGATGCAAGGCGGACGAGCCCTTCAAACAGGTTGGCGGCAATCAGACATTCCGTATCCGTCGAGGCAAACTGCGGATCGAGCGTTCCCGGCGCATCGGTCAGATCATATTCCAAAAACACATAATTCGGCGTGCCGCATCCCGCCGTCAGCAGGAGAATTACAGCTGTCAGCAGACAGAAAAAACGCTTCATCCCGTCACCTCCTCAAATTTCCCTGTCAGTGTACCATACGCCGCGCTTTTTGACAAGAAAACAACTCTGATTTTTTTGCCGCGCCGCGCATATGCTGTTTGGAAAATTTCTGTTTGAGGAGAGTGATCTTATGGCAATTCGAATCGGCATTGTCGGCTGGGGAAATCTGGGGCGAGGCGTACTGCGCGCTTTGCGGCAGGCAGAGGATATGGAGCCCGCCTTTGTTTTGACCCGGAGAGACCCCGCCGCCGTTGCACCGCCCGAAGAAACCGTTCCCTTCTTTCGCACCGAAGAGGCCGAACAGCTGCGAGAAAAGGCCGACGTGCTCGTTCTGTGCGGTTCAAGCGCCTACGACCTGCCCCGACAGACGCCGCGCTTTGCGCTCGACTGGTGTGTCGTGGACAGCTTTGACACACACCGCAGAATTCCCGCGCATTTTGAGGCGGTCGATCTTGCGGCCCGGCAGGGCGGTACCCTCGCCGTCATCAGCGCAGGATGGGATCCCGGACTGTTTTCTCTGTGGCGCCTTCTGGCGAAGGCGGCCGTTCCGTGCGGCATGCAGAACACTTTTTGGGGAAAAGGCGTGAGTCAGGGCCATTCCGAGGCAATCCGCCATATTCCCGGCGTGATAAAGGGCGTACAGTACACCATTCCCAAAGAGGATGCTCTTGCGGCCGCCCGGCGGGGAGAGGCCGCCGCATTCTCCGATGGCGAACGCATCCGCCGCGTCTGCTACATTGTGGTCGAGCCGGGCGCCGACCGCGACGCCATCTCACGCGAGATCGCCGCCATGCCGAATTATTTTGAGCCATACGAGACGGCCGTCTTTTTCATCGGAGAAGCCCAGTTCGAGCGGGAGCATCATTCGTTCGCGCACGGCGGCAGCGTTTTTTCTTCCGATGCAGACGGAAACCGCATCGCCTGCAGCCTGCACACGCCCTCCAATCCCGATCTGACGGCCCATGTTCTGATCGCATGCGCTCGGGCGGCACACCGGCTGTCCGAGCAGGGAGAAACGGGCTGCCGCACGCTGTTCGACATTCCGCCTGCCCTGCTGCTCCCGCAGAGTCCCGGAGAGCTTTGCGCCGCAATGCTCTGAAGCCGCCTCGCAGCAACCGTGTTTTTTTCCTTGGCAAGACGTGTGAAAACGATTATAATATTTCTATCCGCTTTGTGAGTTTTTACCGCGTTCTTCCC
>CAKQGD010000078.1 GCA_934232845.1 uncultured Oscillospiraceae bacterium
GGACTTCACATAGCCGAACAGACCCTGATACGGCTCTGCCGCGGGCTGCTGTGCCGTGCCGATCGAAAGGCCGGTGATCTTCTGTCCCGCGCCGTCGATCCTGCCGGAGAAAGGATGCTCCTCCGTACCGATGGGGGTCCAGCCCTCTTCGGCAATCGCGATCGGGTTTCCGACCGTGAAGGTCACACCGTCAAACGGCATGGCTGCGGCCGGCGCGGAAGCATCCACGTCATCGCCGGTGATGCCGAGCTCGGCGTTGGTCTTTTTGCTCGTGCCGTTGACCAGCGCGGCCAGACCGCGCAGGTGCGCCTCGGTGCGGAGAATATAAGAGGTCTCGCCCGGTTTGAACCAGCCGTAGGGATTGTTCAGATCCTCCTGCGTGCCGTAGACGACGAAAATATCCTCGCCGTCAACCGTGAGGGACGTCTTGCCGTCCTCCTGCTTCAGAGCAGATGCCGGGGAGACGATCAGCTTTACCTTATCCAGCGTACCGGAAAGTGCGAGCTGCGTTTTGTCGGCAACGTACACACGCGTTTCCACTCCCTGTTTGAGAACGCCCGGATAAGCGTCGCTCTCGGCGAAGGTGACCTCCGGACCGTTTTCGGAAACGGACGCAAGCGAGACGCGATACAAAACCGGCTGCTTTTCCCCGTCCTTCAGCGGGACCGGGTAGGATTCGCCCTGCTTCCAATAGGGCGTATCGCTGTCACCGTTGAGCAGATAGATCGCCTCGCCATAGGCAAAAGCGTCCTTTGTCAGAGCAGTCGCAACCTGACCGTCGACGGCCTCGGATGCGCAATAGAGGCTGCCCTCTCCCAGAGGAGTATTCGTACCGGTAAGCCCGATCTCCTTATTGTTCGGGTCATACCAATAGGAGTTGGTGATCGTGCTGGAATGAGCATATCCCAGCATTCCGCCGATTTTCCCATACGAAATGCCCTCGGGCGCAATGATCTTGACAAACGAGGCGCAGTTTTCGATGGTGCTGTTGTAAGCGTATCCGGCAATGCCACCCACAGCCTGATTTTCTGCGGTGTCAAGCGTCTCGGACGTTGCGATCGCACCGTAGAGAGACAGGTTTTTGACCCAGCTGCGGTTCGACAGCTGGCTAAACAGACCGCGGTTGTAGTTTTCTTTGTTTTCCGGAGAAATCTTGAGTCCGCGGATCGAGTGGCCCGCGCCGTCAAAATAACCGGACATGTAACAGGGGTTCCACTCATAGGCGCTGATGTCAATATCCTGTGTCAGGCGGAAATAAATGCCGCTATAGGATGCGTTGTATCCGTACAGCGTATTGGCATTCATAAGCAGCCACAGGTCTTCGCCGCTTTCGATCAAAAACGGAGTTTCTTCGTTTTTATATTCGTCCGCGGTGAATTTGAGATTGATCTCCCAATCATCGGTGAGCGTAAATTCCGTACCGATATCGGCAATTCCGTTTTCGCCGAGCGTTTTTTCAAAATCCCATGCGACATACTTGCCGGAGGGATTTTGCCAATACCAGCCCTTGTATTTTACGGAGGCGATGCGGTTATCCGCCGTGCGGTCAAGGCCCTCCGCATTCTTCGGGCTGCCCGGGTCCGTCAGCTTATCCGACAGCTTGAGATCCTGCTTTTTCAGCTCTGCCGGAACGTCGTACCCCTCCATGCTCGACTCGAAGGTAATGACGGCGCCGTCGAACACCCAGCCCGCATAAAGGGTCAGATTTTCCTTAGCGGAGAGCGTGAAGTCGTGAGGAATCGTGCACTCCGCATCGTCATACCACTGCGTAAACTGATATCTCTCACGCACCGGCGAGGGATCCAGAGGAGAAAGCATGGTCAGGCAGTCGATCTCCGTCGTCGTTTCGGCGGGATCCGCTCCCGTATAATTGTTCTTCCAGGTGATCGTCAGCTTATCCGCCGGAGCGGGCACAAACACAGCCTCTACCTGGATCAGACCGACCGCGTTGGCCAATTCGGCAGGGGTGAGCTTCAGCGAAGTGACCGGATCGGCCTTGCTGGTATCGCGCGTGCCGGCAAGCAGCGTTCCCGCTGTATCCGTAACATTGAGATACCAGAGGACATTGCCCGTATCCGCCGCGATATTCAGCGTCACCTCGCTGCCGAAGGGGTAATATTCCTCGGTCTTATCTTCGCCGAGCGTGACCTTACCGCCCGTAAACGCGCCGCCCTTTACCTTGAAAAGCGCGGGATGCGTCTCATCCGCATAGACCGGATGGGGGTCGCCCTGTGCCCAGTCTCGCGTTCTGTCGGCCTGATCGCCTCTATCCAGCAGATAGGCCATCTCTCCGCTCGCCATCGTCGCCGCGTCGGCATAGGTGCCAAGCTGGCCGGTAACCGCGCCATCCTTTGCGTAATAATAGCACGCGTTCATTTTCGCATCCTTACCCGCAAAGCCGAAAGAGGTATTATCCGGATTATAGTAGAAGCAGGATGTAAACGTCGCTTGGGAGCCATAGGCCACAAAACCGCCCTTAAAATCGGCTCTTGTTACATTATCGGCCTTAACGGTAGCGGTACTGTAGCAGTTCTGGAACACGTTAGTGCTGTACAGCACAGTTGCGGCAAAGCCGGCGGTACGGTTGTTCTTTTCACCCGTCACCGTGCCTTCGGTAAAGCAGCGGATAAACTTCGTATTCCGTCCGCCCTGATAGCCGACAAAGCCGCCGATCGCGCCCGCATCGTCGGCGGGATGCACGTCGCCCTTGTAAGAGCAGTCAGTGTAAGTAACGTTGGCGTTCGATTCGCCCACGAAGCCGCCGAAGCCCTGGCTCACGGTCTCGCTTGTTTTGACAGAACCGGTAAACGAACAGTTTTCAAAAGCGACCGAACCATATACCACACCGGCAAAGCCGCCGACAGCCGTGGCTTTCTCCACCAGCGCCACATCACCCGCAAGCTTCAGGTTGCGGATGACGGCACTGCCGCTGAGATACCCGAAAAATCCGGCGTAGTCACTGTTGGTCTTTGTGATCTTCCATCCGGAGACAGTGTGGTTTTCGCCCTCAAACGTACCTTTAAAGGTCGAACTGGAATATCCGACCGGCGTCCAGTCTGCCGCTTCACCTTCGTTATCTTCGTTAAGCGTCGACAGTTCCAGATCCGCGTCCAGCTTCAGGAACTGGCCTTTGAAGTCCGCGATCTTTTTATTGACCAGATAACCGAAATTCGCCATCTGCTGTGCGGTCTTGATGAGATAAGGATTCTCTTTCGAGCCATCGCCGGACTCAAACGCCTTATCCAGCGTCACCTCGACGTAGATCGAAAAATGCTCCGGCGCGAACACAGTCTCGCCCATCGCAGACTCGCTCTCAATCTCTTCGACCGCGTTTTTCTGCGGATCGTAGTAGTAGATCGCGGCGGTCAGGTCAGACTCTTCTGCGTCGTCTGCCGCGTACAGCGCGATCGCGATATTATCCTCGCCCTCGCCTTCACTCTCGTGCAGGTAGGAAACAAGGATCGCACCCTTAGAAGTATCGGGCTGTACCTTGTACGGCTCATTCTCCGCAGCACCGCAGGTACAGGTGAGGGGCTCGTTCAGCGCGCAGTCCTCTGCGTGCTCCTCGCCCTCCGCCGCCTCGCAGGTGCAGGTGACTTCCTGATTCAGTGCGCAGTCCTCGGCATGCTCGACCGCTTCGCCCATCCAGAAGGAGAGATCCACCGGCAGAACGCTTCTGACGATGTACTCGGCGCCGTAGGTCTCCTGCACGGCCATGCGGATCGCCTCGACCTGCTCCTCATCCTCGATGAGAGAGGCCTCCAGCCGCGCGCCGTTCGGCAGAACGCCGGGCTCGGCGGTGACAACGACCGTCACGCCGTCCAGCTCTGCGGTCGCCTCAAAGGGCGCCACATAGAGCGGGCAGTCCTCTGCGTGCTCTTCACCCTCTGCCGCGCCGCAGGTGCACTCGGGCGCCTGCTTCTCCGGCTCGTCCGGAGTCTCGGGCCCGACAGGCTCTGCGGGCTCGCTCGGCTCGACCGGTTCGCTCGGCTCGGAGGGTTCGCTCGGTTCCGAGGGTTCAACCGGCTCCGAAGGCTCGCCCGGTTCCGAGGGTTCGCCCGGCTCGGAGGGCTCGCCCGGTTCCGAAGGCTCGCTCGGTTCCGAGGGTTCACTCCGCTCGACCGGTTCTTCCGGTTCCGAGGGGTCACCCGGCTCAGCCGGTTCGTCTGTGGATTCCACAACCGAGCCGACAAGGTCGGAGGCGCCTGCTTCCACCGCCGCAAACGCGAGCGATGAGAAGTTGGAGACCAGCATCAGCACACAGAGCAAAATACTCAGTATCCGCTGTGCCGGATGTCTGGAATGTGTGTTTCGCATAGTGACTTCCTTTCCTTTTCAAGCATTGCATGTTTTATCTATCGTAAAACTGCCGCAAAAAAAATGCAGCAGCAGAGAACCATTTTCACAAAGAAAATAAAAACGCCAGACCCCCAATCCCGGGGATCTGACATTTTTCTCTTGCACGCTGCATCATAGGAAAGCCCTATGCAGGATGTCGCCGCAACGGAGGACCCGTCGCAGCTTCTTTATGAAAATCCTCAAAACCCAAGGCGTTTTCACATTTTGCGGCAGGTCTCCTGGCTTATACCTCATCCTCAAAAGCGCCTTCCCATCCGGCAAAGCGATCGTGCTTTGTGTGCGGACAGTGACATCATGCTTTTTCGTCAGTAATTACAGTTGTGGCTCACAGCTGCGAAATTTCATCGCGCTTCCCTTTTCACTCCGTGTTTTGAAAAACAGAACACCGTAAAATCTGATATTCAGTTGTCATTTGCTGTTTATCAGCAATTATTTTCTTTATTCATTAGGATAACATAATTTCCAGGTCCCGTCAAGATTTATGCGCAAATTTGTTTGCAGACTCCGGCTGAATGAAGTCAGCCGGCAATAGAGGCGTCGTCCATGACCGCCTCCAAGTGCTTCATGTTCATGTATTTC
>CAKQGD010000079.1 GCA_934232845.1 uncultured Oscillospiraceae bacterium
CTGTCGGGCCGTGCGGCGCTCGCTGCGGTTGTCTCCGGCGCCGAGGGAGGGCCGGAGGCCGTCTCCGAAACGGCGCTGTTGTCCGTTCCCCTGTATGAGGCGGGAGAGGAGCGCATCGTCTGCCGTCCGCAGGTGTCGGTTCTTTCCGCACAGGGAACGATCGAAGACGGCACGCTGACGCTTACGGCGGAGCTGCTGATCACCGGCGCGGTGCTGGCTTTTCCGGAGACGGCCGCTCTGAGGGATGTTTTGGTGGATGAGACGTCGCCGATAGAAAGAGACCCGTCGGTCGGGCTTGTGATTCGGTACGCGGACGCGGGCGAGTCCGTTTGGGATATCGCGCGGCAGTACGGTGCACAGCCCTCACGCATTCTGGACGACAACGGACTGACGGAGGATCTGCTTTCGGAAAATACCGTTTTGGTCATCCCGGGGGCGTGAGCGCCCGGACCTTTCCTCTCTTCCCGCACGGGAGAGATACACGCTCTTAAGATTCGGAGGAAGCAAGTATGCAATCTGGCACGAGCATTTATCAGGACATTGCCGAGCGCACCGGCGGTGATATTTATATCGGAGTCGTGGGGCCTGTGCGCACCGGAAAATCGACTTTGATCAAGCGTTTTATGGAGACGCTGGTGATTCCCAATATCGAAAACGGCGCATGGCGCGACCGTGCAACCGATGAACTGCCGCAGTCCGCGGCGGGCCGCACGATCATGACGACCGAGCCGAAGTTTATCCCCGAAGAGGCGGTGGGAATCACCTTTGACAAGACGGCGCAGTGCCGCGTGAGACTGATTGACTGCGTTGGGTACATTGTGCCGTCCTCTCTCGGCTATATTGAAAACGACCAGCCGCGCATGGTACGAACGCCGTGGTTTGACCGGGAGGTGCCGTTTAACATGGCGGCGGAGCTGGGAACCCAGAAGGTAATCAGCGAGCATTCCACGATCGGGCTTGTCGTTACAACGGACGGATCGATCTCCGACATTCCGCGCGAGGAATACGCCGAGGCGGAGGAGCGCGTCGTGCGCGAGCTTTCCGAGCTGGGAAAGCCCTTTACCGTGGTGCTCAACTGCGTGGATCCGTCGAGCGGCGCTTCCCGGGCGCTGGCGCAGGAGCTTTCCGAACGGTACGGCGTTCCCGTGGCGGCGGTCAACTGCCTGCATCTCGGCAGGGAGGAGATCGAACAGATTCTGCAGGATGTACTCGACGAATTTCCCGTGCGGGAGATTTCCGTCGAGATTCCGCGGTGGATTACCGCTCTGCCGGGCGATCACTGGCTTAAGTCGTCGGTGTACGGCGCAATTCGAGAGGCGGCTCCCAACGTGCGTACGATGCACGATTTGAGAAACGGAGCGTTCTCTCTGGATACATGCGAATTTTTAGAAGATTTTCGCATCCGGACCGCGCGTTTTGGCGACGGCAGTGCCCGAGCCGAGGCGAAGATTGCGCCGGGCCTGTTTTATCGTGTCCTCAGTGAAGAAACCGGTGTGCCCGTCGAGGATGAGACGGCGCTTCTGCCGGTGATGCGGGATCTGGTTTCGACCAAGAGGGAATTTGAAAAGTACCGCGGCGCGCTCGAGCAGGTAGCGGCCACCGGCTACGGGATCGTAATGCCCTCGACGGAGGAGCTGTCGCTCGAAGAACCGGAAATCATCCGCCAGAGCGGACGCTACGGTGTGCGGCTGCGCGCTTCCGCGCCGTCTATCCATATGATGCGCGCCGATATCACGACGGAGGTATCTCCGATTGTCGGCAGTGAAAAGCAGTCGGAGGAACTGGTGGCCTATCTGCTTTCGGAGTTTGAACACGACCCGACCAAGATCTGGGAATCGAATATCTTCGGCAAGAGCCTGCACGAGCTGGTCAACGAGGGTCTGCACAACAAGCTGTCCCGCGTGCCGCAGGACGCGCGGCTGAAGCTTTCCGAGACGATTGAGCGGATCACCAACGACGGCTGCGCGGGACTCATTTGTATCATTTTATAAGTCCGGCGAAAGAAAGCCGCCCTCTCCATGCGGACAGGGCGGCTTTTTGTCGAAGAAAAACGGAGAAATCCGCTTTACGGCAGCGGATCCAGCGGCCGCAGGGAGGACGTGATGCGCACACGGCGCGCGGCATATTCCTGCTGGTAGGCTTTTTCGATGCGTGCAAGAACCATAAGACCGTTTTCGTATGTCAGAGAGGACAGCATCAGCACGTACTGAGTGGCGGAAAAACGAGCGGCCACATCGCCGCGCCGCAGGGTTTTTCGAATGGAGCTGCGCAGCTCATCCATTGCACGGGCCCGCTGCGCGGGTGTGAGAAGCGAGGAGTCCTGCGCCGAAACGGTCAGCAGACCGATAAACACGGATTCGCCGGTGCGCGCGGCGGCGCGGGCCTTGACGCGGTACAGACTGCGAAAAATTTCATAGTCGCACAGGTATGCGCCGGGAAGAGAGTCGGACTCTATCAGGTCCTCTTGAATCACACTGAGGTCGGTCTCGATGTTTGATACGCTTCCGGTGATGTCGCGGTAAAGACGGCGCAGCTCTTCCGAGGGGCGCACCCCGAGTTCGCGATAGAACGAGTCTGTCATCTGCCGGTAGTGTTCGAGCGCGGCGGCATACTGCCGTCTGCCGATCAGAGAGCGGAGAAAGCAGGAATGTACGTCTTCCTCAAACGGATCGAGAGAGAGGGCGCGCTGGCAGATTTCGCCGGCTTCGTCAAAACGTTTTTGTCCGAGAAGAAGCTCGCAGGTGGTTTTTACGCAGGAGAAAAACACCGACCGGTAATACGAGATCAGGGGAACGGCCCACAGTTCCGACGCGGCGAAGGGAAGAAAATCACCGCGGTACATTTTCAGGGCGTCGAGACCGCTTTCAATTCGTTTCGAGACAGAAAAAGCGGTATTTTCGGTTTCCTTCGCGAGAATGTCGAATTCCAGCGCGTCGACCGTGCAGGGACAGTCATCGTTCCAGCGGTAGGAATGTCCCTTGTATAAAATCAGATCCTTCGCACGCGGAATACCTGCCGCCTGCATCAGCGAGCGGGAGCGGTAAATCAGATTTTTCAGCGCGTTGGCCGGATCGTCGTTCTTTCCCTCCGGCCAGAGCGCCGCGATCAGATCGTCGTGAGAGGTGGTCTTTTGACGGTTCAGAATGAGATAGGCGATCAGCCCCCAGACCTGCGTGGCGCGTCCGTTCGAGTCGTCGACGGTTCCTTCCGCACAGGAAAGAGAAAATCCGCCCAGCGTACGCAGAAAAAGCGCGGAAAATCCAGAGCCGGCGGCTTTGGGTGACGTTTTTTCAAGAAGATCCGTCTCCATAGAATCACATCCTTGCAGGGCTTTTGTTTTATTGTATCAATATGCGCGTGGGAATGTCAAGGGAGAAAAGGAAGAAAAATCCAGAATCTATCGACACGAAAAATCAGGAAAAGAAAGCTTTTCTTTTGAATTGAATTCTTATATAATAAAGAAGAATCATGGGACGGCTGTTTGAAATGAGGAAAGAGGGAAAAGGCGGATGAAAGAAATGAGATTGCGGATGGCCGCGTACTTGGCGGCGCTGACGTTTTTTGTTTCGGGATGCGCCGGGGAAGAAGCCAGTTCTTCCTCTATGCCGCAGGATTCTTCCTCTCAAGAAACAGAAGAGAGCGCTTCGCAGGAAAGTGCACAGGAGGAAGAAGCGACGACCTACCCGAAAGGGAAAATGTTCGTCTGCCGGGACCGGCTCGATTATCGTGACGGCGATCTCGTGCTTCGCGTCGAGCGCCTTGACCTTGAGGCGGAGATAGTAGGCGAATTTGACGAGGAAACCGTTGAGAAGCTTTCCGGGAGAACCATGACGAAGGAAGAACAGACGGCCTTTTTCAGCACAAGCACCGGCGATGAGCTTTTGAAAAAGGGAATCGTTCTGCTCAACAATGCGTCTCTGCCCGGAAATAACACAAATTCCAATGTGTCGCTTTCCGGACACCGGGATATTTACGGAAAGGAATTTCTCCATATCGACGAACTGACCGAGGGAGATCTGCTGTATCTTACCTACGGCGGCGTGGAGTATGAATATACGTATGAAGAAACGACAATTCATGCGCCGGATGATTGGAGCATCACCTACTGCGGCAGCGAGCCGATGCTTACGCTGATTTCCTGCGATCCGGTCGGCACCTCGCTGCACAGAATCGTCGCGAAGGCAAGACTGACGGCGAGCCGGCCGGCCGAGTCTCCTGCAGAGGATGGAACATGAAACGCATTTGGAAAGAATATATCGCCGTTTGTGCCATTCTGCTGGCCATTGTGCTTTTGATGGGCTGCGGCATTGAAAAGGCACCGGATTCTGAAGCGCAGAGCACCTCCCGGCCGGAGGAAGTCTCTCAGCCGGAGGAAGCCCCTCAGCCGGAGGAAGTCTCTCAGCCGGAGGAAGCATCTCAGCCGGAGGAAGCATCTCAGCCGGAGGAAGCATCTCAGCCGGAGGAAGCATCTCA
>CAKQGD010000080.1 GCA_934232845.1 uncultured Oscillospiraceae bacterium
TTTATTATACAAAAGCCGGGTTTCTTTGTCAACGAACACACGGCCCAAACGCCGAAAAACACGGCGCAGACCGAGACGCACGTTATTTTTCCCGCTTCAAGCTTTCTTGCAGGCTCTTAATATTCGGCGCTGCCCGGAGTGCGCGGGAAGGGAATCGCATCCCGAATATTGCCGACGCCGGTCATGTACATGATGAGACGCTCAAACCCAAGGCCAAAGCCCGCGTGACGCGCGCCGCCGTAACGGCGGAGATCGAGGTACCAGCCGTAGTCCTTTTCGTCAAGACCGCATTCCGCCATGCGGGCAAGTAGAACATCGATGCGCTCCTCGCGCTGGCTACCGCCGATAATCTCGCCGACGCCCGGCACAAGCAGATCCATCGCCGCGACAGTCTTGTTATCGTCGTTGACACGCATGTAAAACGCCTTGATCTCCTTGGGATAGTCGGTCACAAACAACGGCTTGCCATAGATCTTTTCGGTCAGATAGCGCTCATGCTCGGTCTGCAGGTCGCATCCCCAGTAAACGGGATATTCGAACTCATCCTTGTGCTTTTCAAGAATCTCGACCGCCTCGGTATAGGTGACGTGCGCAAAGTCGGACTCAATAATGTGCGACAGGCGCTCAAGCAGTCCCTTGTCGTAAAAGTCGTTGAAGAATTTCATTTCCTGCGGGCACTGTTCCAGCACATAACGCAGGACATATTTGATCATATCGCGCGCGAGATCCATGTCGTCGGCCAGATCGGCAAACGCGATTTCCGGCTCGATCATCCAGAATTCGGAGGCATGGCGCGCGGTAAACGAACGCTCCGCGCGGAAAGTCGGCCCAAACGTGTATATCTTGCCGAAGGCGAGCGCCATGGCCTCACCCTCAAGCTGTCCCGAAACCGTCAGGCTCGCACTGCGGCCGAAAAAGTCCTGAGACCAGTCAACCTCTCCGGACTCGGTCAGCGGAGGATTGACGGGGTCGAGCGTCGTCACGCGGAACATCTCGCCCGCGCCCTCGCAATCGCTGCCGGTGATGAGCGGAGTATGCGCATAAACAAAGCCCTGCTCCTGGAAAAAGCGGTGAATCGCGTAGGCGGCGACACTGCGTACACGGAACACCGCGGCCAGCGTGTTGGTGCGCGGGCGCAGATGTGCCTGCGTCCGCAGGTACTCAAGCGTGTGGCGCTTCTTCTGCAGGGGGTAGTCCGGGGTAGAGGTTCCCTCGACCGTAACCGTCTCGGCGCGCAGCTCAAAGGGCTGCTTTGCCTCGGGTGTAAGCAGCAGACGCCCCGTTACACAAAGCGCGGCGCCCACGTTCTGGTGGATCAGCTCGTCAAAATTGGAAAGCTCGTCCTGCGCGGCGACAATCTGCAGGCCCTTGAAAGAGCCGCCGTCGTTGAGTTCCGCAAAAGCGATCGCGCCGGAGCGGCGCAGCGTGCGCACCCATCCGCAGACCGTGATGGACCGGTCGGTATAAGCCGCCGCATCGGCGTAGAGCTGTCTGATTTCTGTTCTTTGCATTTTTTTCTCTCCCTTTTTCACAGGCAAGTGATACAAGGGTATTATATCTCCGTTTTGCAGTTCTGTATAGAGTTTCCCAAAACTTTTCCCGGGTTTTCCGCCTCACATGTGTCCCTTAATCCGGCTCAGCGCCCCTTTTTCCAGCCGGGAGACCTGCGCCTGACTGATGCCGATTTCCCGGGCGACCTCCATCTGCGTGCGTCCTTCTAAAAAGCGCAGGGAAAGAATTTTCTTTTCTCTCTCCGGCAGAGACTCGACCGCCTCGCGGAAGACAATCTCGTCGATCCAGTCGCTCTCCCCCGTCGGATCGCCGATCTGGTCCATCACGTAGATGGCCTCTCCCCCATCCGAATAGACCGGCTCAAACAGAGAAAACGGCTGGAGAATCGCCTCGAGCGCCGCCGAAACATCGCGGCGGGATGCGCCGAGTTTCTCGGCGATTTCCGTTACGGTCGGCTCGCGCGTCTGTCCCTGCAGAAGCTGCTCTCTCGCACGCAGCGCATGATAGGCAAGGTCCTTGGTGCTGCGCGGCACATGCAGGGAGCACCCCGCCGCATCGCGGATATGACGGCGCAGCTCGCCCGTGATAAGCGCCACGCCGTACGTGGCAAAGCGCACGTTAAGCGAGAGGTCAAAATTGTCGATCGCCTTAATCAGCCCGATGCAGCCGACCTGAAACAGGTCGTCCATATCCTCGCCGCGGTTTGCAAAGCGCTGAATCACAGACAGCACAAGCCGCAGATTTGAGGTAATCATTTTCTCCCGGGCCGCCTTGTCCCCCGCCTGCGCGCGCCGCAGCAGATCCGTTTTTTCCTGTTCGGTAATGACCGGCAGACTCGCCGTGTCCACACCGCTGATCTCCACCTTGTTGTAATTTGTCCGCATGTTCCCGCTCCCTTCCTGCAAGGGTATCTTGGGCCGGGAACTTTTGGGGTATGCAGGAGAGAAGGGATTCCAAATTTTGCAGAGACAAAAAACTTTCTCTCAGGGCGTCTTTTCCACTCGAAAATCCGTTTCGTAAAGAACCGTTAAAGACAGCCGCCGACAGGAAAAGCTTCTTTTTTATGCCCGACTATACCGGAAATCAGACGGCGGAGATTTTTATTTGATCGGCGGCTCGCGCGGCCGCGCCGCTTCTTTATTTTACCGTTTGAAACGAACCGAAAGCTGCTGTCTGTGAGCGTTTCTGCGCCATTGCTCCGTTTTCTTTTGCCGGATCCGCGCGGCTCTGCATCACCGATTTATTGCGTCACAGGAAAACGTCTTCCCTTCGCGCGCCGTTCTGAATGCGACGGTTTTACGTCATCTTCTGATTGGGCTAAAAACCTTTTTTGGGAAAAGCACGTTTTGCCGATGAGGGCTTCGGCATTCCTTAAAATGCCGTGCACGGTATCCGAAAAGCCGATTTTCCTCCGAAGAAACATAAAAATCCCGCGAAAGGACAAATGCCCCGCGGGATCTTATGTAAGGGAAAATCATCGGCTGGGCCGACGAAATATCCGGCAACTCTTTCTCTTTCGGCATGGGTAAAACGGACCGCTGCGAACAAGCGCGCAGAGCCTGTCGTCTGAGCCGAAATGCCGGCCGAAGCTCTAAACAGACCGCCTCGGCCGGCGATTATGACTCACCGCTCCTTCGCAGGGCCTCGGTACAAACCGCTGAGAGCAGCTCCCGGCAGCGCTTGTCGTCTCCCCGGGCGGCGGCACGGCGAAGCGGCCGCAGGCAAGCCTCGAGCTTTTTGCGGGAGACGGGCTTCTGCGGCTCACAGATGATTTCTCCGCAGGGCGTGCCGGGCAGCACGAGCGGCTCTTCCTCGAGCTTTTCGCCGGGGCGCAGCCCCGTATACTGCACGGCGGTTTCTCTGCCGGACAGTGAAATCAGGCGGCGTGCCAACGTTTCAATCCGTATCGGCTCCCCCATCGAAAGGGCAAACGCCTCCATGCCCCGCGCCCGCGCGCCTGCGCGCAGTACAAGTGAAGCCGCCTCGGGAATCGTCATAAAATACCGTGTCACGTCGGGATCCGTCACGGTGACGGGGCCGCCGCGCTCAATCTGCCGTTCGAACAGCGGCAGCACGCTGCCGCTGCTGCCGAGCACGTTGCCGAACCGTACGGTGCTGCAGCGCATTTGATTTGTCCCGTCCCATGCGCGGCAGAGCAGTTCGCACAGGTATTTGGTCTGTCCCATCACGCAAACGGGCCTCACCGCCTTGTCCGTCGAGATCAGAATAAACTGCTGTACGCCGCACGCTGCTGCGGCTCCCAGCACATTCCGGGTGCCGAACACGTTATTTTTCACGGCTTCGGCCGGCGCGTCCTCCATTAAGGGCACATGCTTATGGGCCGCCGTATGCAGCACGATCTGCGGCCTGTACCGGTCAAAAACTCTCTTCACCGCGTCCGCATCGCGTACGGACGCGATTGCCGCCGTAATCACGGCTTGGGGAAACTCCTCCGCCGTCGACCGGCAGACCGCAACCGCATTGTTTTCACTGATTTCCAGCACGACGATGCGCCGCGGCGAAAGCGCCGCAGCCTGACGGCAGAGTTCCGAGCCGATGCTTCCTCCTCCGCCTGTAATCAGAACGGTTTTTCCCTTCAGCCATTCCTCCGCTTCGCCGGCCGCGGCTCTGCACGGCGGCCGTCCCAAGAGCGTCTCGGTATCCCACAGCGGCATTTGATTCCCTCCCGCGCATTTTCTTCTATGTATCATTTCTATTATGCAAAGAGCAAAAATAAGACAAAGCCTCTTTTTTTCAAAAAGAATGCGGCTCTTTCAAAAAAAAAGGACCCCGAAAGCCGCGTTTTTCGGCTCTCGGGGTTCTTTGGGCGGATTGATCTGCGCCTGTACCGTTTCAATAAAATGTGATGATACCGAATCATAAAGGGAATCGGGCAAAGCACTCCCCCAAGCATGGG
>CAKQGD010000081.1 GCA_934232845.1 uncultured Oscillospiraceae bacterium
ATCCTGACCCGCAAGGTCGCCGTGCGCGCCCTTATTATAGGTTACGGTGTATTCATTCTGCGTGTACTGGGCGACATAGGTCGCGTTGCCGGTAACGGTATCGGCAGGAGCGGGATCCCAGTGCGAGAACGTCCAGCCCGCTTCGGGGGTGACCGCCGGGGCCGCAGGCGTATTGTCGCCATAGTGCAGGCCGGTCGTCTTGACGTCGCCGTTTGCATCCTGACCCGCAAGATCGCCGTGCGCGCCCTTATTATAAGTTACGGTGTACTCGATGGGTGTGGGGGTGAATACCGCATACAGATTTGTATCGGCTGTGATCGGGAAGGTGCTTCCACCCTGATAAACGACATAGCCGTCCGCGCTGGTGGCCCAGCCGGCAAACGCGTAGGTGTTGGTGTTATCCGCAGCCTTTACCAGACTGCCGGTGTTGCCGAGAACGGTAACCGTGTCGTTAAATGCATAAGGATTGTTGGAATCGACCGGAACCGTGCCGCCCGTCGCACCGTTCGCATGATAGGTCACGGTATAGGCCTTCAGCAGGTTCGTGCAGGTCACGGCGGTATCCGCTGTGATCGTGCCGGTCTGCGCGGTCCATGTGGGCTGCGTGCTGTAGCCGACCGCGGCCGCCTCGGATACGGCGTAGTCCGTACCGACGGGAATGTTCTCAATCACGGCCGTCTGACCGTCCTTGAGGACGATGTTTCCGTTTTGGGCGGTATAGACGGTGTCGCTGCCGGAGATGGTATAACCGCCGTCATAGAGCACCGCGTCATTGCCGGTTCCGAAAGTTACCTGGAAGGTGAATTCGTCGTCCGCATCGCCGTAGTACCTGCCGCCGTCCACCGCTTTGGTGATCGAGAGGTCGGCGCCGTCAGCCTCATTGGTAAAGCTGATGACACGAGCACGGGTCAGAGGGCTGTTTTCCGTAGCGGCGCCTTCCTGCACCGCACCGTTGTGGAACGTATTGTCGGTGTAGGTGATCGAGGAATAACGGGCCTGCTGTTCGGCCGTAAGAATTTCCTCTACCATAAAGTTTTTATCCGCGTCAAGACCCTGATCCTTGTCGAACGCCGCGACCTGACCCGCCTTGAGGGTGATCGTGCCGTCCGCGGGAACAGCCTGATTTTCCGTACGGTTGAGGCCGTCCACGAGGGTATAGGTCTTGCCCGCCATAGCGGTATCGCTGCCGTCATAGGTGAGCTGGAATTCAAACGCTTCGTCTTCATCCGCAAAGAAGGGGTTCAGCCCGGTGACGTCCTTGCTGATCGCGGGCATACCGTCGATGGTCAGCAAATTGAACTGCATGTTGCAGTTGGAGTCGCCGTTGCCGCGCTCGAAATAGATAATCGTCATCGTATGAGTCGAATATTCCGAAAGGGCCTTGGGCATATAGAGATCGCCGCTGACGCCGAAGTTCGCGGTATCCGTGCCCGCGCCGGAGAGAAGGTTCCACACGACGGAGCCTTTTGCGTCCCCGGCCTTGTTGTAGACGCTCTGGTGCGTGGAAACGCCGTCGGTCAGGTTGATCGTGCCGGTTTCCGCGCCGTGGATGCCGCCGAGGTCCAGCACAAGCTTGCCGTCGATATAGACCCAGAGGTCGTCGTCGCCGGAGAAGGAGAACACCATATCCTCCCCGTTGATCTGCCGTCCCTCAGGGATAACAAAGCTTGTGGTCAGCATCAGGCCGAACGAATAATCGTGGCCGTTGCCGATCTTCATATCGTCAAAGGGGAAGAACTGTTCTTCCTCGTTGCCCTCGAACATAACGAGGTCGTTCTGAGAAGGAACATACGAGATATGCTTGCTGCCGGTCGAGCTGTTGAAGGAATATTGGCCGGTCGCCGCATCGTATTCAAAGGGGAAATTGACGGAATAGACGTCCTTGGTACGGTAGCCGTTCACCGGCTCGCCGATGGTCGAGGAGGAGAGCAGGTCGGGCGCCGTGTAGCGGAAGGAGGGCAGACCCGTAGCGCTGTTGAGCGTACGCCCGAGGATACCCTGATATGCTCCCCTAATACCGCTGTAACCGCCGTAGTTCAGTCCCGCCGGATCGCTGCTGCCGCCGAACTGAAGGCGGGTATTGCTGAAGCTGCCGGCGGTGCCCGGCGCATTGTTGATCGAGTTCTCCATGCTGCTCTGCGCATAGTTAAACAGCGTCGCGGGCAGGGTCTTGGCGTCAACCGCCGTACCCGCATCGACAAAGTACGCATAGACGGTTGTATTTTTCGTAACTACGGTATCTCCGCCGAAGTATGTGCCGCTGTTGCTGTCCGTGGTCCAGCCGAAGAAGGTACGGCCGGAGGGCGCAGCCGGAGCAGCGGGCATGTTGTCCGCGCCGATCGCCGTTCCCACCGCCACAGCCTTGGTCGCGACCGTGGTGCCGCCGTTTTTAAAGGTAACGGTCACATTGCCGGTAGGGGCCGCCTCTTCGACGTTGATCGTCAGAGTACGGTTACCGCTGTTGTTGCGGCCGCCGAGTCTGATCTTGCTGCCGTTGGGGAAGCTTCTGCCGTCCAGCGTCATCGATGTGACACGGTAGCCGGGCTTTGCGGTCACCGTTACATTGCCGGGATATGTGTCCTCCCGTACGCTGTAATAGCGGGTGGTGCTGCTTCTGTCAGAGGAAGGGCCGTTGACCACAATGGTCAAAGATCTGACCTGCATCCCCTGCGAACCATAGCCGTTGTCCGTGGCAGAAACAGACACATAAGTGCCGCCGCTGCCGCCGAGGGTAACGTTTGCCGCCAGTGCCGTCATCGGCAGAAGCGACACGATCATCGTCAGCGCAAGCAAGGCACTGAGAAGTCTCTTTTTCGTCATTCTATTTCCTCCTTTTTCTCATCGGCGGGAGCAAGCTCCCAGCCGTCAAAGTCTTTGCCTACACAGCCGACGGCGTCATCCATCAGCCTGACCAGCTCAAGCATACTGCGAAAACGGCGGGTCTTTTTTTCTTCCATCCAGTCTACCGTACCCTGCCATGTCGCATTCTGCCGAAACTGTACCTGCACGACAAAGGTGGCTTTTTCTCCTCTTTCTGAATTCTTGAAATCCGTTTCCATTTTCGCCTCTCTTTCCCGCGTTTCCGATGCTGCGTTTTTTTGTTTTCCGGAGAACGTGCGCGGTTCAAATGTCTTCTGCGGAAAAGAGATCAGATCAAACGATGCTTCCATTCGGCCGAATAACTCCATCCAGCCGGAAAAGTTCCCGTTTTTCTCCTCGACCGGTCCGTACAGTCGTCCGGACATATCTCCTTCTCCGGCGCGGTCGACGCAGACCACCGTGGGCAGTCCCCGCCAATGCGGAAAACTCTGTGCTGCAGTCTGCATGCGCCACTCTCCTTTTTTACCGACGCACCTTTTTTCGGTCTGCCGGGCTTATGATGCTTTTATTCTGACACACTCCGGTCACAAAACGGTTAGAAAATGCCATCTTGTCGAAAAAAAAAAATTAATTTTTTGACTTTTTTCTTTCTCCTTCTCTTTTTTATCCGCAAAAGTCCGAATCTTTCGCCTCCGTCCGCCTTTTATAAAAGTGCGTCGTTCTCTCCTCCTTGCAAATTTCCCCCCGTTGTGTTACCCTTGTCTTGAAAATCCGGAGGACTGTCGTCCTCCTGTTTCAGAAAGGAAGTGCGTGCTCTTGCACGATACGGCAAAGCTGCTTGCGGGGCTGCTGCTGCCCCTCGCGGGAACAACGCTCGGCGCGGCAATGGTGTTTTTTATGAAAGGGGAAATGCGCCCCCGCGTGCAAAAAGCGCTTTTGGGCTTCGCTTCGGGCGTAATGATCGCCGCGTCGGTCTGGTCCCTGCTCATTCCCGCCATCGATATGGCAGAAGCCTCGGGCGCCGCCCCGTGGCTGCCCGCCGTCGCGGGCTTTCTGCTCGGCATGGGCTTTCTGCTGGCGCTGGATTCCTTTGTGCCGCATCTGCATCTCAACGCGGACTGCCCCGAGGGCCGTGTCTGCGGACTGGGCAAATCGTTTATGCTGATCTTTGCGGTGACGCTGCACAATCTTCCCGAGGGAATGGCCGTCGGCGTCGTGCTGGCAGGCATGCACAGTGAGAACGGCATAATCTCCGCGGCGGGAGCGCTTGCACTCGCGCTCGGCATCGCGATTCAGAATTTCCCCGAGGGAGCCATTATCTCGATGCCTCTCGTCGGCAGCGGCCTGTCGAAAAAGAAATCTTTTCTGTACGGCTTTCTCTCCGGCACGGTAGAGCCTCTGGGCGCGCTGGTCACGCTGCTGCTGACCTCGCTGCTCACACCCATGCTGCCGTATATTCTCGCGTTCGCGGCGGGCGCGATGATTTACGTCGTCGTCGAAGAGCTGATTCCCGAGTCGCAGGCAGGCGCGCACAGCAACGTCGGCACCATCGGCACGGCTCTCGGCTTCGCAC
>CAKQGD010000082.1 GCA_934232845.1 uncultured Oscillospiraceae bacterium
GCACATTATGCGAGAGCTGTGGGGCCCCGCCGCCAGCAGCGACAACAAGCTGCTGCGTGTTCATGTCGCGAACCTGCGCAGAAAAATCGAAGAAAATCCCGATGAACCCCGATATATCTTTACCGAGGTCAGTGTAGGCTACCGCATGGCGGAAAATGAAGACTCGTAATTATCTTTCAAAGTCTTCTCCGTTCATATTACAGCATATTTAAAAGCAGGAAATCAAAAAAAGATTCCCTGCTTTTTCTTTTCAAAAAACAACTGCACACATGACAGCCAAATGTTTTCATATCAAAGGCTTTCTTTTCACATTTTTTGCTTTTAATTATGCTCCTGATTCTGAATTTCTTGATAAAAGATTCCCAGAGTTCCCATGTAGTGGTCTGTCCAAGGCTTATTCTTTCCGCAGTAATGAATCACCACTGCATTTTTACGAATCCAATCCAAATCAATCTTTTCATTGGCAGGATTTGCGTTGTGAAAGGCAAGCATTCTGTCGCTGAGATTATATCGCATGGTATCGGCAAGCTTTACCTTATCTCCGTACAGTGCGGTAAGAATATCCTGATCCGGAAGCATCAGCACATATTGCTTTTTGTTTGCGTAGCTGCGGATTTCTTCAAGGGAAAAGTTTTGGCGCAAAGCGCTTAGATTAAAAAGCAGCACACCGGAATTGATATACGGCGTTTCCTTTTCCGATCCGAGCCTCATCTGGTTCAGCTTGGAAAGAAAGGCATTCGTGTGTGTGCAGCCTACATAATAGGCCCCTTCAAACTCCGTTTCATAGAAAGGACGAAGCGGATTGATCACAACCGTATCCACATCCAGATATAAAATCCTATCCAGATCGGCAGGCAGCAAAAGCGGAGACGCCAGTCGATAATAGATTTGCTTTGGGTAACGCTCTGACTCTGGGAATCCGTTAAAATACGCCGGATCTACATCGATAAAGCGGCAGTCTACCCGCTCTCCCGTTTCACGCTGAAGAAGCTGCTTTTGAGAATCACTCAGATCGGAATGAAGAATATAAGCTGTATACAGATCTTCTCCTCCATTTTGAAGAATGGAACAAATGCAGCTCTGAAACAGATTGATAAACCGATGGTTAATCGCAAACAATAGGTTCATGAAAAATCCTCCGATAAAGTTTCTCTGCACATCTTACTTCCAGACCATCTTATTCATCATTGTTTAACCTGTCTCACTATACCTAAAAATTATTCTTTTTTTGTGTTGAAAAAAGAAATTTTTATAAATTGCTTTTATAATTTTTTAAAAGTGAAAAGCTACGAGGCATATCTGCCGTCTGATGAATCAACGTACCATAGCCGCCCTATCGGAATTTTTCTTGCCGCGATACTTTATTGGGATATAAATTAAATTCCTCCACGCCTTGACAAAATACATTTAAATCGATTCGTCTTTCTTTTCCTTGATAACCGTCCATACGGGCACGGTCTGTATACTGACAAAACGTCCAATCCCTTCCATCGGACAAATGAGGAGAAGTAACCACATTGCGAATCCAGATATCATAGTACTGCTTTGCAGAAAAAAGCTTATTTCCGCACGGCTCTGCCAGCAGCGAAAAAATCTCTTGCGAAAATCAGGTCTCTTTTTCATCGCGTATCACTGCCACATTTTCTTTAACCGTACAATATAAACAAAAAGAGAGACGCATGTCTCTCTTTTTATTTGGTCGGAGTGTAATTATAGGGACTCACAACAAAGAAAAATCGGAGCATCCTGTTAAGGATACTCCGATTGGTCGGAGTGAGGTGACTCGAACACCCGACCTCTTGGTCCCGAACCAAGCGCGCTACCAAACTGCGCTACACCCCGAAATCAGCTTATTTATGTTACCACACGAAGCGCATAAAGTCAATAACTCAAAACAAAAAACCGCCTGCAAATTTGCAGGCGGCTTTTTTAAGAATTCTTTTACTTAATGGAATTCTCGTAGGACTCGATCATCTTCTTGACCATCTGTCCGCCGACCGAACCGGCCTGACGAGAGGTCAGATCACCGTTATAGCCCTGCTTGAGATTGACGCCGACCTCGTTGGCAGCCTCCATCTTAAAGCGCTCCATCGCAGCCTTAGCCTCAGGAACAACAATCTTATTGGAACTCTTGGACATAAGGAGTATCTCCTTTCTTTTTGTTCTTTCTTGCGTTTGCAATCATAGTATGGCGGAAACACAAGCGCTTTATTGCCGAAAATTCTTGTCAGACAAATTGGCCGAGTGCGTCATTTTCTCCAAAAAATGTTCTTTTAGCTATGAATGATCTTTCTTAAGACTTTTTTACACATTTTCTTTTGAAATTCAGCTTTAAAAACTTTATACGTCTATCCAAACACATACCCGAATATAAATGGGAAAGCAATCAAAGCCACAGGAAAGGGGGCGCGGAGGATGAATTTCGCTCCGGAAGGAACGCGGATCTCCACCGCACACAACAAAGCCAGAACAGGATCCATCGCCGCTCTCAGCGAGTGTGCCCGAACCGGCGAAATTCTGGAAGGACGCGCCATCGTCTGTGATTCATCGCACAGACTGATTGTAGAGCTTTCGGGCGGCCTCAGAGGCATCATTCCCCATGAGGAAGGCGCCTACGGAATTGATACCGGAGAAACACGGGACGTCGCGATTATTTCCCGCGTATCCAAGCCCGTTTGTTTCATCGTAACCGGATTTGAAACAGCCGGCAGCGACATCATTCCCATTCTTTCGAGAAAAAAGGTGCAGGAACGCTGTTATGCACAGTTTATCTCTTCTCTTGTTCCGGGACAGGTAATTCCCGCGGTCGTCACACATCTCGAGGCCTTTGGGTGTTTTGTAGACATCGGATGCGGAATTTCCTCTCTGATTCCGATTGATGCAATTTCCGTGTCGCGTATCTCGCACCCACGCGACCGATTTTCCGTCGGGCAGTCCATTCTCACCGTCGTGCGTCATGTGGAAGGAAAGCGTGTGTTTCTTTCTCACAAAGAGCTGCTCGGAACTTGGGAGGAAAATGCCGCGGATTTTCAGGCCGGTCAAACCGTCGCCGGAATCGTGCGTTCCGTCGAAGAATATGGAATCTTTGTGGAATTAACCCCAAACCTCGCGGGTCTCGCAGAACCATGCGCAGGCGTAACACGAGGGCAGCACGCCAGCGTATATATTAAAAGTATTCTGCCTCCTAAAATGAAAATTAAGCTTTTAATCGTCGATTCGTTTGGAGCGGTATGTCCTCCGCCTGAGCCTCGTTACTTTATCCGCGAAGGGGTTCTTTCTTCCTGGCGTTATTCTCCCGCCTCCTGCTCAAGAATCATCGAAACAAATTTTGAAAACTTCTGATTTTTTTAAAGATTATTTTAAAAAAGACTTGAAAAAGAACGTGTGTTCTGATATGATGCTTATAGAACATCTGTTCAGAACGTTCGTTTCAGCTTGTGAGGTAACATCATGAAAAGAATTTCCGTTTTATTCTTAACCGTTTGTACTCTCTTTTCCCTCTTTCTCGGTGGAGCTCTTTCCGATCTTCAAAGAGGCGCACAAAGCATGATCGGCGCTCTTTCTCCTCTGCCCTGCAATGTAACCTATACGGATGCTTCTACGGGCGAACAGGTTGTACGCAGGGCTGTGTCCGTCCGCTTCTTCTCTGATACGGCATATCTTTCAAGCGGAGAACAGCTCCCCGCCGACAGTGCGCAGTTTACTTATCTGGATGAGAACGCGCTTGACCGCAGAAGCGCTCGCTCCGGCGCAGCAGCTGTAGGCTTCTCTCTGCTCACGCTCATGCTGCTTCTTGCCATGACGTCATTTTGCGTACGTTTGTCCTGCGTCAAACGCCGTCGTGCTCGGACCGCCGAGGTTCATCGTACCGTCGTTTCTGCGCGCCATCCTCAGACGCTGCAGCGTAAAATGGCTGCATAAATACGGAGCTTTAAAAAAACGTCAGCCGTTCTCCTCCGTATCCATACAGAGA
>CAKQGD010000083.1 GCA_934232845.1 uncultured Oscillospiraceae bacterium
ATAGAGTTTTGAAAACTGAAAACTTTGAGACAAAATCACCCCGGTCCGCATTGCGGTCCGGGGTGATTTTGTCTGCCGATCATTCTCTCTTGAATGCGAAAATTCACAGTGGCCGCTTTGCGATCTTTAAAGGTATTTTGAGGTATGGCTCCCCCGACGTTTACAATTAGTATAATATTATAAGAATAATACAAAAATGACCTTTCCTTTTCGGAAAGACCATTTTTTTTTGCAAATTTTAGAGATCGTATTTCTCCGGATAAAGTACGCGGTCAAGCAAAATATTTGAAATCGCATCGCGTACGACGCGTTTGATTTGGCGGGCGTTGCGGGCGTCTTTCATCTGTTTTTCGATGGTGGCAACAATCGGAGAAGCCTCGACGACGGCACGCTCGTCGGGATCAAGATCCTCCATCTGACGCGCAAGCTCCATATGCATGATGGTGCGCACCGCTTCGTCGCTGAGAGCGTCGTAGCGGATTACCGCGTCGAAACGGGAGAAGATCGGATCGCCGAGATGTTTTCTGGCGTCCTCCGCGCTTAAGTAGTTCGAGGTGCAGATGATAATGGAATTATAGACCTCAACGTAATAGTTTTTATCCTCAAATATGCCTTCGTCAAAGAGCTGATAAAAGGCGCTGTGAAATACGGGATTGGGTTTGTCGAATTCATCGAACAGAATGATGTTGGATTCGCGCTCAAGCAGCTCCTTCGCGAGACAGTTCTGCGAGTGACGTCCGCCGAACAGGTAAGAGGAGAAGTCGTCGCTGTGAAACATGGAAAGCTGCTTGCGGAAGAGATTTTCTCCGAGCAGCTTGCTCATCATCTTGGCAGTTTCGGTTTTGCCGACGCCGGTCGGTCCGTAGAACAAAATGACGACGGGCTTCTGCTGCTTCCACGAACGGCACAGGGGAAACAGCGCGGTCAAAAGCTGGTCTTTCACAGCGGGCTGGCCGATGATCTTTTCGTCATAATGCTCGTTGATGGCGCGCATAACCTTTTGTCCCAAAGGGGCATAAATGAACTTTTTGATATGAACGTCCTGCTTGAGCTTGGCAAACTGCTCGACGATGTAAAGAGGCGGATTCTGCAGATAAACGCGGTCGAGGTCGAACTGTGATACAAAGCCGATGAAGCTGTTGATCGCGTTTTCACTGATGGCGGCATATTCGTCGGAATAGGCCACAAGGCATTGAATGTGGTCTTTTTTGTCCTCATTGGAAGCTTCGCTTTTTGCGGTGATTTTAAAGGAATGCTCACGCATTTTCGCGTCAGATTTGATTGCCAGCTCGATCAGCGTGGTGTGACGGACTTCATTGGGAAGAATCTGAAGAAAAGCTGCCTTTGGGCCGTAGTAGATCGTAACCTGTTTCATAAAATATACCACTCCTGCAGGAAAAGATACGGGCAGATGTACCGCCCGATGCGGAAATTACAATTCCCGCGCATACTAATATAGTATATCATAATTCGATAAAAAAAGCAATCTGAAAAGGAGGAAAACTGTGATGAAAAGGCGGTTTTTTCTAAAAAAAGAGCTGCGCACCGGCGCTGAAAAATGAGAAAAGCCGTACTCAAAAGTACGGCTTTTCTTTTGGCTCTCAGACAAAACAGAAGTGTGTCAAATAAATTTACTTTGCGGCAGCTTTCGCGGCTTTGCGGGCAGCGCGCTTTGCCTTGGCGGCCTCTTTTTCTTCCTTCGTCTTCATGGCGTTGAGCATGACAACGATCAGAACGACAGCCGCGATCAACAGACCGCAGGAAAGCGGACGGGTGAAGAAGATCGTCCAGCTGTTGCCCATCAGCGAGCGGCGGAAGTTCGGCTCGATGATCTCGCCGAGGATCAGACCCAGCACCATCGGAGAAATGGGGAAGCTGTAAAGGTTCAGCAGATAGCAGAACAGGCCCAGAATGACCATCATCTTGACGTCGAAGATCGAGTTGTTCGTCGCGTAAGCGCCGGTGACGCAGAGCAGCACGACGACAGGCAGCATGATCTCCCAGCGGATCTTGAGGATATAGGGGAAGAACTTGGAGCCCAGCAGGCCGAGCGCGAGCATCATAATGTTGGCGATAATCAGCATCCAGAGGATCTTTGCGACAAGGGCATAGTTCGTCTGGAGCAGCTGCGGACCGGGGACGATGCCCTGGATCATCAGCGAGGTCAGAAGGACCGCCGTCACGGTGTCGCCGGGGATGCCGAGCGTCAGCAGCGGGATCAGCGCACCGCCGGTGACGGAGTTGTTGGAGGATTCGGCGGCCATGATGCCCTCGTAATAGCCGGTGCCGAACTTCTCCGGATGCTTGGAGGAAGCTTTGGTCATGTTATAGGCGATCCACGAGGAAATGGTGGGACCGGTGCCGGGAACGGCGCCGACGAGAACACCGATGACCGAGCACTTGAGGATCAGCCACTTGTTTGCCCAATAGAGCTTGAGGTCGGGCATGACCTTATCAACGTGATCGATAATGTGCTCGTCGCCCGTCTCACCAAAGAAGTTGACTTTGGAAAACACCTCGGTCAGTGCGAACATCGCGACCAGCGCAGGGATCAGGGTGATGCCGCCGAGCAGATGCAGATTGCCGAAGGTAAAGCGCGTCGTGCCGACGATCGGGTCCATACCGACGCACTTGAGCAGCAGACCCATGACACCGGTGACGATGCCTTTCGTAATGGAATCTTTGGAAACGCCTGCGACGGCGGCAAGGCCGAGCAGACCGACGGCGAAGTACTCGGGGTTACCGAATTTCAGCGCGATTTTCGCAATCATCGGGGCGAAGATCATCAGGCAGAACGCAGAGAACGTGCCACCGATCCAGGAGGAGAAGACCGAGTGAGTCAGCGCTTCGCCGGCTTTTCCCTGACGGGCCATCGGCGAACCGTCCAGAACGGTGGCGGCATTGCCCGGTGCGCCGGGGGTACTGATCAGAATTGCGGGGATCGAGCCGGAGTAAAAGCCGCAGCAGTAAATACCGAGCAGCAGGGAGAGTGCTTCGTTCAAGGGCAGATTGAACGTAACAGGGGTAAAGAGTGCAACAGCCGTTGTGGCGGTCAGGCCGGGGGCCGCGCCGAAGATCAGGCCGACAATGGAGCCGACGACCAGCCACATCAGGCATGCGGGCGTCAATATTTCAAGAAAAGACGCACCGATCACGGCAAAATCAATTTGCATGGATATACCTACCTTTCATACTGTCATTTCTCTTGTCCTTACAGGAACGGCACACCGGGCAGTGAGATCATGAAGACCTTGCCGAACAGCAGATAGATGAGGATCGATCCGATCACAGGGACGAGGATCAGATTCAGCACCTTTCTTTCGCCGAGGAACAGCATAAATGCCGCCATAAAGATGATGGAAGAGAGAATAAAGCCGGTATACTGCATCAGATAGGCATACGCGAGCAGCATCAGGAACGTAACAAAAATGTTTTTCCAGTCCGTTCTGGGGAAGGGGACCTTTTCTTCCTCCGGACGGGTATAGCCCTGTACGAACAGAATCACACCGCACACAGCCAAGAGTCCGAACAAAAGCTTGGGATAAAAGTCAGCCGAGATTCCGGAGGCGACCAGAGCGTTGGAGGTACGGATCGTCGCATGAGTATACAGCCATCCGGCGACTCCCATCAGGAACACGATCAGCCCGCACTGGCAGTCCTTGTCCCGAAAAATACGTTTCATCATAAGTTTAAATGCACCTACCTTCACTTTTCAAAGCAATGGGACCGATGCTGCGCAGAGTGCCACCCCCTGCGCAGCGTACATGAGACGGAAAGGAGAGGGTCAATGGGGACTTTCAGCAATGGAAATTCAGTCGGACCTTATCTGTGCAGACCGAGGTCGGTAACGACCTTTTCGTTCTTTTCGCAGTCGGACTTGATACGGGCCGCGTAGGTCTCGTGATCCGTGTACTCAGGGAT
>CAKQGD010000084.1 GCA_934232845.1 uncultured Oscillospiraceae bacterium
CCAAAAACGGCGGGCGCTCCTGCTCGTCGCTGCCGTTTTTGACCGCGGCGCTCTCAGCCGTTCGGCTTCATCGCCCGCAGGGCGCGCCGAACGGCTTCGTCCACAGGGCGCGGCTTTCGGATTGCGGTGAGTGTCCCGCCGTGCTATACTGAAAAAACAGACTTTAAAAGCGAGGATTTTTCATGCAGGAGCCTTTGAATATGCGGATCATCGCGCACATCCGCAATGATTTTCCCACAAAATTCGGGGTGCCACGCCAGAGCGGCCTTGTGCCGGAGCTGACCGCCCGTGTGGTGTTCGAGCCCGAATACCGCGATCCGTCCGCCCTGCGGGGGCTCGACGGATTCTCGCACCTGTGGCTTTTGTGGGTGTTCTCCGAGGCCGTGCGCGAAAACTGGTCGCCCACCGTGCGCCCGCCGCGCCTCGGCGGCAATACGCGCATGGGGGTATTTGCAACGCGGTCGCCCTACCGGCCGAACCCGATCGGGCTGTCGTGCGTGCGGCTGGAAAAGATCGACCTCGATGCCCCCGACGGGCCCGCGCTCGTCGTGTCGGGCGCCGACCTGATGGACGGCACGCCGATTCTTGACATAAAGCCCTATCTTCCCTTTGCCGACAGCCGCCCCGACGCGGCCGGCGGCTTTGCGGGGGAGATATCCGGTCATGCGCTGCGGGTGAAATTTCTGCCAGAGGCCGCCGCTCTTGTGCCCGCGGATCAGCTCGGCGCTCTCACCGGCGTGCTCGCGCAGGACCCGCGCCCCTCGTACCAGAACGATCCCGACCGCGTGTACGGCATGCCCTTCGCGGGGATGGACGTGCGCTTTACCGTAGAGGGAGACGCCCTCACCGTGCGGGAAATCGTTTTGACCGAAGAAAAGCGCCGCGGCTGATTCAAAGCGCCGCCGCAGGCAAAGCAGTTTTAGGCCCTGCAGACCGGCGACAGCACCCGTCGGATTCAAAAAGGATAGGAAAACCCGCAGAGAAAGCGCTTTCTTTTCAAATTCGAGCCAATTCCCGCGCCAAAAAAGGATCCCGCTCAAAAAAGCGGAATCCTTTTTGTATATGTCCCGGGAAAATGCACGGCCGCAAGGGTTAAGCCCTTCTGATCGGATGACGGATCACGGTTTTGTACTTTTCGGGAGCGGTTTTCCGCGGGTCGGACAGATAGATCTCGTGATGCAGGCGGCCGCCGTCCATGTCGTTTTCATAGCCGTTCTGCGCCAGATATGCGTCCATCCGTGCGGTCGACGCGGGCTCTGTGTCAAAGGGTCCCGTGTGCAGAATCTGCACGCAGAGTCCCTCGTCCACCGTCAGGAATTCGGCGGCGGAGCAGTCAAGTTTTTTCTTCTCGGATGCGGTTTTTACCGCCCAGACGAGGTCGTCTCTTGTGACGAAATCGGGCAGCCGAAGAACGGAGATCCAGCAAAACATATCCTTTCTGGAGCAGTCCACGCCGGATACCCCCTCCTGCTGCCAGAACCCCTCCAGCGGCGGAACGGTGTATTCAAAAAATCCTTCGATCCGATGATCTGTTTTGTGGCTCATCTTCAGCGTGTATGCGACCGCATACAGAATTTTGACGGCTTTTTGATATGCGCCGTCCGCCTCGTTGGGATCGCCGCGCCCTCTTACCGCGATGTAATTCGCTTTGGGAACCGTCACGATCTGCGGAGTTTTTGCCGGGCGGTACAGTTCTTTCTGTTCCTTTTTGAAATCAAACGGCATAAAAGAGACTCCTTCTGTCAGAATTCCTTTTTTCGATAAATTGCCAGAGAGACAAAGAACGACGCGATCTGGGCGGCCGCGGCGAATACCGGCAGCACCGGCAGGGCAGAGAGGAAATTTTCCTCCGAAAGCACAACGCCGGTCTTTGCAAGCAGCCATGCGGCGGCGATGGGCAGCAGCACGACCGCCATCATCAGGTAGCGCGCTTTCTCCGTGCCGAAGCGCAGGACCAGCGGCAGCAGAACCGCGGTCAAAAGCAGCGAAACCGACCAAAACGCCAGCAGGAGCAAAAGCTTTTCCGAGGGGGATTCTTCTCCGAAAAGAAACGAGACCGCGCCTGCCGCGAGGCAGCTTACCGAGGCGCTCAAAAATCCGAAGACATACCGCGCCAGCACCACGCCCGTGCGCGTCACCGGCATGACAAGAGCCTGCGCGTCCCACTGCGCGCGTTCGTCATAGCCGACGGCGGTCATCACCGTCAGCACCCCCAGCATCGCCATCACGCCGGAGAAAAACGCCGTGCCGCCGTTCATCACGCTGAGCACAAGCCAAAAGCCGATCAGCACCAGATACGTTTTCATCTGGCCGCGCAGGTTGCAGAGATCCTTGTAGAGCAGTCCCTTCATTCAGGCATTCTCCTTTCCGAGATAGAGCATGATGTCCTCGACGGACGCGGGCTGCGACACGACCGATGGGGGTACGGCGCTTTTTTCCGCGAGGGCGCGGCAGACAAATTCGCCCCGGTGCAGTCCGTGCAAAGCGGCGGGATCGATCGAAGAAAGCTCTTTTTCATCGCCCTGTACGAGGGCCCAGCGCTCCAGCAGGTCGTCCTTTCTTTCGGAAAACAGCACCCGGCCGGCGTGCAGAAACGTGATATAATCGCAGATTTTTTCAAGATCGCTGAGAATGTGGGAGGAAATCAGCACGCTGTGCCCCTCGTCCTGAATGAATTCCATCAGGTCGTCGAGCAGCTCGTCGCGCGCGATGGGATCGAGTCCGCTCGTGGCCTCGTCAAGCAGAAGCACGCGGCTGTCGTGCGAGAGCGCTGCCGCGAGAGAGAGCTTGCGCTTCATCCCGCGCGAGAAGCCCTTGACGGGCTTTTTTTCCGGCAGGGCGTATTTTTTCAGCAGAGCGTCCCAGCGCGCCGCGTCCCAGGTGCAATAGCAGAGCGAGAGCATTTTTCCGATCTCGCGCGCCGTCATATTTTCGGGAAAAAAGCACTCGTCGAACACAACGCCGATATGCTCCTTTGTGCCGGGGGTCAGCGCGTTCGAGCGCTCGCCGAGCACGTACGCCTCGCCCGCGTCGGCATGTAAAAGCCCGAGCAGCAGCCGCAGCGTTGTGCTCTTGCCCGCGCCGTTTTCTCCGATCAGCCCCATGATGCAGCCCGACGGCAGCGAAAAGCTGACGCCGTCGAGCGTCCAGTCCCCGCGGCGCTTTGTCAGGCCGCGCAGCTCCAATGCGTTTTGCATGGTCATTCCTCCTCACAGATCAGGTCGAGCATTTTATACAGCTCTTCCCAGCCGATGCCGCCCGACGCGGCGGTCTGTGCCGCCTCGCGCAGCAGCGCCTCGATGCGGCGCAGATGCTCCTCGCGGACAAGCTCGATGTTTTTCGCCGCGACGAAGCTGCCTTTTCCCGGAACGGATACGAGAAAGCCGGCGCGTTCTAATTCTTCATACGCGCGCTTTGTCGTGATGACGCTGATGCGAAGATCCTTCGCCAAAAGCCGCATAGAGGGCAGCGCCTCGCCCTCCGCCAGAGCGCCGGAGAGAATCTCCGCCTTGATCTGCGCGGCGATCTGCTCGTAAATCGGCTGTTCGCCGGTGTTTCGAATGGTGATGGTCAAGCCGTGCGCCTCCTCGTACTTACTGTATATATTATATATACACAGTCGAAACACAGTTGTCAAGAGCTTTTTGAAAAAAACCCGCCCCCGCGGGCCGTCGGGCGAAATGGAACAAAAGCGGCACGGCTCAAAAAATCACGCTGCGAGGGGCCGTTTCTCTTTTTTTTGGGCAGACAGGGCGGCTTCGCCGCAAAACGCAGTCTGTCCGCGGTTTGTAACTGTGGATCGGGTGAAAATCTCACGCAAAAGACAAAACGGCGAAAAAATAAATGACAAACCTGTCATTATTATGTTAAACTTATGAAAAAAAAAAAAAAAAAAAAATGACAACAAATTAAAATAATA
>CAKQGD010000085.1 GCA_934232845.1 uncultured Oscillospiraceae bacterium
CCCTTATACCTTCGAGGACCGCGAGGACGGCTCCGTTCTTCTGACGCTTTACGGCGTGTCCCTGCCGAAAGCCGTCGATACGCAGAGTGAGATTTTTTCTTCGATCACATGGAAAGAACAGGACGGCAGTATTACAGGAGAGTTTATTCCCATACAGGGCACGCGCATCTGGGCAATGGATGTCTTTCCTTCAGACGAGGGTACGATTGTCTATGTACGCAAAACACCGCGTCTTTCCGATGAAGTGGGGAAACCGCTTTCCGGCGTCAGCGTGGTGCTGGACCCCGGGCACGGCGGAACGGACCCCGGTGCTCTCACAGTGCTTGGCGGTTATGAAAGCGATCTCAACTATGCAAATGCAACCATGCTGCAGTATCGATTGGAACAGCTGGGCGCAGAAGTCACACTGACGCGCACTTCTGCGGACGATACGAAATCCCTCTATGAACGCGTCGGCGTCGGTCAGACCGTACTGCCGGATTTCTTCCTCTCTCTGCATCACAACAGTATTGTAGAATATGCAGACGGCTACAAGCACTACGGAGTAGAGGCCTATTACTACGAGGATTTCGGCAGAGCAATCGCCTCACAGGCAGTGGCCCGCATCTCTCAGGCAAATTATGACCGTGCCTACCGTACCTATGAATGGGGCTATTATATTGTTGCAAAGAACCGCTTTGCGCCAAGCATCCTTTGTGAGATTGGCTTTGTTCCGAACCCGATTGAAAATCGCTATATCAGCGATGAAGTGGAAATTCATAAAACCGCCGACGCTTTCTGTACGGCGATTCTTGAGGTAATTCGCGCCGCCGGTTAAGCGGACGCAGCGCACCCGGATCTTTTATAAAAGATCCGGGTGTGTCATACTTTACGGTATGTTTTCTCTCTTTTCATCCCAAAAATGCTTTGATCCCCATGAAAATCAGGATACCGCCGCCTGTGGCCCTTGCCGCACGGGTTCCGAGACAGCCGGAAAGCCTCTCTCCCGCAAAATAACTTACGAAACAAATCGAGAAAGTAATTACTCCAATGATACCGCAGGCCAACGGAATATTTTTGCAAAGACCCGCGAGCCCCACACCGACAGCCAGCGCGTCGATGCTTGTTGCGACCGCCTGCGATAAAAGCTGCGCCATATATCCCGAAAGACCGGATGTTTTTTCTTCCGGTTCCCTTTCAAAAATCATTCTGGCGCCTAAAACTAAGAGAATTCCTGCCGAAATCAGCCGCCCGCCCTGTTTGAGAAGATCCCCTGCTGCCAGCGTGCCGCAGAGATAGCCGATTATCGGCATTGCCGCCTGTAGAAGACCAAAGGAAGCGCTTGTGAGAACTCCGTCCATCCATTTTCTTCTGCGCGATGACATACCGCGCGCGGCCGCTGCCGCCGCCGCGTCTAAGGATAAGACCATGCCTAAAAGAAAAACAACACCTTGCACCCCTGCCACAAAAGCTCCTCCTTGATTATAAATTTCCCCTTTTCAGGGCCTTTTTCAAATGTTCATAAAAAAGACGTTGCAAAGAATTTTGATTCCATGTAAAATAAAATGGTTATGATAAGGGGAGGCGCTTTGTTTTGTTCGGATACATCCGGCCGTTCGAACCGCAGCTTCGCATCTGCGAATTAGAGGAATACCGCGCCGTTTACTGCGGTCTGTGCCGCAGCTTGGGAAAGCGCTTTGGCCCGATGGCCCGCATGACTCTGAGCTATGATTTCGCCTTTTATACTATGCTTGCGCTCTCCGTACAGGAGGAAATCCCCTCTTATTCCAAACAGAATTGCCCGTTTGCGCCATTTAAAAAGAGGCTGCATCTGAATTGCTGCCCACAGACAGAAGAGGCATGTGACGCCGCCGTTCTGCTTCTGAGAGAAAAATGCAGTGATAATCTCATCGATGAAAAATCGGCAAAGCGTGTTCTTTGGCGGGCGGCTTCGGTTCCGATTGAACATGCCGCACAAAAAGCCGCTCTTGCGCAGCCGGATACCGATCATATTTGCCGTGAGATGACCGCACTGCAGCGCGAAACAGAGGCTTCTCCCGCTCCTTCTGTAGACGCGGCCTGTGCTCCCACGGCGCAGACACTCGCGTTTTTATGTTCCAAACTCTCGCCTAAGCCGGAGGAACAGCGCGTTTTAGAACGTTTTGGTTATATGCTGGGACGATTTATTTATCTCTGCGATGCTGTGGACGACTTGGAAAAAGATCGGCGCCGCGGTGCGTTTAATCCATTGCTGTCTCATGCCAAAACCGAATATGCGGCAGACACGCTGCGTATGACGATTGCCGAGGCGGGGCGTGCGTACGATTTGCTTTCTCCGCGTTTTTACAAAGGCGTGCTCGACAACATCGTATATTTGGGCCTGCAGAACACGGCCGATACCTTGCTGAAACGGAGGAATCAAAATGAAAAGTCCGTATGAAATTTTGGGCGTTTCTCCGTCCGCAAGTGAGGAGGAAATCAAACAGGCTTATCGTGCTCTGGCAAAAAAATATCATCCCGACAACTACGCCGACAGTCCCTTGGCCGACCTTGCTTCTGAAAAAATGGCGGAGATTAACGCCGCGTACGATCAAATTCAGGAAATGCGCAAAGCTTCTTCCTCTCAGGGACAAAACCCTTTTTCCGGCACTTACAGCGGCTTTTCCGGACAAAGCTACAGTCAAAGCGGTTCCCGTGAGGCGGGACCTTTTTCCGATATTCGCCGTTTGCTTGCGATGGGACGCGTCATTGAGGCGGATGAGCTGCTCAACGGAACACCTTCTTCTTCCCGCGACGCAGAATGGCATTATCTGAAGGGACGAATTCTGTATTCCCGCGGATTTTTAGAGGATTCGATGGAGTATTTTCGCCGTGCCGCGGCAATGGATCCGGGAAACGTTGAATACCGTCAATGGGTTGCGGCACTTGAAAATCAAAGAGCCTACGGCTATCAGGGCGGAAGAGGTTTTCAGACAACATTCACCACTCTCCCCTGCGGAAACTTCTGCATGCCGTTTTTGTGCGCATACTGCTTATGCAGCGGATGCTGTTTCCCGCGCTATTATATGTAACGGGAGACAAAGCGCATGAATCGTTTTGATTTTAGAAGAAAAAGCCGCCAAAGCGCCTTTGGCGGACTTTGTACGGCATTGAGCCTCGTACTGCTGCTTAGCTCCTCTTTTCTTCCTCTCTCCACCTACTGTGCGCCGATCCTCGCCGGACTTGCTCTGCTGCCTCTTGGAATCGAATTCGGCGCTTCCACCGCAATCGGCGCATATGCCGCGGTATCCTTTCTCTCTTTTTTTATCGTACCGGATCTGGAGGCCGCCGCAATGTTCGCGGCTTTTTACGGATACTACCCCCTGCTGCGCAAAACTTTGCAAAAAATCCCCCGGCGTCTTTTGCGCGGCACATTAAAAGCGGTTGTTTTCAATGCTACTACGCTTGCCGCATATGCCGCTTTGATCTTTCTCTTTCATCTCGACGCGCTTGCCGCCGAGCTGCAGGGCGGTATGGGCGTACTTCTTTTGATGATGGCAAACATTCTTCTGATTCTTTATGATAAAATGATCGGTATCGTGGAAATGTGGTATCGCCTGCGGCTGCACCGCCGTCTGTTCGGAACGGATGAAATGAAATCAAAACTCCCTTTTAAGTTAATTGTTGCTACTGCTTGGGTAGCCAACCTTAATGTAGATTTATTCATCAGGGGACATAAAAA
>CAKQGD010000086.1 GCA_934232845.1 uncultured Oscillospiraceae bacterium
GCTCTCAGCCGTTCGGCTTCATCGCCCGCAGGGCGCGCCGAAAAAGTTTTCCCGCTTGCGGTACCCGAAAAAACCTTCGCGCTGTTCGCTTGCTCGGTTTTTTCGACCACTGCGCTCTCAGCCGTTCGGCTTCATCGCCCGCAGGGCGCGCCGAAAAAGTTTTCCCGCTTGCGGTACCCGAAAAAACCTTTGCGCTGTTCGCTTGCTCGGTTTTTCCGACCACTGCGCTCTCAGCCGTTCGGCTTCATCGCCCGCAGGGCGCGCCGAACGGCTTCGTCCTACCGTACTGCTGCGGTGTGTGCGGTAAAAGCGCTTTCGTAGCAAGCGAGCACGAGAGCGAGGGCTTCTCTTCCCTCCCGGCCGGAAACGAGCGGCGCTCTGCCGCGCAGAATGGCGTCAATGACATCGGCGTACAGCGCCCGATGGCCGAAACCGTAAATATCCGGCGGTACGGCGCCCGGATCCGGCGGCAGTACGCCGGGAATACGCCATGTATCCACACGGTCGAGACAAGTGCCGCCAAGAACGGCAGAACCCTTCGTTCCAAAGACGGAAAGCGTCTCGGAAAGATTTGCCGGCACGCAGCAGGTGCTCGCCTCGATCAAACCGATCGCTCCGCTTTCAAAGCGCACCGCGGCGGCGGCGCAGTCCTCCGTCTCAATCTCGGGATGAGCAGCGTTGCGCAGAAAACACCGCACCTCTTTCGCAGGGCCGAAAACCGCCCGCAGCAGATCGATGCAGTGGATCGACTGATTCATCAGTGCGCCGCCGTCGGTGGCCCATTTTCCGCGCCATGCCGCCTGCCGGTAATACGCCGCGTCGCGGTACCAGCGCACCTGTGCGGCTCCGTGGCAGAGTTCGCCGAGCGATCCTTCGCCGAGTGCGGCGAACAGACCCCGCACGCCGGGGTTGAAGCGGTTCTGATGACATACCGCAAGAGTCAGACCCCTTTGTTCTGCGAGTTCAATTAAACTGTCCGCGTCTGAAAGACACATGGCCATCGGTTTTTCGATCAGCACATTTGCTCCGGCAAGCAGAGCCTGCCGCGCAAGGGCGGCGTGGCTGCCGCTGTCCGTCGCGATTGCCACAAGCTCCGGATTTGTGCCAAGCGCTTCGGCCGCGTCCGTGAATACGAGCGCATCGTCTCCCTCGGCGAAGCGCTCGGCGCGCGCGCGCACCCGGTCGCAGAAGCCGACGGGCGAAAGGCCGCAGGAGCGAGCCGCGTCCGCGTGCCGTGTGCCGATGCGTCCGCATCCGATCAAAAGATATCGCAAAAGACAGCACCCCTTTTTCTTTCAGATGTCTGCACCAAAGATATTTTGTCCTGCGTCATCCGCCCCCAAAAGAAACCGACGATGGTTTTCTGCTCTTTGATCGGGCGGCAGACGCGTCGGATTCCGGCGGCTTCGGAATATTCCTTAGAAATATTCCTATTTGTATATTTCAAAAAACGCTTCACCGGCCGAATCTTTTCCTGCGTCAGAGTCTGTCATGCGGCGTAATTTCACCGAGGGCGCGGCAGACGCGGCGAATTTCCCCCTCGGAAAGAAAGGCGTGCATCGGCAGACTCAGTACGAGCTGAGATGCCAGCTCACAGACCGGCAGGGCCCCGTCCGCATAGGAAGCGTAGGCCGGCTGCAGGTGCAGGGGGTTTTTGTAATATATCGCATTTGGAATACCAAGAGTATTTAAATGTACCTGCGCGTCGTCGCGTAGCTCCCTCGAGGGAAAGCGCACCGTGTAGAGAGCAAAGGCGCTCTCCGCCTCTAAAACGGCGGCGGGGCGCAGAATCCAGTCGGGAAGATACAAGTCATAAAGGGCCGCGGCGTCCTTTCTGCGGGCAAGCTCCTGCGGAAGGCGGTCCAGCTTTTTCAGAAGCAGGGCGGCCTGCAGCGCGTCCAGACGACTGTTTGTGCCGACGCGGATATTCTCGTATTTGTCCGCGCCCGCCCCGTGCCATGCGAGAGAGCGCACCGTCTCTGCGAGCGAATCGTCATCCGTCAGAACCGCGCCGCCGTCGCCGCATGCGCCCAGAGGCTTCGTGGGGAAAAAAGAGGTTCCCGAGGCCCGCACGCCGCAGAGAGCGCCGCGCCCTTTCCAGCGGGCGCCGAAGGACTGGGCGGCGTCCGCAAAAAGAGAAAGCGATTCCCTTTTTGCCAGCGCCGCCAACGCGTCCCTCCGGGCGGGAAGCCCGAAAAGATCGACGGCCAGCACCGCGGCGGGACGCAGACGCCCCTCTCGGCGGACACGGAAAAGTTGTTCTTCCACAGAGGACAAACTGAGGGTGAGCGTCTCATCCACATCGCAGAAAACAGGCCGCGCCCCCGCAAGAACGACAGCCTCCGCTGTCGCCGCAAACGTAAACGACGGGCAGAAAACGGCGTCGCCCGGGCCGACTCCGGCGGCATGCAGCATCAGAGTCAGGGCGTCCGTGCCCGAGGCGCACGTCACGCAGCGGCGCACCCCCGCGAAAGCGGCCAGCGCGCGTTCCAGCGCGTCGACCTCGGGTCCGCCGATGTACCGCCCGCTTGAAAGAACCGCCTCGGCCGCCTCAAGAAGCTCTTTCCGATAGGCACGAAATTGCGCCGAGAGACCGAACAGCTCCATCATACCCCTCCCTTCGAAACAAGACCCGCGCGCGTAAACATATACTGCCGCCCGCAGTGCGCGCAGACCGGCTGCCGCCCGGAGAGGCGCTCTCCGCAGGTGCAGACCCAGCCGACAAGGCGGGCCGGGTTTCCCACGACGAGAGCGTGGTCCGGTACGCTGCGGGTTACCACTGCGCCCGCCGCGACGAGAGCGTTTTCCCCAATGGTTACCCCGCAGCGAAGAATTGCTCCCGCGCCGATGGACGCACCCTGCCGCACGAGCGTGGCTTCATATTCCTTGCCGCTTTTCGGAAAGGCGCAGCGCGGCGCGCGCACGTTTGTAAAGACCGCCGACGGACCGACAAATACGTTGTCTTCGAGTGTAACGCCGTCGTAGACCGAGACGTTGTTCTGTACGCGGACCCCGTCCCCGAGCACCGCGGTCGGCGCGAGATACACGTTTTGTCCGAGGACGCAGCCGCGCCCCGTGACGGCCCCCGCGCGCACGACGGCGTGATGCCACACGGCCGTGCCGTCTCCGAGCACCGCACCGCGTTCGACCACGGCGGTCGGATGAATCTGAAGGTTCATGTACTCCCCTCCTGCAGATTTTTATTGGAAATATTGTGAAAATATGCCCCTCCGCGCGCCCGAACCGCGGTCTTTACAGCTCCCGACAGGACTGCGCATTTCCGCCGGCGAAGCCGGCTTTGGGTACCGCAAGCGGGCGGCGCAAGAAAATTTCGCGGGTGCGGCGAGACCGTTTTTTTGAGGTTTGCGGCAGAGGAAAACGGTAAGGGCTTTTTTAAGGGGCGGGCCCTTTGTACCGGTGTA
>CAKQGD010000087.1 GCA_934232845.1 uncultured Oscillospiraceae bacterium
AAAAATCCTGAAAAACGCTGTATTACCAACGCTTTTCAGGATTCAGAAAACACTAAATATTTATTCCCACTCAATCGTCCCTGTAGGCTTCGGCGTCAAGTCATAAAGCACTCGATTGACGCCCTTCACCTCGGTAATGATACGATGGGTAATCTTATGAAGCAGCGCATACGGAATTTCTTCAATTTCGGCGCTCATCGCATCGCGGGTATTGACAGCGCGAATGATAACTGGCCAGTCCCATGAACGAAGCCCGTCCTTTACGCCGGTGGACTTATAGTCGGGCACGATCGTAAAGTACTGCCATACCTTTCCTTCCAGACCTGCCGCAGCAAACTCCTCGCGCAGAATGGCATCGGATTCACGCACAGCCTCCAGACGGTCTCGTGTAATGGAGCCGGTGCAGCGTACGCCCAGTCCGGGTCCCGGAAAAGGCTGACGATAGACCATGCTGTCCGGCAGGCCCAGCTCCTTGCCAACCACACGAACTTCGTCCTTATAAAGCAGTTTGACAGGCTCCACCAATTCAAAGTTCAGACCTTCCGGCAGTCCTCCCACGTTGTGGTGCGCCTTGACGCCCTTTTCTGACTCAAGAATGTCGGGATAGATCGTTCCCTGCGCCAAAAACTCAATTTTCTCCTGCTTGGCAGCCTCTTCTGCAAAAACCTCAATAAACTCTTTGCCGATGATCTTTCGCTTTGTCTCCGGATCAGAGACCCCTTCCAGCTTATTCAAAAAGCGATCCGCCGCGTCCACATAGACAAGATTGGCATCCATCTCATCCCGAAAAACCCGCACTACCTGCTCCGGCTCCCCTTTTCTGAGAAGGCCGTGATTGACATGTACGCAGACAAGCTGTCTGCCCACGGCTTTCACCAGCAAGGCTGCAACCACAGAGGAATCCACACCGCCGGAAAGAGCCAGAAGCACCTTTTTGTCTCCCACCTGTTTTCTGATGGCGGCTACCTGCTCCTTGATAAAGGCCTGTGCCAGTTCTTTTGTCTCTATTCTCTGCATTGTCTCAGGGCGTTTATTGCTGTCCATTGTTTTTCCTCCTGCACATTCACTTCAGATCCATTCAATCGTTGCCGGGGGCTTGCTGGTAATGTCATACACAATGCGGTTAACACCGCGCACTTCATTCACGATGCGGTTGGAAACACGTTCCAGCACATCGTAAGGAATTCTGGCCCAATCTGCGGTCATAAAATCGGCAGTTGTAACACCCCGCAGCGCGAGAGTGTAATCATAGGTGCGTCCGTCTCCCATCACTCCGACGGAACGCATATCCGTAAGCACCGCGAAATATTGATGAATAGAGCGGCTGAGTCCGGCAAGCGAGATCTCCTCTCGGAAAATCGCATCCGCGTCACGCAGAATCGACAGACGTTCCTCGGTAATCTCGCCGATGCAGCGAACCGCAAGTCCCGGCCCGGGAAACGGCTGCCGCCAGACAAGGTGATCCGGCAGGCCGAGCTGATCACCCAGCGCGCGCACCTCATCTTTAAAAAGCATCCGAAGCGGCTCGATCAGACCCTTAAAATCCACCGCCGCAGGCAGACCGCCGACATTGTGGTGGCTCTTAATTGTCGCGGCCTCTCCGACGCCGGACTCAACCACATCCGGATAAATCGTGCCCTGCGCCAAATAATCGACCGAGCCGATTTTTCGCCCCTCTTCCTCAAATACGCGGATAAATTCCTCGCCGATGATCTTTCGTTTTTTCTCCGGATCGGTCACACCCGCAAGGCGGCCGATAAAGCGCGCGCCCGCATTGACGCGGATAAATTTCATTCTGCCATGGCCGAAGGCCGCCTCGACCTCATCGCCTTCGTTTTTCCTCAAAAGTCCGTGATCGACGAAGATGCATGTCAGCCTGTCACCGACGGCGCGCTCCAGCAGGGCGGCCGCAACGGAAGAATCCACTCCCCCCGAAAGGGCGAGCAGCACACTGCCGTCTCCGACCTTTCTGCGGATTCCCTCGACCGCCGTGACGGCGTAATCCTTCATCGTCCAGTCGCCTTCCGCTTTGCAGACAAGATACAAAAAATTGTGCAGCATACGGACGCCGTTTTCCGTATGATTTACTTCCGGATGAAACTGCAGCCCGTAAATCTTCTTCGCACGGTTTTCCATCGCGGCCGTCGGGCAGGCGGCAGTCGCCGCAGCAGCCGAAAAGCCGTCCGGCGTACGGTCAATATAATCGGTGTGACTCATCCACGCGACGAAATTGCGGGGCAGCCCGTCAAACAACGGGCAGTCCGTATCGACATGAGTCTCTGTGCGACCGTACTCGCGTGTATCCGGACTGGCAACATGACCGCCAAGCTGATGCGCAATCAGCTGCGCTCCGTAGCAGATGCCCAGCACCGGGATCTCCAATTCATAAATTGCCGGGTCGATGCGCGGCGCACCGTCAAGATAGACGCTCTGCGGCCCGCCGGTAAAAATAATGCCGATGGGCGAAAGCCGCCGCACCTCCTCCGGGGAAATGGTATAGGGCTTAACCTCGCAGTACACACCGCATTCACGCACGCGCCGCGCGATCAGGTGATTGTACTGGCCGCCAAAATCGATGACCAGAACAAGCTGATGCTGTTCCATATAGGCAGTTCCTCCTGTTGTTCGTTACGGATTTATTTTGCCACTTTTTGTCCCGGATTGCAACCGAAAAAGCATCCTGCCTCACGCTGCGAAAGAATTTTCTGCCGAATCGGCAAAGCTTGCCTGATAATCTTTCCAAAAAGCGTCGCTTTCCACAATCCAAACCGCCCGAGAAAGGGTAATCTTCAGTGAAAGAGGGTCGTCTTGCCATGACAAAACAGCTTGCACGTTTTCTTTCTGTTCTCTCCCTGCTTCTTCCACTTGCGGTCTCCGCCGCCGCTCTGACCCCGGAGTCCGCGCTTCTTGTCTCTTCCGGCGTATCCGAAGCCTTTGACGCATCCACACTCGAGCGTACGCTGGGCCTTACCGAGGGGGAGCTTCGCGGAGTGACGGTTTCCTCTCTGCCGGACGGTTCCGCAGGCCGTTTGATCTGCGAGGGCGTAGAGGTAGAGGCATTTGATTATCTGCCGCGCGAAGCGCTTGACTGGTTTGTGTTCGAATCATTCTCCGATGAAACGGCGGCAAGCTTCTCCGTGCTGCCCGATACGGGCGAAGTTTCCGAGACCTGCACCCTCTCTATTTTATCCGAAGAGACTCCAGCGGATCCTGTCTCGGTTGCAAACGGGGCGCTTCTTTGGCAGAGGGTGCAAAACCATTATTTTTCCTCGATTGATGTGATGGCCGCCTCCTATGGGGAAGAAGCAACCTTTGCGGTACAGTCCGCCGAATGACCC
>CAKQGD010000088.1 GCA_934232845.1 uncultured Oscillospiraceae bacterium
CAACAAAAAAAGCACCAGAAAAAGGCGCTTTTTTCGCGTATTTCAACAATGTTTTTTTGTGAAGATAATCACGTTTTCTTGAGCATGGTCCTCAAATACTTCCCTGTATACGAAGCAGGAACTTCGGCCACTTCTTCCGGAGTACCGCAGGCAACCAAGGTTCCTCCTTTATCTCCTCCCTCGGGACCAAGATCAATAATATGATCTGCCACCTTAATTACATCAAGGTTGTGCTCAATTACAACAACGGTGTTTCCCGTATCGACAAGCTTCTGCAAAACTTCAATCAGTTTATGCACGTCCGCCGTATGAAGTCCGGTCGTAGGTTCGTCAAGAAGATAAATGGTTTTTCCGGTTGCTCTGCGCGAAAGTTCCGTAGCGAGCTTGACACGCTGTGCCTCGCCGCCGGAAAGAGTTGTCGCGGGCTGTCCAAGCTTGACATAACCAAGTCCCACATCGCAGATCGTTTGAATTTTACGGCGTATTTTCGGAAGATTATCAAAAAACTGCACCGCTTCTTCCGCTGTCATTTCTAAGACATCGTAAATACTTTTTCCCTTGTACTTGATTTCAAGGGTCTCCCGATTATACCGTTTGCCTTTACACACATCACACGGCACATAAATATCCGGCAGAAAGTGCATTTCAATGCGCAGAATACCGTCACCTTCACACGCCTCACAGCGTCCGCCCTTTACATTGAAGGAAAAACGGCCGCTGCTGTAACCGCGCAAATTCGCCTCCTGTGTGCTTGCGAACAGCTCTCGGATATCGTTAAATACACCTGTATAGGTTGCGGGATTGGAACGCGGCGTGCGTCCAATCGGCGACTGGTCGATCGCAATGATTTTATCAAGCGCCTCGATCCCTTCGATCCGGTCATGTTTTCCTGCCTTTGTACGGGCTCGATTCAGATCACAGGCAAGCTTTTTATATAGAATTTCATTGATCAGCGAGCTTTTTCCCGATCCGGAGACTCCCGTCACTGCGGTAAATGTCCCCAGTGGAATCGATACGTCTATATTTTTCAGATTATTCTGCCGCGCGCCGCGGATCGTCAGCGACAAGCCGTTTCCTACCCGGCGCTTTTGGGGCACGGGAATCTCTTTGCGTCGGCTTAAATAGTCACCCGTCACAGAGCTTTTGCAGGCGATCAGTCCCGGTACGTCGCCCGCATAGACGACCTCTCCGCCATGCACGCCGGCACCCGGCCCGATATCCACGACATAATCCGCCGCGCGGATCGTATCCTCGTCATGTTCCACCACAATGACGGTATTGCCGATATCGCGCAGGTGCTTGAGCGTACCGATCAATTTATCGTTGTCACGCTGATGCAGTCCGATAGAGGGCTCATCCAGAATATACAAAACGCCCATCAGAGAAGAGCCGATCTGCGTCGCCAGACGGATACGCTGGCTTTCGCCGCCGGAAAGCGTGCTTGCCGCCCGGGACAAAGTTAAATATTCAAGTCCCACACTGTGCAGAAATTCCAGACGGGAACGAATCTCCTTTAAGATCAGTTCGGCAATACGGGCATGCTGCTCGCTCAGTACAAGCTGATCGAGAAACTTTAATTCTTCCGAAACGGATTTTTCCGTAAATTCGATGATATTGATGCCGCCCACCGTCACAGAGAGAGAAATCGGCTTTAAACGCTTGCCATGGCAGTCAGGACACGGCACGGCGTCCATCCATTCAGCGATCTCTTCTTTCATCCACTGGCTGTTTGTCTCGCGAAAACGGCGCTCCAGATTATTTACAATGCCTTCAAATGCGACGTGATATGCGCCGCGCATGGTATTTGTCTCGCGGCGGACGGTGATCTGTTCTCCCCCGTTGCCGTAAAAAAGAATCTCCTTGATTTTCTGCGGCAGCTCTCCAAACGGCGTGTCGAGAGAAAATCCATAATGCTCCGCCAATCCTTCGTAGTACATCTGAGCAATCCCGCCGTCGGAAAAATACCAGCCGCTGGCACGGATCGCACCCTCTCGAATCGACTTTTTTGGATCGGGTACGACGCGTTCGGGATCGATGCGCATAAAGGTGCCGAGGCCGGTGCATTTTTCGCAGGCACCGTAGGGATTATTAAAAGAGAACATTCGCGGTGCGAGATCGTCAATCGAAATATTATGCTCCGGACAGGAATAGCTCTGCGAAAAGAGAATCTCTTCCCCTCCGATCACGTCGATCACGATCAGTCCTCCCGTCAGGGACAGCGCTGTCTCCAAAGAACCCGCCAAGCGGGAACGAATCGTCGGAGAAACGCTCAGACGGTCCACGACGACCTCGATCGTATGCTTTTTATTTTTTTCCAGCTTGATCTCTTCGGTCAGCTCGTAAAGATTTCCATCAATCCGTACCCGCACATAACCGGAACGGCGCGCCGCCTCCAGTTCTTTGCGGTGCTCGCCCTTGCGTCCGCGCACAACGGGCGCAAGCACCTGAAACTTTGTTTTTTCCGGCAGCGCAAGAATACGGTCTACCATCTGGTCAACCGTCTGTTGGGAAATTTCCCGACCGCAGACGGGACAATGCGGAATCCCGATCCTCGCATATAAAAGACGCAGGTAATCATAAATTTCCGTCACGGTACCGACCGTGGAGCGCGGATTGTTGGACGTTGACTTTTGATCGATTGAGATTGCGGGCGACAGCCCTTCAATGCTCTCCACATTCGGTTTTTCCATCTGTCCGAGAAACTGACGCGCATAGCTGGATAAGCTCTCGACATAGCGGCGCTGTCCATCCGCATACAGCGTGTCAAACGCGAGAGAGCTTTTTCCCGAACCGGAAAGTCCTGTAAAGGCTATAAGCTTGTCGCGTGGAATGATGAGATTGATGTTCTTAAGATTGTGCTCTTTTGCACCTCGGATGACGATTTCGTTTCTTGCCAAGTGGATTCCCCCGTTATTGGTACTGAATACTTTTGATAAAATGATGACTCTGAAGCGTCAAACGGCCATCGTTCTCCCGGCGAAGGGTAACCGTGCGGCGCTGTGCAGTGTTGGCAAGGCAGTCCATTACCTCTTCCAGTGAAGCAAGCTGCTTTGCATTCTCGTCGCGGTAGTAGGCAGCGTCATAAGTACCGCCGTAAGATTCGCACAGATAGGCGACCTCGGCGGTAATCACACCGTCGTTCTCGGTATAGCTGTAAAGATAAGGAG
>CAKQGD010000089.1 GCA_934232845.1 uncultured Oscillospiraceae bacterium
CACATCTTCATTTTTTAGGAGGTAACTTTTCATGCTCACTCTTCTGCGGCGGCTGTGCGCGCTGTCCTGCGTCTCCGGCGACGAAAGCGCAGACGGTCAGACCCTCACCGAGCTTCTCACGCCGCTCGGCTCTGTTGAGACGATGCCGAACGGCACCGTTCTCTGCCGTATCCCGCCTAAACGGCAGAATCTTCCCGTCGTGCTGCTGACGGCCCATCTCGACCGCGTCGGCATGATGGCCGTGCGCGTAAGCGAAAAAGGGTTTCTGCGGGCGTCGGGCGTCGGCGGTGTGGACCGCCGCTCTCTCGCGGGCGCTCGGGTAACCGTGCACACCAAAACGGGGCCCCTGCCCGGCGTCGTCTGCTGCATGCCGCCGCACCTTGCCTCGGGCGACAAGGCTCTGCCGGACAGCGCCGATCTCGCCGTCGATCTCGGGCTTTCGTGCGAGCGGGCAAGAGAGCTTGTCGGTTACGGCGACCGCATCACCTTTGACGGGCCGTTTACAGAGCTTTTGGGCGGCCGAATCTGTGCCCCCGCGCTTGATGACCGCGCGGGATGCGCCGCGGTCCTGCGGGCCGCAGAGCTGCTTTGCAGCTGTGAAAAAGCAGAGATCGTGGTCGCTCTCACCGCACAGGAGGAGGTCGGCTCCGCCGGAGCCGCAACTGCGGCGGCCTATGTCCGCCCGGATTTCTGCTTCGCGGTGGATGTGACCTTTGCCTCCACTCCCGACAGCAATCCAAATGAGGTGCTCACCCTCGGCGGCGGCCCCGCGATCGGCTTCGCACCCGCGCTCGACCGCAGGCTCTCCGAGCTTCTGCATAAAAAAGCCAAAGCGCTCGGCATGCCCTGTCAGGCCGAAGTGATGGCGGGCAAGACCGGCACGGACGCGGACGCCGCCGCCGTGTCGGTCTGCGGTGTAAGGACGGCCCTTGTTTCTATTCCCGAGCGATACATGCATACGGCGGGAGAGGTCGTCTCTCTCTCGGACTGCGAAAACACGGCCCGTCTGCTGGCCGAAACGATTGGAGGCGGCCTATGCTGAACCATACATTCGTCCGCGCGCTCTGCGATGCGCGCGGCATCTCCGGCGACGAGGACGCGGTGCGCGCGCTGCTCGAACGCGAACTCTCCGGCGTCTGCCGTCTGCACACCGACGCACTCGGCAATCTCATTGCGGAAAAGCCGGGCCGACCCGCCCGGCAGAAGCTTGTCTTCTTTGCACATATGGACGAAGTCGGGCTGCTCGTCACCCGTATCACGGAGGAAGGGCTGCTACGCTTTTCCCCCATCGGCATCGACGCTGCCGTGCTGCACGGCCGGCGTGTACGCGTCGGTAAAAATGCCCTCTGCGGCGTGATCGGCGCGAAGGCGCTGCATCATCTTTCCGCAGACGAGCGCGGCAAGGCCCCAAGCGCCGAAGATCTTTTTATTGACATCGGCGCCCTGACAAAGGAAGAGGCCGAAGCGGCCGTCTCTCCGGGAGACCCGGTCACCTTTGACGATCCCTTTACCGAGCTGGGAGACGGCTTCGCCGCGACGCGCGCACTCGACGACAGACTGGGCTGTGCCCTGCTGGCGCAGCTTCTCAAATCTGACTGTCCGATCGAAATGACGGGGGTCTTTACCTGCGGAGAAGAATCCTCGCTCTTTGGTGCGACGGCCGCGGCCAACGCCACGCAGCCCGGCATCGCCGTAGTGCTTGAAACCACGACAGCGGGAGACATTGACGGCGCTCCCGCCGGCAAGGTCGTCTGTGCTCTGGGCAAGGGGCCGGTTGTCTCCTTCGCCGACCGGGGCACTCTCTACGACCGCGGGCTGTTTGCCGAGGCCTTTGCGGTAGCGCAGGAGAACGGCATCCCCGTCCAGACGAAGGAGGGGATCTACGGCGGAAATGAGGGCCGCGTCGTCGGCCGTGCCGGAAAAGGCGCGCGCGTCTGCGCGGTCTCGGTGCCGTGCCGGTACCTGCACAGCGCCTCCGTCGTCGCAAAATGGTCGGACGCCGAAGACACCGCCCGCTTGCTTCCTCTGCTTGCGGAGCGCTTTGCAAAGCTATGATCACCGCATACACGGGGCGCATTTCTCCTTCGGATATGCTGCTCGGCGCAAAGATGCAAACACTGTTTGCGTGCTATCGGGAATTCCCCGGCGCCGCGTCTTTTTGGGAGAGCGAATCCGCGCTGCTCTGCTTTTTTTCGGGGCGGCTTACCGTCTGCGGCAAAATCGATTTTGACGAGCTTTTGTCTTTCGCCGCCTTTCTGGGCGCGCGGGAGATTGAGAGCGGCGCTGCACTGCTTCCCTCTCTGCCCGGCTTTCGCCGGACGGAACATCCGCTGCTTTTCTTTTCGGGCGCGGCGGCGGCAGCTCCTGTCTGCGAAACGGATGACCTCGCCGAGATCTGGCAGATTCTGTGCGCCGCAGATGCAAATTTTGCCCTTCAAGGCGACCGGTTGGAGTGGCTTTCCGACCTGCGGCGGCGCATTCGGCTCGGATATGCCTCGGCATATTGCGAAAACGGTGCGGCGGTGCTTGTGACGGCGCGTTCTTCCCGCGAGGCCGTGCTTGGCGCCGTGGCCTGCCGCCCCGAGGCGCGGGGACGCCATGCGGCGGCAGCACTTGTAAGAAAAGTATGCGCCCGCCTGATCGCAGAGGGCCGAAAGCCTGTAACAGCCGCCGCCGCTTTCTCTCTCGCAGAATACTATGAGCGAATCGGTTTTACCCGGCACGGTTCGCTCGCGCTCTTGACGCAGGAACGGCACCCGTGATACAATAAGGCTCGAAAAATAAAAGATTTTCCTGTGCCATACAGAGAGCATCCTTTTTTCTGCGGACATAAAAGAATTCCCGGCGCGCCGCCGGGAGCAAAAAAGCGAGGCCATCACAGCACGGCGGCCAACGAATAAAAGCGGCACAGACGCAAATCGGATACTGCGGGCGTTTTTCGGATCGCTGCCGTCCCTCCGGCGAGATTCGAGGAAAAAAGACGCCGGCTGATTTGATGCATTCATTCGCGGGTATGGCGGAATTGGCAGACGCGCCAGACTTAGGATCTGGTGTCTTACGATGTGCAGGTTCGACCCCTGTTACCCGCACCAAAATCGCGGCATATAAGCTGTTCAT
>CAKQGD010000090.1 GCA_934232845.1 uncultured Oscillospiraceae bacterium
AGCCTGAAAGCGCGCTGGAAAAGCATCGTCATCTGCAGCATAGAGGGCCTAAGCTGCGAGGAGTGGCTGGAAGCTTTCGAACACGCATAAAAGGACAATTGAGACGATCAGAGAAAAGATCAGTCAGAATAGATTAGGAGTGTGCAAACCATGACTTTTATTTGCTACCCAAAGTGTACCACCTGCCAGAAGGCAAAAAAGTGGCTGGACGAACACCGGATCGCTTATGAGCTCCGGGACATTAAGACAGAGAATCCCGCTTATGAGGAACTGGCTGCATGGCACAAGCGCAGCGGTCTGTCGCTGAAAAAGTTTTTCAACACCAGCGGCCTGCTCTATAAGTCCATGGGGCTGAAGGACAAGCTGCCCGATATGAGCGAGGACGAAATGCTGAAGTTTCTTTCCACAGACGGAATGCTGGTCAAGCGCCCTCTTCTGGTCGGGGACGATTTTGTCCTTGTGGGCTTCAGAGAGGCTGCATGGGCAGAGCAACTTAATCGATAACCGATCAAGTGAATACAAAAATAAAAAGGAGAGTTCTTACGAACTCTCCTTTTTATTTTTCAGATCATATGATCGGACAGACTGTCCGGCTTACTGGCGAGCAATTTTGCCGCCTTTTCAGGATCCTCAAAGCAAGCCTTAATTTGTTCGTTTATTTTGGCATTCATTCCGTCTGGGAGCAAGCGCAAATCTTCTTCCTTAATATAGAGATCAGCGATATCCTCTTTGTCTCCGTATTGAGGAAAAAGAACTACCCGGTATCCGTTTTTTAACGCATCTTCCCAAATTACACCCTGCATTCCCCTGTGGATGCCTTCCTTTGCATACTTTTCTTTTTCGACGATAACTTCAACGCAATCCACTTCTTTCATATTACTTTCCTCCGCAGGGGATATTTATTTTAGATTAAGAAATCCGAAGGATTATCTATGTCTGCATTCTTTTCAAACCGGGCCTTGATTTGTTCGTTTATTTTGGCATTCATTATGGGAATGACGTTCAAATCCTCTTCCCGTACAGAAATTTCAGCAATGTCCTCTTTTTCTCCCCATTGTGGAAAGTTTACAAGCCAAGTACCATTTGAGTTATTGTCAAGGCAAATCCATCCCTGCATGCCAATATGTATGCCTTCTTTTGCATACGTTTCTTTTTCGACGATAACTTCAACGCAGTCCATCATTTTCATATTATTTACCTCAGTAGGGGGGATTTTAAATTAAGAAATCCGAAAGATTACCGATGTCTGCATTCTTTTCAAATTGAGCCTTGATTTGTTCGTTTATTTTGGCATCCATTCCATCAGGGAGCAGACGTAAATCTTCTTCCTTAATATCCAGTGTTGCAATATCATCTTTTTCGCCATATTGGGGAAAATTGACCAACCACGTTCCATCAATACTCCTGGGATCACAAATCCACCCTTGCATGCCAATATGTATGCCTTCTTTTGCATACGTTTCTTTTTCGACGATAACTTCAACGCAATCCACTTCTTTCATATTACTTTCCTCCGTATGGCGTATTCAGCTTTAATTGCCCGTTGGGATAAACAGTCCAGCCTGTTACAAAAGACACCTCTCCAACTCCGGTTTTTCGAGGTATTTTAACACGAATATTGATTTTCTGACCGTATCTATTCAGTATACCTAAAGAATAATCGCCCAATGTATACTTGATAGTTGCCTGCCGCTCTATTTCGTCTTTTAGCCACTGTGAGTCTGTGATAGTATATCCCCAACTCTCAAACGCCTTGTTTTTTCCGTGCTTATAGGAATTTTCAGGATCAAACAAATAGGGATTAAATTTGCTGTAATCGCTGGTTGCTGCTGCATTTGTCAAAACGAGTGTATAGTCAATCGGCTCTAATGTACAGTGGCAATATGGATGATGTGGGCAGGGCGGCGCATTATTTTTTGAGAACCAGCACCCATCCAGCATCAGACATTCTTCACAATGGGTCTTGCCTTCGGTGTGATGCGCCCACCGGACCCAATCGGGAAGAGCGGTTGATTTTTGCACAAGAACCGCTCCGGTACATCGTTTATAGTACATTTATTTTCTCTCCCTTTCAAGCGGTAAGAACAGAAGTTCTTCTACAGGTAGGGAGAAATAGGCCGAATTTTGCACAATTTCGTGCAACAGATATAAAAGATCCTGAAAAAATTAAAAGCCGGGGAGTTCTTTAAGAACGCCATCGGCTTAGTGAGTGAGAAATGACTTTAAAATAAAAAATCGCTGCGAACGATATATCGTCCGCAGCGATTTGGTCCGAGTGACTGGAGTTGAACCAGCGGCCTCTTGAACCCCATTCAAGCGCGCTACCATCTGCGCTACACCCGGATATTAATTTTTGGCTGTGCAACAGCTTTATTATATTAGCATATTATGTTTTAAAATGCAAGCCCTATTTTTAAAAATTTTCCGTTTTTTATTTTTTCGACTCTGCGCATGAAAAGATGGATTTCAGTCTGAAAAATTTTGATGGCTTTTTATCGCGGCGGGCGTGCAATTCTTTTGAAATGCGGATGCTTTTGTGCTACAATGAGCGAAAGATACAAAAGGAGATGTTGAACCATGTACCGGAATGTCGGTTTTATTGGCTGCGGCAATATGGGTGGTGCGTTAGCACGCGCCGTGGCCGGGAGCGGACATGCACAGCATATATATTTAGCTAACCGCAGCTCTGAGAAGGCGGAAAAGCTGGCGGCGGAGCTGAAATGCGATACAGCCGGGAACACAGAGCTTGCCGGCATATGCGATCTTATTTTTCTTGGTGTGAAGCCGCAGGTCATGCCTGCACTGCTGAAGGAGATCGCGCCTGTTCTGATGACACGGAAAGACCGCTTTGTTCTGGTTACAATGGCGGCCGGGCTCACTATGGAGCAGATCCGGGAAATGGCCGGGGATGACTATCCGGTCATCCGCATTATGCCGAACACGCCGGTGGCCATTGGGGCCGGTATGGTACAGATGTGTTCTGAGGGAGTCACAGAGGCTGAGCAGAAG
>CAKQGD010000091.1 GCA_934232845.1 uncultured Oscillospiraceae bacterium
CTCCAAGGCCGTCTACCGCGGCCCGCACGCCCGAAAGCGTCACGCAGACGCTCTCGTCGGTCTCAAGGCAGAAATCATCCTCGAGAATCTGCCGGATGCGCGAAGCCGGGTCGGCGGAATCAAACGGCAGACACGCCTCGTTGATTTTACCGGAGGCATACTCTCCGCCGATGTAAAGGTCGCGGGGGAACTGCACCACCGAGAGGCTTTTTTCCTCGGCGTCGAGTACGGCGTAGAGAATTACGTCGGCAAGCCGTCCTGTATTGTCCACGCCCACCGCAAGAATACGCAGTCTTTCTCCCGTGGGGAGCGTGAGGGGTTCTTCTTTTTCTTCCTGCGGGTCGCAAGTTTCCTTTTGAAACAGAGCGGCAGCGGGAGGAGAGATTCCCTTCTCTCCCGGGCGCCGCGCAGAATAAACCATGCAGAAGCAGAGCACGGGCAAAAACAGCAGAAAGGCAAGCCGGATCGGACGATGCACAAGCAGTCCCCTTTTCGTTTACGCCTCTTCCTCCCGCGCCGGCACGCCGAGCGCATAGCGGTCGTAGGCTTTGACGGTATCAAGAAGCACGGGGCGTCCGTTTTTTGCAAGGTCGCCGATCGAGAAAGAAAACGATTCGAGCAGAGCCGCCTCCAGCGAGACATAAGCCTTGGCGCGAAGCGCTTCGACACCGGGAAAGTCCCGTCCCGCACAGATCAGGTCGGCCATATAGACGATTTCCTCCAGCCGCGACATTTCGCCGCGTCCCGTGGTGTGATACCGGACTGCATTTAGTATCGCGATATTTTGCACGGAAAATTCACGCCGGGCAAAAACCGCCGCCGCAAATCCGTGCCAGACGGACGGACTTTTTTGAAACGCCGCCTCCTCGGCAGCGGGTTCGTGCGCGATCAGCGCCCATTGTTCCTCCTTGGGAAGCTCTTTGCAGACGTCGTGCAGAAGCCCCGCAAGGTAGGCGAGGTGACCGTCCTCGCCGTATTTTTTAGCGAGGCGGATCGCCTCACTCGCAACGTTGAGCGTATGGGAAAATCTTTTTTGCGAAAGATTGGCGCGCAGATAAGACGTCAATTCGTCGAGGTCGACGGGAATGCGCACCTGCTGACCGTAAAGACCGTTCTGCGCGATATAGTCCGCAACCGCACCGGGAAGCTCCTGCGTTTCTCCCTGACGATAGGCCGTGGAGGAGGTAACGATCGGCTCTCCCGAAACGACGACCGTCTGCCAGCCCGCGGCGTTGAGGTGTTCGCTTTGTTTGAGAAGAGCCGCTTCCTCTCCGGGTTCGCGCGCCATCGCGGCAACGGTGCAGAGCCTGCGGATTTCCTCCGCCCTGTTCCAGCTTTCCAGCGTCAGAAGGGAATCTCCCCCCACAAGAAGATAACATTCATCCTGCGGATACAGAGAATCGATCGCATGCAGCGTATCGGCAGTGTAGCTTTTTCCGCCGCGGGAAAGCTCCAGATCGCTGACCTCGACGCCGTCCATCCCCTCGACGGCAAGGCGGCACATCGCCAGACGGTGCTCGCCGCACACGACGTCGGCGCCGTCCTTATGCGGCGGAGCAGCCGCCGGAATCACCAGCACGCGGTCAAGCGACAGAGCCTGCTTCATGCGGTGCAGCAGAGCGAGATGTCCGTTATGGATGGGATTGAACGTCCCGCCGAACAAGCCGAGTTTCATAGGGCGGCCGCCTCCTTTTTTTGAAGCATTCTTCAGTCGAGCGTGATTACAGGGTCTTTTTGTCTGCGGCGGTAGAGAATAAATTTTCTGCCGATGGCCTGTACCGGCTCGGCATGCGTCGCTTCGGCCAGAAGCGCAGCCGCCTCCCGCGCGGTGTAAGACGAGGTTTCGAGCACGGTGCATTTGATCAGTTCCCGTTTTTCAAGCATCTGATCCACCATCACGATCTGTTCGGGCGAAATCTCATTCTTGCCGAATTGGGCAATCGGCTCCAGATTCTGCGCAAGGCCCTTGAGCTTCGCGCGCTGCTTGGATGTAAGCGCCATAGGTTTTCTCCTTTATCACAGAAGCGAATCGATCTCGGCGGCCAAAGCGGTAAGCGCTCTGCCGCGGTGACTGATCGCGTCTTTCTCCTCATTGGTCATTTCGGCGGTGGTTCGGCCGTCCACCACAAAGATCGGATCATAGCCAAAGCCGTTTTCTCCGCGCATCTCATATCCGATCGTGCCCTCGCACACACCGTTGAACACATGCTCGCCGTCCTTCGTTACAAGAGCGGCCGCACAGACAAACTGCGCTCTGCGCTCTTTTTCTCCAAGGCGGTTCAGCTCGTCAATGATCGCGTTATCCTTGATATCGTAGGAGGTATCCTCGCCCATATAACGCGCGGAATAGACTCCCGGCGCGCCGCCCAGCGCATCGACGCACAGACCCGAGTCATCGGCCAGCGTGGGAACGCCTGTCGCATTGAAAACGGCACGCGCCTTAATAAGCGCGTTCTCGGCAAAGGTTTCGCCATCCTCTACAATAGAGGCAAGCAAAGCCTTATCCTCACACGCGGCAACCTCAATGCCGAGCGGTTCCAAGATTCGTGTGATCTCTAAAATTTTATCGGGGTTATGGGTCGCCGCAAGCAGTTTTTTACGCATCGTTTCCTCCAAACAAATCGGCGGCATATTCCGCCGCGTCGAACGGGTACAAATCATCCGCACCCTCTCCCACGCCGACATAGCGCACCGGCAGTCCCGTCTGCGCCGCGATGGCGATGACGATGCCGCCCTTGGCGGTGCCGTCAAGCTTGGTCAGCACAATGCCGTTGACGCCCGCCGCTTCTCTGAACTGCACCGCCTGCGAAAGGCCGTTCTGTCCGGCATTTTCCTGCGCGCAGCGCGCCGCGTCCGGCTGGATCTCGATGCCGGTCAGATGCAACGTATCGTTTTTTGCCAGAAGCAAAAGCCCCAGCGCGCCGCAGCCGCAGCCGAGGTCACACACGCGCGCGCCGTTTGGAGGGCAGGCGAAGTCTGCGAGTACCATCGAATCTGTGC
>CAKQGD010000092.1 GCA_934232845.1 uncultured Oscillospiraceae bacterium
TTTTATCGCGGCGGATCAGTTGATTAAACTTTGGGCCCGTCGGGTTCTTCGCCCGATGGGAACGATGGAGTTTCTCCCGGGTATTCTGCGCTGGACTTATGTCGAAAATCGCGGCGCGGCTTTCGGTATTTTTGCCGGACAGCGCTGGATTCTCAGCCTTGTAAGTCTTTTAGTGGTTGCGGCCTGTTTCTGGCTTTTGTGGAAAAAGAAATTTTCTTCCCGCATGGAGAATATCTGTATTGCGCTGATTGCGGCTGGAGGAATGGGAAATCTGATTGACCGTGTCCTGCGTGGTTTTGTGGTAGATTATATCGATATAAATGAATTGTTTTCGTATCCGATGTTCAATTTGGCAGATTGCTGTGTGGTTGTGGGTGCCGTTATGTTTGCCGTTTTATCCTTTTTGTCGGATCGAAAGAGAAAAGAAACAGAGGATCGAAGCGAATGAAACGAACTCTGATCGTTTCGCCTGAGGGAGAGGGAAACCGGCTGGACACGTTTCTTTCTTTGTCGGAAGAATCCCTCAGCCGCAGCGCAGTGCAAAAGCTCTGCGAAGCGGAACTCGTAAGCAGAAACGGCTCCGCCGCAAATAAAAAGGATCTCCTCAGGGCGGGAGATCGACTGGAATATGAACTTCCGGAACCTGCAGCGGCAGAGGCGATTCCGGAAAATATTCCTGTCGAGATCATATACGAGGATAAATTTCTTTTAGTCGTTAATAAACCGCAGGGGATGGTGGTACATCCCGCGCCGGGAAATTATACCGGTACGCTTGTCAATGCATTGCTTTTTCACTGTGAGGGACGGCTTTCTTCGATCAACGGGATCATTCGTCCTGGAATTGTACACCGTATCGATAAAGATACAAGCGGTCTTCTTGTAGTTGCAAAGGATGATTATACGCATACGGCTCTCGCGGAGCGTTTTGCGATACATGACATAGAGCGAGTTTATGACGCGATAATCTGCGGATGTCCCCGTGAAAATGAGGGTACGGTAGACGCACCTATTGGGCGCCATCCCATTGATCGAAAAAAAATGTTTGTGACTTCCAAAAACTCTCGCCGGGCTGTAACGCATTATAGTGTACAGGAACGATTCAACGGTTATTCTTACATCAAATGCAGACTGGAGACGGGACGGACACATCAAATTCGCGTACATATGGCGTCAATAGGTCATCCGGTGGCGGGAGATCCGGTTTACGGTCCGGCTAAGGGAATCAGCGGCCTTCATGGACAGTGCCTTCACGCCGGACTTCTTGGCTTTGTACATCCAGTGACAGGGAAATATCTGCGCTTTGAGGTCCCGCCTCCCGCAGAATTTCAGCAGTTTTTAGGAAAATTGAGGAGAATATCTGAATGAAAAGATATGAAGGTTTTGCCATTTACAGCGATGTAGACAATACGCTTTTAACAAAAGATTGGGGAATTCCCAAAAGAAACCTCGATGCTCTGGCGTATTTTGTGGAAGAAGGGGGTCGATTTGCGCTTGCGACAGGACGCGGTCCTACGAAGCGTACCTTTGACCTGTTGGAAAAGCTGCCGATGATCAATAGCCCTTGTATTTTGCTGAATGGCGGACTTTTATACGACAGCCAAAAACGAGAACCGATTGTATTTTACGCTCTGCCGGAGGAGCTTTATACTACTGTGATGCAAATTTCTCGAGAATATCCGCATTGGCCGATTACGATCTGTACGCAGAATGACCGTTATCAAATCGGCCCTTCAGTGGAAGAACAGGTCAAAGCTGAAAAAATTGAAAACATTCCTCTTCCGTGGGGAAAGCTTCTGTTCCATGTGCCGGAAGAAAAAAGATTGGATACCATGGAATGGCTTCGTCGAAAGGAGCTCTTTGGATCGGATGTAACGGCCTCGGATACGACTCTGGTAGAAATTGTACCGCACGGTGTGTCAAAGGGCGCGGCTTTGGAAGAGGTCATTGCCAGATATGGTCTTGTACGCGCAAAGGTTGCGGCAATCGGTGACTATCTGAATGATCTCAATATGCTGAGCGTTGCGGGAATTCGAACCTTCTGTCCGCAGAACGCTGCGCCTGAAATCAAGGCGGTCTGCGAACATACTGTATGCGCTGTACAGGACGGCGCGCTCGCAGATGCGATTGAACTTCTGGGAAAGGAACCGTGAGTACGGCTTTTGAACGAGCGTTTAAGCAAAACAGAATACTTTTTAGCGGCCGCGGCAATTTTATCGGCGGTTTTGTGCGTTGCGCTTCTTCTTTTCGATACGGTTTTTCCAAGAGAGCATCCCGGCTACCTCAAGGAAGTTTCCTCCTCAGAAGCCGCCGGGATTTATCTCATCAATGTGAATACAGACGACGCAGAGCATTTGCAGGAGCTTCCCGGTATTGGCGAGACGCTTGCACGACGCATTGTCGAATATAGAGAAGAAAACGGAAATTTCACTTGCGCAGAAGATCTTTTAAATGTGGAGGGAATCGGGGAAAAGAAGCTTGCGGAATTTCAGAATTTGATTGCGTTTTAAATTTATTTTTCATTCTCCTCAGAGAAAAATCGCGCTTCCCGTACACACTCGGGGGAGGAAAAAACGGTTTTGCCCGGTTTGAGTGGATGTTCATTTTCCGTTACTGCGTTTGTAAGATTTGCAGAGAGGACATCCGATCCTGTGGGCAGCGTTGTGAAGTTTCCTCGAATTACACGTCTGTTTTTCATATTATTTGCATCCTCCTAATTCTATTTTTTCGTATTTTTTTGTGCTTATGCGTTGGATGCATTTTTTTAGATTTTATTTTGAAAACACTATTGACAATTTGGGTATATTCGGATATAATAAATAAGCTGACGCGAGACAGGATGCCGGACAAGCCCGTCTCAGCAAATGGCCCGGTAGTTCAGCTGGTTAGAACGC
>CAKQGD010000093.1 GCA_934232845.1 uncultured Oscillospiraceae bacterium
GGATAGTATAGACAGCGATCTTATCTTTTCCCGTGGTTATTCCTATGGCTGACGAGTTGACAAAATCTAAAAACCACTATTGACAATGTCGAAATAGTGTGATATATGTATGCTATCGAGTTTTGTAAGAGTCTCATGGCATAGTTTCATGGGAACAGAAGTGCAGAATTATCGACGATATATCTGAATAATTAAGATGGCGCTGCCCTGTTTTTCCAAGGGGTAGTGCATCTATTGTTGTATATCCGATAATTATGTCGTCCTGAGGCCTTACATCCATGTAAGGCCTCTTTCTTTTTCAGGACTCGAAATATTTATCGGAGGTCAAAACAATGACTGAAAACAAAATCGAAATGAACGCCAGCGAAACCATGCAGGACTCTTCCGTCGCACTTATTCGTGTTGACCGTATGTACGAGTCTTTGCGTTATAACGATTATTCGCCCCATAATGGGTTGGGCGAGATCGTTGACAACTCCGTTGAGGCCAAAGCAGCTCATATCAACGTAGAGGTAACCGTCGAAAAAGTTCGCAAGCCTGGAAAGAAGAAAGCCACAGACCAAATCACAGAGATTGCTGTGGTCGATGATGGCTGCGGTATGAATCAAGACACACTCCATAAATGCTTGGCGTTGGGCGAATCGATTCGTGAGCACACCGGCAAGCGTGGAATTGGCCGCTTTGGTGTTGGCATGACTTTAGGCAGCATCTCCCTTGCCAGACGAATCGAGGTCTATTCCAGAACTCGAGCGAATGATGATTTCCTCTATACCTTCATTGATTTGGACGACATTCAGCAAGGAAATCTGCTGCGCATTCCGGGCCCTATCGTACAAGCGCCGCCCAAACAACTTGCCGACATTTTGAAAGGCACCAGCGGCACGATTGTTCTTCTGAAGAAATGTGACCGGATCGACGGAAATGTTGATTTCTCCAACTATCTGGGGCAAACTTACCGGAAATTCATCGAACGCGGTCTGGAAATCAAGCTGAACGGCGAACGTGTCTACCTGCACGACCCGCTGTACATGGCAAGCCCTACGATTTTTGATGAGCAAAAGCTCATTGCCGAAGGAACTATCGAGCCGAAAGCCACCTCTCTCGGGGAATTCCGCCTTCCCCGAGAGATTCCAGGGACTGACGGAGAAACGGCAGATGTGGTAATCCGAATGTCTCTGTTGCCCGAAGAATGGCGTCCTACCATGGGGGCGGGCGGAAGCGCAGAGGCCAAAAAGCGCAAAATCGACAGGAATGAAGGTATCTCAATTCTGCGAGCTGACCGAGAGGTTTTTTATGGTCATGTCCCCTATATTACCGGTAAAAAGGGCGAGGCGCGGGCGCTGGACATCGACCGTTGGTGGGGGTGCGAAATCTCTTTCCCTCCCGAGCTTGACCACGACTTTCAGGTTAGATACATCAAGCGCGGCGCAGAACCCACAGCCGATTTAAGAGACCAGATTAAAGACATAATTAAGGATGTTGTTCAAACAGCACGCAAAATGGTCCAGGAAACGTGGAGTGTAAACAAATCCGAAGCAAGTAAGCGTGCTGGTAACTTTGGAAAAGCCGAGGAGGCAATGGCAAAGGCAAGCTACATTCTCCCCAAGAGCAAAAAGGGAAAGAATCTGACTGAGTCCGAAGACGAACATCAGGTTGACGCGTTGGCTTCCGCTGCACTGGGGAATGAGCGATACAACGCAGAGAAGAAAGAGGAAAAGAAGGCGGAAATCAGGAAAAAACCATATTCTATTGAGCCTGTTAGTTATCCTAAGACCATCCTATTCGATACGGTCCATCTGTTGAATAATATCATCATCAAGCTTAATGTAAATCATCCGTTTTACAAAAGCATCCTGCAGCCCCTTTTTGGTGATTTGGAGGATGCCGAGGTGAACCAGGAACATCAGGATATCAAAAACGCCATTTTGCTTTTACTGTTTGCATATGCCAAAGCGGAATCTATGTTTGATAATCACGAGGAGCTTTTCGAATCCCTGCGTAATCAGTGGGGAACAACCCTGGCCACTGCGTTGAGTGAGTATGATCGTGAGGTACGTTCCTGAATGAATGCTACTCCCTACCGTATGACACCTGACGTTATTCGTTCTGTGGTGCAGAAATACCGGCCAGGGGCATATATCCTCGGCAATGAAAATAACGGACAACTTATATTCCGATATGTAGGTCGTTCTGATTGCTGTCTGCAGACTCGGTTGTTAACACATGGATTACTTTACCATTGTTCGTATTTTATTTTCTCGTACACAAATACCGCAAAAGGAGCCTTCGAATTAGAGTCTAAGTGGTGGCATGATTGTAAAAACAGCGGAATGAATCTGTTAAATATCATCCACCCTGATTCTCCGACCGGGAGTTCTCTCTTGTGCCCCTATTGTCACTTTCAAAACGGAATAAAAGAGTATCTGCCTCACTCGAAAGCAGGTTGACCCAGCACTTAAACTGCCGCTTACGGAAATGGCCGCCACTTGAAAGTTGTTTCAAGTGGCGGCCTTTTTTCACCATATAAAATTAAGCCCTTGAAAATCAACGAAAAAACAAGTATAGTAGAGAATGAGAAATTAAACTATCTGATTATCATAGATAGTTCAAAGACATCGGAGGGTGCACAGCGTGGGATATCTGTTGGGTCTTGCGGGTTTTCTTCTGTTCTTTATCAATGACTGGAATGACTGGCAGCTATCCCGGCGAGAACTGAAGTTCTGCTTTCCCTTCGGTTTTTTGCTCCTTTGTGCGGGCACGATATGGGGCTGCCGCCCGGAGTATGCGCCGATCCGTGGCTGGGCCCGCTGGGGCGTTCTGATTTTCGCTGCGCTGTTTCTTGCGCTGGAGATCTACACCCTGTTTTTCGCCCTGTCTGTAA
>CAKQGD010000094.1 GCA_934232845.1 uncultured Oscillospiraceae bacterium
AGCATGGGGACCACGCTCCGCAGGGAATCGCCGACAGCGGCTCCGCCAAAAAAGGACAGCAGAATCACCGCTCCGTAAACCACCCACATCCGCCCGTACTTTCTGTTCCATGCGGCGACATCTGTGAGTGCTTCTTTCTTCGGCGGCTTTTCACCCGAATAGAATCCGACAGGGTCTTTGCTTTTGAGCTGCGCGATTCCGATATCAATCATAAAAAGTGACGTCAGAAAATAAATCGGAAGCCCAATCACATCGTCTATGCTCCGTCCTTCTCAGCGGATACCGTTCACCGCAGCGAGCAGCGCATCGGCGCGGTCGGTCTTTTCCCACGGAACATTGAGGTCCTCGCGTCCCATGTGACCATAGGCGGCGAGCTGCCGGTAGATCGGGCGGCGAAGATCGAGCGTGCGGATGATCGCGGAGGGGCGCAGGTCGAATACCTTCTGCACCGCCTCGGACAGAACCGCGTCGCTCACCGTTCCGGTGCCGAAGGTCTGCACCAGCACGGAGACAGGATGCGCCACACCGATGGCATAGGCAAGCTGCACCTCGCAGCGCGCCGCCAGACCCGCGGCGACAACGTTTTTCGCGACCCAGCGCGCAGCATAGGCCGCAGAGCGGTCCACCTTGGTCGGATCCTTTCCGGAGAAAGCGCCGCCGCCGTGGCGGGAATAGCCGCCGTAAGTATCTACGATAATCTTACGTCCCGTCAGACCGCTGTCGCCCTGCGGGCCGCCGATGACGAAACGACCCGTGGGATTGATGAAAATTTTGGTGCTGCCGTCCAGCAGTTCCGCGGGCACCACGGCACGGATCACCTCGCGCACGATGTCTTCGCGGATCTGAGAAAGTTCGACTGCGTCGGAGTGCTGCGAGGAGACTACGACCGTGTCCACACGCACGGGCTTATCATTCTCGTCATACTCGACGGTCACCTGTGTTTTGCCGTCGGGACGCAGATACGGCAGAACGCCGGTCTTGCGCACCTCGGTCAGACGGCGCGCCAGGCGATGCGCAAGCGAAATGGGCAGCGGCATCCGCTCAGGGGTCTCGTCGCAGGCATAGCCGAACATCATGCCCTGATCGCCCGCGCCGTTCTCATCGCTTTCGGTGCTGGCGCCGCTCTTTTTCTCGGCAGCGTTGTCCACGCCCAGCGCAATGTCGCCGGACTGTTCGTCAATCGAGGTCAGCACCGCGCAGGTGTTGCAGTCAAAGCCGTACTTTGCGCGGTCGTAGCCGATGTCCCGAATCACGCCGCGGGCGATCTTGGGAATATCGACATAGCATGAGGTTGAGATTTCTCCCATCACCAGCACCATGCCGGTGGTGCAGCAGGTTTCGCAGGCCACGCGGCCCTGCGGATCCTGCGCAAGAATCGCGTCAAGCACCGCGTCGGAGATCTGGTCGCAGATCTTGTCGGGATGACCCTCGGTAACGGATTCGGATGTAAACAGATAATGTGCCATAAAGATCAATTTCTCCTTTCTTCTGCAAAAAAAGAAGCGCCCGACATCGAGCCGGGCGCGGATAAATCTTATCTTTCGGCACGATACCGCAGGATTTGGCACCTTGCACACGACGCAGGTTGCCGGGCTTCGCAGGGCCTGTTCCCTCAGCCTCTCTTGATAAGCGGGCGATTCAGTTTTTGGAACAGAAATATTATAATATGCCGCAGAAGCAAAGTCAAGACCCCAAGCGGTGCAAAGAACGGATTTTCCCCCAAGACTTCCGCCGTCCAAAAACGGCTCACTCGTTTACCGGGCGCGTCCAAAGCGTCGTCTGATTTCCCTCGGAATCGACGCAGCGAATCTCATCGACGGCGGCAAATTCAAGCGTCACCTGCGAGCTTTTGGCGGCGGTTTTTCCACCGAGCAGGCTGGTGCGCGCATCGGAAAGCAAATACACGGCTTTTCCGTCTTCTTCGATGCGGTCGGCGTCAACCGCGCGAATTACATAGTCGGATTCAATTCGGATAGCGGTGGCGTAAGAGTTCTCTCCAAGCAGTTCTTCCGAGCAGATGAAGGCGAGGTTGTACTTGGGAAAGCTTACGGATTTTCCGGTCTCGGCATCGTTAGAAAACATGCTTATCGTCACGGAGCCGTCCTCGCTTTCACCGGATGCGTATGCCGCGACGGGATACACGTCCGCCTGCACAGAAAGCGCCTCGACGGGAATCGGACGCAGCGGCAGAGAAAAGCCCGCCCATATTCCGGTGCCCGCCAGTACGACCGTACAGACTGCCGCCGCCGCGATCCTGCGCGTTTTTCGGCTGAAGCGGCGGTGCAGCGCCGCAAATAAGTTCTTGTCCTCGCCCGCCTGCGCCGTCTCGCAGGGGGAACGCATCGTGCCGCAGAGCGTGCGGCAGGCTTCGCACTCTTTCATATGCTCTTCGACCGCCTCGGATGTAACGGGTGCAGTCAGCCCGTCCACATAGCTCGGCATCAGGTCTCGTACAATTTCACAGGGCAGTTTCATTCTCTGTCATCCTTTCTTTCAATCGGTTTTTCCCGCGGTAAAAGGTCACCCGGGCCCAGTTTTCGCTCTTTCCCATCACATCCGCGATTTCGCAGAAAGCAAGTCCCGCGAAAACCCGCAGCCAGATCACGTCCCGATACGGGTTTGTCAGTTCCTGTATCCGGCGGTAGAGCTCCAGATTTTTCTGGCGCGCGTCGCATTCGTCCGCGGGGTCGCCTTTTGTCGATTCGAAAGAGAGTGTTTCTTCCTCAAGCGGAAGATTCTGATATTCTTTCTTTCGGGTCCAATCGACATATGTATTTTTTGCGACGGCACAC
>CAKQGD010000095.1 GCA_934232845.1 uncultured Oscillospiraceae bacterium
CAGACACACCGATCGATTCGAAAGAATGTGATCGAAGAAGCTTATGAGGTGGCAGATGCGATTGATCGGGAGAATTCCGACGCGCTTTGTGAGGAACTGGGCGATCTGCTTCTTCAGGTTGTGTTCCAAAGCCGCATGAGCGAGGAAGAGGGCGGCTTTGATTTCGACGATGTGGCGGATGGAATCTGCCGCAAGCTGATTCGCCGTCACCCGCATATTTTTGCGCAGCGGGAGGCTGGAGATCCGGATGAGGTACTCGCCCTTTGGGAGGAGATCAAGATCCGAGAAAAAGGTCAGTCAACGGTATTGCAGACGCTTACGGCGGTTCCGGATTGCTTTCCGGCGCTGATGCGCTGCCAAAAGCTTCAGTCGCGCGCGGCGCGCGCCGGTTTTCGGTATCCGGGCATACAGGCTGCCGTCAGTGTCCTTCGCACTGAGATTGCCGGGCTTGAGTCCGCTCTCGCACAGCCGAAAACTCCAGTGCCGGAAGAGAAAATAGGCGATCTTCTTTTTTCGGTGACTGCGATTTCTCAAATGCTTGGAATTGACGCGGAGGAAAGCTTGTCGGATGTCTGCCGTACTTTTGTCAACCGTTTTGCAGAAGCGGAACGCATTGCGAAAAAACGGCAAATCGACATGAAAGAAGCTTCGGAAGAACAGCTTTTGCTGCTTTGGGAAGAGGCAAAAAACAGGTTATGATGTAAGAAGTAAAATAATGGAGGTATTCAATCATGACGAAAGCAGATTTGATCGGAGCCGTTGCGGAAAAGACCGGCTATTCCAAAAAGGACAGCGAAAAGGTTGTCGCCGCTGTGATCGATTCCATCACGGAGGCTCTTGTGGCCGGTGAAAAGGTTTCCATCGTCGGGTTCGGCGCGTTTGAGGTAAAGACCCGCGGCGCGAGAAAGGGCATCAACCCGAGAACCAAGAAGGAGATCACCATTGAGGCGTCAAAGCTTCCCTCTTTCAAGGCCGGCAAGGCTCTGAAGGACGCTGTATCCAAGTAATGCAGTCCGATCAAAACCGCCTTTCGCAGGGCGGTTTTGTTATATCAGGATTTTTATTTTGAAAGGAGCTTTCCTATGAGGCTCGACAAATATCTAAAGGTTTCCCGTCTGATCAAGCGGCGCACCGTGGCGAACGAGGCCTGTGACGCAGGGCGCGTTTTGGTAAATGACAAGCCCGCCCGCGCCTCTTACGACGTCAAAGAGGGGGATGTCCTGACCATTCAGATGGGGCAGAAACCGATTTCCGTGCGGGTTCTTTCCGTGGTTGAGCATACCAAAAAAGAGGATGCTTCCGATTTATATATCGCGCTGGGCTGATTGGCATAAGATACCGATCCGTCTGCATAGAATAGAGCGGACGGGAGGGATGAAAATGGCGGAAGATCTGCGCCTTGCCGCGTCGCCGCATACGGTCGTGATAGAAGGACGCAGCCGCCTGCGGCTGACCGGAGTGACGGACATAGACCGTTTTGACGACGAGACCGTCGCGGTATTTACCGAGGACGGGGAGCTTCTGATCGGAGGAAGCGGACTGCACATCGGCCGCATCGATATCGACGCAGGAGAGCTTGTGCTTGACGGAACGATTCATTCGCTTGAGTATACCGGTGACCGTTCTGCAGGCGGTTCTTTGTTTGCAAGGCTGTTCCGATGATCGGAGAGGAACTTTTTCTGTCCGTCGGCGCGCAGGCTCTTTTATTTTTCAAGGCTGTCGGTGCCGGATTTTTTATAGGAGTTCTGTACGAGTGCTTTCGGGCACCGCGCCGTCTGCTTCAGTTTATCGGGCCTGCTGCGGCAGTGGGGGATATTTTATTTTTCTGTATAGCCGCATTGACCGCCTTTCGTTTTTTTTTGGCTGCCTCCGACGGCCGGCCGCGCTTTTTTCTTTTAATCGGCATGGCTTTCGGAACTGCAATTTATTTTGGCACAATCGGCCGCGTGCTTTCTCGCCTTGAGGGAAAAACGATACGGCATATAAACCGGCTGCGCAGAAGATTTCAAAAGGCCACGGGTGCTGCGGCGGACAGGGCCGCTGCCTCCGGAAAAAGGGCGGGAGAGCATGTTCTTTTGCTTGGAAAGCGTACGGCCGGACAGCTTCGTTCATATATATTTTTTAAAAAAAGACTTTTTTCCGATTTTAGAAAGAAAAATTTTATTTTTTTCAAAAAAAGAAAGCGAAAATCCAAATTTCCCCTTGAAACACGATAGAATTCTATAGTATAATTATGCTATCTGAACTGTATCGTGGAAAATGGAGGTGATTTAGATGGTAAAGAGAAAGCGCCGAAAAAAAAATCTGCTGCTTCGTATCTCTGTCTGTACATTTGCCGTCTATATTGCCTTCACTTTGATCTCCATGCAGCTTGAGGTTGCGGCAAAACGCCGACAATTAGCCTCGCTGACTGCGGGAGTGGAGCAGCAAAAACTCGCAAATGCGGAGACGGAGCGTCTGCTTGAACTCGGTGACGATGAAGCGTATATCGAATATATGGCGCACGAGAAGCTCGGCTACGCTTATCCGGACGAAAAGATTTTTGTAGATCGTTCGGGCGGCTGACAGCGTTCGGTATTCAGGAGAAACATGGAATTTGGAGGATCGGGTCGTCTATGACGGTGGAAGTCGGTTCAATCGTAGAAGGGAAAGTAACCGGTATTACGAAGTTCGGCGCTTTTATTGAGCTGCCGGCGGCTAAAATGCCAAGAAGGATCGGCAGATCATACAT
>CAKQGD010000096.1 GCA_934232845.1 uncultured Oscillospiraceae bacterium
ACGCTTATCACCGCAGCAGGCCAGAACACGGAGATAACCGCCTTCTTCCAGAGCAACAACTTCAGAGGTTTTCAGCGAGGCAAGATTGACATCGCCGCCAGAGATCGCAGCTTTCAGTTCAGCACCTCCGGTATAGGGGACAATTTTCAGAGGAGCCTTGTTGTTGACCACGCCAAAAACGGAAAGGAACGAGATTCCGGCCGTACCGGTGCAGCCAATTGTGATTGTATCAGGATTGGCATTTGCTGCTTCAACAACATCTTCCAGAGTTTCATACGGCAGGGCGGAGTTGCAAACAATCAGCTGAACGCTCTCATCGACCTGTGCGATGGGATCAAAATCCATATAGCTCACGGTAAACGTGCCGGCAACGTGGTTGGAAAGCATACCCTTATCAATGATAAAGAGATTATATCCGTCGTTCTTAGCTGTTGCGTAGTACTCAGCGATCGCACCAGCCGCACCACCTTCCTTATTGACGACAGTAATGGTTTGGCCCAGAGTTTTTTCCATTTCAGTAGCCAGTGTACGGCTCACCATGTCGATTGCACCGCCGGCTTTAGAAGGAACTGTAAGCGTGATTCCCTGTGTCGGATAGTCGATTTTTGCAGTTTCAGGAGGCGTAGTAGACTCAGAAGCAACAGACTCGGGAGCTTTTGATTCAGGAGGAATTGTACTTTCTGTCTTTCCGCCGGCGCATCCAGCGAAGGTCAGGATGATCATGGCAAGCGCCAAGATGAGAGAGATGCTTCTTCTTTTCATTTTGGGACTCCTTTCTTAGATATGGCTTCTTATATAAATTCCGCCGTATATGACGGATTTATATCTCTTCTGTTTCGAGGCTTTCCAGCAGCTTCTCTGCCTGAGCCAGGGGCTTACGCGCAGGATAAGTTTTTGTACCATTTCTTATGTGTGTAACCATGAGCTGCTCAGTCAGAGCAGCTTTTCTTTCTTTAATTGATTGAAAAATCGCCAGATGATCCTCGTATGAGATGAGCAGGTCCTCGTAGTTTGTCTGTTCATTCCATCGAACAGAGTTTGCAAAAGAACGATATGTATTGATTTGTTTAACTAAAAATGTACTATGGGACGCATTGCGGACTGAAGAATGGAAGCCGCCGTTTGCCTCCTTTAAAGCAAATTTATCTTTTCGCTTTATTGACAGTTGGGCCAGGGCGAGAAAGCTTTCCATTTGGTTGATTTCTTCAGGGGTAGCATTCTCTGCAGCAAAATAAGCAGCGACGCCTTCAAGGGAAGCACGAAAATATACGATTTGCTTTAGACTCATCTCGCACATATCGGATACCACTACGCCCTTTCGGGGAATGGAAATAAGAAATCCTTCGCTAACCAGCGTTTTGATGGCTGCATTGATAGGAGTTGCGCTGATTTCAAGCGAATCACTCAGCTCACGGATCGAGATTTTATCTCCGCTTTTCAACTCACCGGAAATAATCTGTTTGCGAAGAATATCTTCGACTTGCTCGCAAATCGATGTTGATTCAATAGAAATATTCAAGTTATCGAATCCCATAGCCAAGCTTCTCCAAAATTTAAAATAGTATATTATTAATTAAAAATCTGATATATCATATGCAATTAGATATTAACTCATTTTCCTGTTCATTTCCATTCGCGATTTAATCAAATATTTTTTTATATTCTATACAATTTATACTATTCAAGGAATCGATTATTTGTGGATTAGAGATCGCGACCGTCAGCGAGAACGACAGTAGCACTGCGGTCAACGCATATCAACCTCGTCTTCAAAGCATATTCTTAGGAGATAATACTTTGCTAGCTGATAAACGTACTAAGGGCCTAAGAGAGTGCTTAGTGGATGCTAAGTGTGATGCTGAGGGGGTGCTAAGAGGGTGTCCTCTCCCCTAAATTAAGCAAAAACTTCATTTTGTTTTTCACGTGCCCTCCGATTTCATTGGAAGATGATGTAAAGCATTTCACATTCAATATTGGCTAAATGTCTCTTGGTATGTAGCTACCCCATACTCGGCCCGTTCCTGGTGGCGCAAGCATAGCATTTTGATGTCAAAATGCCACTTGCAGGGGAAAACCCCTGGCCCCAATGCCGCCTGCGGGCGGAAACATTTCGGCAGCATTGCCGGAAAGTTATGCGTGAAAACTGAAAGAATCGGGTCTGACAACATTGTCAAACCCGATTCTTCCTCAGATCGCTATGAATGAACATACCTGCGAAATCGGGTTCGGCAATCGTGCCAAACCCGATTTCATCTCAGCAGCCTCGCACCATGCGGACAAGAGTGTACAGCCAGGACAAAGCTGCCAGTCCCAGCAAAACAAAGAAAATGCCGTCTGTCAGGGCGGTATGCGCCGCATACCATGACCGGAACACCGTGATCGCCAGCACCCCATACAGCAGCATCACGCTGATCGAAACCAAAATACACATCATGCCTTAATACCTCTCTCTGCGGTTTGTGGCATGTTACCATCGGCGGACAGACTTTACAAGAGTCTGTCTGCCGATTTTTTATGGTG
>CAKQGD010000097.1 GCA_934232845.1 uncultured Oscillospiraceae bacterium
GTAGAGAAAATTAAAGGAGATCAAATGAAACGACTTTTTTCCTTTTTTTGTGTTCTGCTACTTCTGATTCCGTGTACTGCAGCCGTATGGGCTGACGAGGAATCTTCGGCGGAAAACGAGCCGCTTCGCGGACTGCTTGTCCGTTCTGCGGAAAATATTGATTTTCCCTCTGCCCCAAATCTCTCCGCCAAAACGCTTCTAAACGAAATCGGAGAATTGACGGATTACGCTGTCAGCGCCGGATATAACGCGATTTTTTATGAAATCCGCGCAGACGGCGGCGCTCTTTATGCGTCGTCTTATTTTCCGACAAGTCAGTATTTTGTAAAAAAGCAAGGCGAGTTTACATTTTTTGATCCTCTTCGGGAATTGCTCAAGGCTGCTTCTAAGCGTAACCTTACCGTGTACGCCGTCGTGGATCCTTACGGACTCGGCAGTGATCTTTCGGCGCTGTCAGATTCTCATCCCGCTTCAAAAGACTCGTCTCTACTGCTGCAGGCACAGGATGACGGCTATCTGCTTGATCCCGAGAAGGGAGAAACCGTTCGTCTCAATGCCAAGGATCTTGCAAAAACCGCGCGCAAATATCCGGCCCTTTCTGGAATTTTACTGGAAAATCTTCTGCCGACGGACGACGCCGAAGCGGCCGCCGTTCTTTTGGAAAATGTAGCTGCCGCCGTCGAGGGAAAAACGAAAATCGGCGCCATACTTCCGGATGTCTCTTTGGAGGAGGCCGCCTCCCTCGCGCCTTACCTTGACCTGATACTGCCTCAGATCGAGGCATCCACCGGTTTTGATGAGGAAAATTTCGCTTCTCGCCTTTCTCTCTGGACACAGGAGGTTTCTCCCGCGGCGGTTGCACCGATGATCGACGTCTCGTCTTCTGTGGAATGTACCGAGGAATATGCGGCACGCGTCTATGTATCAGAAAGCGCCGGCACGCTGGGAAGCGTCTGCGGAACCTACCGCTATCTGCAATCGGATGAAAATTTTGCAGGAAGCTTGATCGCTTCCCTTCGAAATTCCTCAGAAACGGAAGTTTTTTCCGTGGAGTATGCTCCCGCGCAGGAGCTGACCATTACCCGCCCCGCAGACACATTGACCACAACGTATTCTGCATACTTTATCATGGGCACCAGCGACCCCAGCAGACCGCTGACAATGAACGGCTCCGCGGTTGACCGCCGCACAGAGGACGGCGTGTTCGGCGTTCTTGTCAATCTTGTCAACGGAACAAATGTATTTACATTCCGCCAGGACTCTGATGCAGAGACGGTTCGCATTGTGCGCTCCTCCGATACGGGCGGCACGGCTGCAACCACCACAAAGGTGACCTCCATGACGCCGAAAAGCTCTGCCATTGCGGAAAACGGAGAAACGATATCCCTTTCCTGTGTTGCGCCCGCAAACACAACCGTAACAGCTTCTTTAGGCGGAAAAACCGTTGTGCTCAATCAAAAAGCGGCCGCTTCGGACGGTGTGCCCGCGACCTTTACCGGAGAGATCTCCGTTTCCGGAGCCGCTGAGGGGCAAGTCCTTGAGATAGGCGCCGTCACATATACGATTGAAAGCTACGGTACACAGTTTTTCTCCAACGGCAGTGTATTTGTTGCAGGAGACGGGGCGGTTCCTACCGTTACGGTCAATACTACAAGTGCTTCTGTCTACTATGATGACTCGGTAAAAGAAGGCACTTTCAAAGCCATTTATAAACAGGGCGTCACAGACCGCGTTCTCAGTTCAATGGGAGAATACTACGAGCTTTCTTCCGGATGGATTAAAAAAGCCGATGTGGATGTAAACGCTGCCGACTCCCCTTCAGAGGTCTTTGTGGATTCGATCGTGACAAACCACGATGAAAAAGCAGAACGCTTCATTTTGAAAGGGGCCTCGGGCCTCCCTTATAC
>CAKQGD010000098.1 GCA_934232845.1 uncultured Oscillospiraceae bacterium
TGATGATACTGCGCGCCTCGGCGTTTGCATCCATAAACCAGACGCCCGCAAGGGTTTCACACCACTCATCGTCCTCATCACCGATGTTTTCACCGGGTGTATCGCCGGTTACATGCGTAAAAGTACCGATAGAAGCAATATGCAGCGCACCCGCCTCGTCGGACCAACTGCGGTAAGCCACACCATCGTGCTCGTTGTAGAAATAATCATAGCCGTAGTCCGGTACAGACTGAATATAGCCGCTGGCGGTCAGCTCTTCGTCGGAATCATACAGTTCAAAGCGCACCTCATCGCCGTCGTCGTTGGCGGCTGCGATCAGCGTACTGCCGTCCTCGCCACTCCATGCGCCTCCATAGACATAAAGATCGACCATCAGCAGAGAATCCTTCACCATTCCCTCAAAGCTGTCCGGCGCGTCGGAGCCGGCATTGAGGTAATCGCCGTCGTTGTCGTTGTTATCATAATCACTGTCGCTGCCGCAGGCGGCAAGGCTCAGGCACAGAAGCGCCGCCAGCATGACAGACAAATATTTTTTCAGTTTTTTCATATTTCTTTTCTCCTTTTCAAATAAGCTGTGTCAATACTCCTGCTCCGCCATGGATAGAATTTCATCGTGACTCAGCTCTACATCACCGAAGCGGACAAAAATACCGTTTGTCACTGCGCTGTTCCAAACCTGCACATCCGCAAGCGGGCGAAACCGAATTTTGTCAAGATACGGTTTCATGTCAAGAAAAAGCCTGCTTCCCGATACAAAATCGACCTGCAAAACATGATCGGGCAGCGGAGTAACGGCTGTGAGATACCTTCGATTCAAGTGCGTACCCTCCTTTTCGCAAAAAAATCCGCCGTACAAACATTGTACGGCGGATGTGATAAAATAACCATTAACCAAAGGTTAGTTTTTTTGAATGAGCAGCTCGACAAGCCGCTTTCTCTTGGTTCGGGTGTCGCCCTCCATATGAAGTTTGGAATAGATCTGATTCACATACTGCTTTACACTGCCCTCGGAAAGATAGAGATTTTCCGCGATCTCGCGGTTACTCAGCCGCTGCGCCATCAGCTCTACGATCTCAAATTCCCGCCATGTCAGTGCGTCGAATACAGCAGGACGGACGCTTGCCGCTTTCCGTCGGTTAGCCGCTTCCCCCAACTCGGTGATCTTCGCGGTCAGTTCATTCTTCATCTCCCGAACCAACAAGGGCTTCAGGAAATCGTAGTTCTCCACGAACGGCATCACAAGACCGTCCGGCTCGGCATCAGAAAGGGCCTTTGTCAGCCACGCGCGCGCCTCCTCGGCTTTTCCAAGCTTATCATAAGCCGCCGCCGTCTGGACACGGATATGCAGAGCCGCCAACGCGTAGTGCATCGCCTCGCATACAGCCAAAAGCTCTGCGCTGCGCCCCGCCACCTTGGCATAAGCGCCTTGGGCAAGATACACTTGATTTTCTATCATTTCCATCATTGGTTTACCCGGCGCGAGTATATTGACGTCGGAGAGCCGATGCTGTGAAAAAATCTCCGGAATTTTATCCGTTTCACCCCTCAGCGCGTGGTAATATGCAGCGGTGGCGCTCCAAATATTGATCCATGACGCATCGTGGTAACGCAGCAGAGCCGCGTACCGCTCCGCAAAGGTATACCGCTCTTCCACATCGGTATGCAGCGAGAGCCGCCGAGACAGAAAATCACAGCAAAGCTCCATGTTGATCTGACCGTTATCCTTAATCTGCGCGTAGGCACGTTCCAATTCAATGTATGCGTCGGTGAATCGTCCCT
>CAKQGD010000099.1 GCA_934232845.1 uncultured Oscillospiraceae bacterium
GAGCAAGGGCGGGAACGACGGATCTGCGGCAGCTCCGAACGGCAGAGAGACAGGCCCGTTTGAGCAGGATGCAGGACAGTTTCATCCTCTCCACGATGGGTGATTGGAAAATCTGACGAAAATTGCCCGGTGGAGTCGGAAAAAAACGGCATTATTTTACTTGAAAAAATGCTTATAGAAGCGTATTTTGTATACGCAATAAAACTGAATTGGGCAAACCCGCCGAAAGGCGGCGACGCAAAGCCAGATGGGTCTAACGCGGCTCTTCCTGAGAAGAACACGCTATGACAGCCGGTTGCGATCATAAGGAGAGGCGCGCACGCGCCCATCCCACCACCGCCTGCTTTTGGCCCATGCCGGAAGCGGCGGTTTCTTTTTGCACAATGGCAGCAAATTATGGTAGACCAAGCCCGCGGAGGCGGGCAGAAGATAGATGCTTTAGGAGGTAACAATATGAAACGGCGATTATTGTCCATTTTCTTGTCGCTGACGATGATCCTCTCGATGGTACCGTCGGTGTGGGCGGCAGATGAGACAGGCGAGACGCAGCAGGATACAGAGGCGCAGGAGCAGGAAACGACTGCCAAGCCCGAAAAGTCCGGCAACTGCGGCGCGACCGCCAATGATACTGTCACATGGAAACTGGAGAAAAATTCGGACGACCTGTATCGAAAGGTCGACGAGGACGGCACCATCTCCTATACGGTCTCTGCGGAAGAGGGATACGAAAAGATCGACACCTATACGCTGACCATTTCCGGCTCCGGCGATATGGCGGACTATTACGCCCTGAATGTGCAGCGTCCGGCCGACTTTGACGGCGATATTGCCCCGTGGCGCAGAGCACTGCTCTCTGACCCGGAGGCTGACCGTACAACGGATGAGCTTGTTCCGATCACTAAAGTTGAGATTGGCGACGGTGTGACCCGCATCGGTTCCGGTGCCTTTGCCTATACTGCATTGACGGGAACTGTGACCTTTAACGAAAACGTCACTTCTTATGGTGATGGTGTTTTTGCAAGAGATACCTCAATTACAGCTGTCGATTGGACAAACTTCAAGCCCACGGTGAAGATCAAGGATGGATGGGTTAAGTCCTACACGGAAGAACACATCGCAGTACCGTATGCATTTTTCGATGGGTGCAGCAGTTTAGCTACCAGCATCATTGATGGTACAGAATATTCAGGGAAATTGGTTCTGCCGGATAGTGTTGATGCCATTTATGTCGCTGCGTTCCGCGGTACGGGATTCAGCACGGCTGACTTTTCTGATGGGTTAGCCAATATTAAGACTGTTGGTTCTTATGCGATTTCCGGTCTCGAAAATATGAACGAGTTTTTCTATCCGGGAGACGTAGATTTCTATGGAATGAATGACGAAGGACGAAACAATGTCATTCAGGGGGGCGGCATCAAAAAGCTCACCATCGCAAAGGAAGTAACTGAACTGCCGGCCTATTTTTGTACTGGTACAGAAAATCTGACTGTTATAGAATTTGAATCAGGGTCTCAATTAAAGAAAATAGGAAACATGGCATTCTATAACACCCAAGCGCTGGAAAATATTGATATACCCTCAACTGTAACCG